>CAMMFK010000048.1 GCA_946496115.1 uncultured Clostridium sp.
AAGCACAAGTAAAAGATGCTAAAATAGAAAAGAAAGAAAAACCAGCTAAAGAAGCTAAAACTTCTAAAGCAAAAGCAGCAAAGGCATAATTAAAAAATATTATATTTTTATAAAAAAGAAACATTAGAACATCTATTGTTTCTTTTTTTGTAACAAATATGTAATATAAAACTTGTTGAAAAACTATGTATATTATTATATAATAAGATTAAAATATGTAATAATAAAAATGTAGAAATATACAGATAAACAAAAGATATAAAAAGATTAACAATAATTACATAATGTTAATAAAAAACAAATGAAGGTAGATATGGATAAATTGAATTTAGAAAAATTTAAAGAAGACAAAATAGAATATGATAAAAAGATAAGAAGTTTGGACTATATGATAGTTGAAACTTCTGTTGAGATGTATAATGCAAGGAGTCGTAATTTTCAATTTTATCAAGAGAAAGATATAGTATCTAATCTAAAGTTAAAAATTGACCAATTTGAAAGAGAAAAAGTAAAGTTGACAAATGAGATTTGGAAGGAAACTATTAGAGTTAAAACTGAATTAGAAAAAATAATAAAAAATAAATTAGAGAAGGTTCCATCACAAAAAGATAATTGGTTATTATTAAAACTTGAGATAAATAGAATAACAGATGTGCATTTTGATATAAATAAAATAATAAGTTTCTCTTATTTAATAGAAAATGGCGAAAATAAAACTAATTATGAAGAACCAGAAGTAAAGAATGATGAGATAACCTTAGTTAATGAAGAAAATAAAGAAATAGAAGAAAAGACAATTAAAACAAAAGAAGAAGCAAATATCAATGAAATAAATGAAAGTTTATTAATACCTATAAGTAAAAATAATCAGATAGCAAATGTAGGAAAGCCTGGGCTTCCAAAAACATTAGAAGTAACGGAATCACAACATGAAGAGCCGAAAAATGAGGATCTAAAAATAGAAAATTCTCCTAAGAAAGATCAAAATAAAATACTTGATCAAAAATTTGATCAAGTACAGCCGGTTCAGCAATTTAATATAGAAGAGCAAAGGGTAATAGATTTTGAAAATCTTTTGAACTTAATAAATCAAATTTCAAAAACTTATAGAACAGATATGGAAAAGGCACTCAGTAGATTTATTATTAATTATAAAATAATAAAAAACACTCAATACTTACAAAACGATTTTGACAGTATAACTAATAATTGCTTAGATAGTTTTAAAAAACTAATTCAAAAATTTGAAAAAGATGAAAGTATTGAAGCATTACAATTAAGAGTTAAAAAGCAAGAATCAGAAACACAAAATATAGATAGAGAATTAGCAATAAAAAATACGCAAATAGAAGAAATACAAAGAAAAATGCAAGAATTATCAAAAGTTTATTTTGTTAGTGGATATGTAAAAAAGATACAACAGCAAATAATAAGATTTCAATCAGACTATGAAGTTAATAACATATCAAAGCAAAGTAACGAAAGTGATGAAGAGGTATTTAAAAAAATAAAAAAGTTAGCCTATGATAAAAGAATGAATCACATAATTGAAGTCAGTAGATGGACTAAAAATGTAGAAGAAAAACTTAAAATCTTCCAACTAGAGGAAACTGATTTTCAATTTGTAATATATTTAATAAGACAAACAGAAAACGTATGTAATGGCAATTATGAGCAGGTTGCTAATTTAATAATACATTTATGTGATATAAATCTTAAACTAGAGGCAGTAGAAAAAAATGAAAAAGTAAAAAATAAGAAATTACAAAATGAAGAAAATATCACAAATGTATTAATACAAGGAATAGAAGGAATAAGAAAAAAATATACAAAAATTCCTTTTATAGGAAGAAAAGTAACATCAATATTAAGTGCAAAATTGTTAAATGAATAATTTTACGATGGGGACCGTCCCCATCGTAAAATTTACACATTTTTATATAAATTTCCATAGGTATAATCTTTTGAAGAGAATGTTTTTCCTTCTTTTACAATTTTTATAGATTCATTTATCTCATTTATATTTTCATCTAAAATACTAATTCTAACGGAAGTAGGATCTATATTTTCATATGGAATTGACGTGGTTTTACTATTATAAATTGTTGTCACAGTTTGTATATTATCTGGAACAATTCTAAATTTATATCCAAGCCTATCTTTAATATAATATTTTGAGGATGTTTTACATCTCATTTTGCATTTTGGAAAACATTTATTTGAACTACCAAGTAAACAATATCCCATATTCATTACAGGAAGTTTGCCATATACCATAATTTCAGTAGGAATAGGAGAGGTACTGCATAAATTCTTTAAAGATATTTCATCTAATTCTGGCGACAAAGTTACCATGTTAATATTTAATTTGGCTAGTTCAATTATTGAACGACTATTAAATACATTTAATGTGTAATTTCCAATTAGATTAAGTTTGCCCATATATTTTTTTAAAGAATTTATACTTGCTAAATTAGAAGCAATAATTCCTTTTATATTAAATTCTTTAATGAATTTATCTAAACTATTATAAATAATGTTTCTATAATTGTCTTTTACAATAGTAGGCATATAAACATATAGCTCAGATTTGCTAGATAGTTTTTTTATTAATTCAGTCATTTCCTTCTTATTAAAGAATTTTAGAGGTATATAAATTCTGTCTACATCTAAAAGCTCAGTATAGTCATATGATGGGTTTAAGTCATTTAGTAATAAACTAATACTAGGCATTTGTGGATTAGCAGATGGCACATTTTGCTCATTAGGTAGCGAGTTTTGAATGTTTGAAGAAGTTTTATCCATATTTTCAGAATTTGCCATATTTAAGTTAGTGGTGTTTTGACAATTAGGTGAAATTCTTTCGAATTTTTTTATTGCTAAATTTTCTAATTCCTGTAAACAATCCCTTCTTAAACTATTTATTGCCGAAATTTTAGGCAAGTATGTATTATCATCTAAATCTACCTCTATTTTCGTAAACTCAAAAGGGGTGTCTGTCGTTTTTGAAAGCTGTTCAATAATTCTTTCCTTAGAAATAGGATTACTAATTGCATCAATAGGAGTTACATCAATCTCTTTAATAACTTCCATAGAAGAATAAATGCCATCATCTAAAGATTTTACCTTTAAAGTTAAAGGGTGACCTTTTTTAATAGTAATTGCACAAGATAGAGGAGCCTTTTTATGCTCAGACTTGTAATATTCAGAAATAGACTTACTTAAAGATTTACTACTTAATTTATATATTTTATCACCAAGCGAAATATTGCCCTTCATTCGACCAATAGTAATTAAATCACCAATATTAGCTTTTTCAATGTTTTGCTTGTTTTTCATAAGTTCTGTTACAGTGTATTTATGAGACTCTTTCTCTAGTGAAATACTATCTCCAATACTTAAAGTTTCAGAGGTTTTAAAGGTAATAAGACCTTTATTTTTGTTAAATGAAGAAACGTTGCCAACATATAATCCCATATTATTAGGCTTTTCTTTGTATACATAATTAAGATTTTCTTCATCATTTAAATTGCCAGTAGAAAAACCACCTCTGTTAAATACTTGCATTAATCTTTTAATATCTTCTTTATCTACTTTGTAATCTTTATCACTTAAAGCTAAATCAATATATTTTCTATAAATACTTGTAACAACGGCAACATATTCAGGTGTTTTCATTCTGCCTTCTATTTTAAAAGAAGTAACCCCAGCTTTAATCAAATCAGGAATATATTCTAAAGAACACAAATCTCTTGGACTTAGCAAATAGCCTTTGTCTAATGAGTTATTTTCTTCATCAATTAATTCATATGGAAGCCTGCAAGGTTGAGCACATCTGCCTCTATTACCAGACCTGGCTCCAATTGTACTTGAAAATAGGCATTGACCTGAATAAGAAATACAAAGAGCACCATGTGTAAAAACTTCTATTTCTATATTTGAGTTATTACATATATATTCTATTTCAGACAAACTTAATTCTCTAGAAAGCACTACTCTTTTAAAACCAAGTTTTTCAAGAGCAAGCACACCTTGTAAATTATGTATTGTCATTTGAGTACTACCGTGAACGTTCATTTTAGGCATATTATTAATTATGTATTTTGCCAACCCTAAGTCTTGAACAATAATGGCATCTGCACCTAATGAGTAAACATATTCAGCAAGCTTTATAGCATCGTTAAATTCATCATCCTTGACTAAAGTATTAAGCGCAAAATTTATTTTTATATTTCTAAGCTTAGCATACCTAATTGCTTTTTTTAAATTATCATTATCAAAATTAGAAGCAGAAGCTCTTGCATTAAATGCGCTACCTCCTAAATAAACACTATCTGCACCATTTTGTACTGCCGCTTGTAAACATTCAAAATCTCCTACTGGAGATAAAAGTTCTACCATAATTAAATTCCTTTCTTTTTACCACAAATATTGTAACATATTTTTATCAAAAAGCATACTATATGATATAAAAAATATTAAGCGAATATATCTTAGGCGAAATTTAAGCTTTTAAATCAGCAAAGGATATAATTACTTAGAAAGTGAGGATTATATGAATGATGGACTAAATAGTTGTTGTTACAACAATAATGGACTTTTTAGATGTGGGGGGAGTAATTCGGAAATATTACTTTTCTTAGTAGTATTTTTATTATTATTTACAAACTTTGGTTGCTGTGGGTGTGGAAATTAAAATCCACACTTTTTAAAATCATTAGCAGCAGATTATTAGTAAACAATTTACAATTTTATATTTATCCAAAAGAAGAAATACGTAGAATGTTATATGAGCATTTAAGACTTACAACAGAAGATAAATCTACTTTGTGCAAAACAATATAAAAGGAGAAACAAAAATTTTATAGTTTTTTCATAAATCATTTGACAAATGATTTTAGTTATAAGATAATATAGCTAGACAAAAACTAAAGAGCAAAAAATTCGTTTTGAGAGCTAGTTTTTATACATTATTAGTATACCTCAAAAAACGAAAAAATTACCAAGGAGGAAAAGAAAATGGCTTTTGTATTTAATAAAATTACAGTAAGGCCTCAACTACCAAAGAGAATAGCAAAATTATATGACATATCATATAATTTGTGGTGGTCATGGAACACAGAATTATTAAAATTATTTAAAATATTAGATATAGATTTATGGGAACAAGTTGAAAAAAATCCTGTTAAATTCTTAAAAATGGTATCGCAAGAAAAATTAGAAGAAGCTGCAAAAAATGCAGAATTTTTAAAAGAATATGACAAAGTTGTTAAAGATTTTGATGATTATATGGGAAGTAAAGATACATGGTTTAAAAAGAGATTTCCAAACAACACAAATGATTTAATAGCTTATTTTTCTGCTGAATATGGATTAGATGAAACAATTCCAATTTATTCAGGAGGTCTTGGTATTCTTTCAGGTGACCACATGAAATCTAGTAGTGATATGGGAATTCCATTAGTAGGAGTAGGATTGTTATACAAAAGTGGATATTTCCATCAAAAAATAAATGGATATGGAGGGCAAGAAACAGAATATCATGCAATAGATATTTCACTTTTACCTTTAACAGCAGTCAAAGACCATGAAGGAAAAGATTTATTAATTTATATAAAATTTCCAAAAAAGAAAATATATTTAAAAGCTTGGCAAATGAAAGTTGGACGTAATACTTTGTATTTGCTAGACTCAGACATAGATGAAAATATACCAGAATATAGAACCGTTACTTCAACTCTATATGGCGGTGACCAAGAAATGAGAATAATGCAAGAAATAGTTCTAGGCATGGGCGGAGTAAACCTTTTATACACTTTAGGATTAAAACCTATTGTATACCATATGAACGAAGGACATTCATCATTTTTAACAATTGAACTTATTAAAAATATGATGAAATACAAAGAAGTATCATTTGATATAGCAAAAGACATAGTATCTTCAATGACAGTATTTACAACACATACACCAGTACCAGCAGGAAATGACATATTTCCATTAAGTTTAGTTGAAAAATATTTCAATGGCTTTTGGGATAGATTAGGATTAACAAAAGAAGAATTCTTTAAACTAGGAATGGAACCAAACGCAGATATTAACCAATCAGGCTTTGATATGGGAATATTAGCACTTAAAATTGCCGGAAAGAAAAATGGTGTAAGTAAATTACACGGAGCAGTATCAAGAGAACTATTCTCAAAAATATGGCCAGATATTCCATCAAACGAATCTCCAATTGAATATGTAACAAATGGTGTACATACTTGTTCATGGCTTGCTCCAACTATAAAAGATCTATACAATAAATATTTAGAGCCATATTGGCAAGATAATATTCAAGACGATAATGTTTGGAAAAATATTGAGAAAATTCCAGATGAAGAATTATGGAGAGTACATCAATCAAGAAAAGAAAAATTATTAAAAATAGTTAAAAATTCTACAATAGAAAGACTTAGAAGATATAATTACTCATATGATGATATAGAGCAAATGGTAGGAAAACTTGACCCTAACATACTTACAATTGGATTTGCAAGAAGATTTGCAACATACAAAAGAGCAACATTAATATTTAGAGATTTAGAAAGAATAACTCAAATATTTAATGAAAAAAATATGCCAGTACAAATAATATTTGCTGGTAAAGCACATCCAAGAGATAAAGAGGGACAAGACTTAATTAAATTTATACATGACATATCTTTAAAACCACAATTTAAAGGAAAAGTATTTATATTAGAAAATTACAATATAGGTATGTCAAGATATTTAATTTCTGGTGTTGATGTATGGCTTAATAATCCAAGAAGACCATTAGAAGCATCTGGAACTAGTGGACAAAAAGCTGCAATAAATGGTGTTATAAACTTTAGTGTACTTGATGGTTGGTGGGCTGAAGGATATAACCAAAAAAATGGTTGGACAATTGGTACAAATGCAAAATATCAAAGCTATGAAGCACAAGATGATGCAGATAGCAGAAGTATGTATGATACATTAGAAAATAGAATCATCCCAATGTATTATGATAAAAATGAAAAAGGCTATTCAAATACATGGATTAGAATAATGAAAAACACAATAGAGTCAAATGCTGGTAAGTTTAGCACATCTAGAATGCTTGATGATTATACTTCTAAACTATATATTCCATTATGCAATTTACACAATAGCAACTATACAGATTTATCGAAAGTTACAAGGTACAATGAATGGAAAGAAAAGTTATATGCAAATTGGAATGACATAAAAATAAGGCAAGATAAAAACAATTATGATGATATAACCGTAGATGCTGGTAATAAAATTGAGGTGAATTGCTATGTTAAATTACCAAATGAACTTATAAAAATAGACAACATTGAAGCACAAGTTTATTACGGAAAAATAACTGAAGACGGTGTGGTAGATGATATAAGCATTTTGCCAATGAAATTGGTAGAAGAAGATGAAACAAATTTAGAATATAAATTTAATACTAAAATAGAGTTAAAATCAGGCGGGGATTATGGATACACATTTAGAGTTATTCCAAGAAATAAAATGATATTGAATCCAATGAATTTGGGATTGATAAAATGGATAACTGAGTAAAAGGGCACTGCCCTTTTTTCAGTTTATATTTTTCAGTTTGGGACGGTCCTTTTTTGAAAGAAAGCAAGTTATTGAAAAATCTCAATATATGTTCTCGAACATTTCAAGTGAGCGTAGGCGACGCAGGAGCGGAGCGTAACGTGCTTTGCCTTAAGCGAATAGCGACCCGCGCGGCGAAATGAGAGAGAATGTATATTGAGATTTTTATTTTATATTGATATTTTTTTTAAAAAGGACCGTCCTCAACTGAAAAAATCCCTAAAAAATGTAATAAAATGGTTGAACTTGGGTAAAAATAATGTTATAATAAATACTGCTTAAAAACGGGAGAAGTATAGATAATGTTAATTTCTTAGCTTCAATGCTTTTATTTTTTAAGTAAATATTATCTAAATTTATGAAAGGAAGTAATAAAATGAAAGAAGTAATTAGAAAAACAAAAATTATTGGTACAATAGGACCAGCAAGTGAAAGCGAAGAAATGCTTACAAAACTTATGAATGCAGGGTTAAACGTATGCAGAATTAACTTTTCACATGGTGGATACGAAGAAAATGCAGAAAAAATTGCAACAATTAAAAGATGTAGAGAAAAGCTTAACTTGCCTATAGCATTAGCTCTTGATACAAAAGGACCAGAAATAAGAACAGGCAAACTAGAATCAGGAGATGAAAAAGTTACAATAACAGAAGGTCAAGAATTTACTTTTGTTCATGATGATATAATTGGAAACAATACAAAAACAACAATAAGCTACAAAAACTTATATAAAGATGTTAAACCAGGTTCAACAATATTAGTTGATGATGGTGCAATAGAATTCAAAGTAAAAGAAGTAAAAGGACAAGATATTGTTTGTATAGCACAAAATACTGGTAGATTAGGTTCAAGAAAAACAATGAACATACCAGATGCAATAGTTGAATTACCAGCATTAGGCGAAAAAGATATTGACGATATTACAAAAGGCGTAAAAGCAGGATTTGACTATATATTTGCTTCATTTGTAAGAAGAGCAGATGATGTTAAACAAATTAGAAAATTACTAAATGACAATGGTGGACAAGAAGTTGGAATTATATCTAAAATAGAGAGCCAAGAAGGTATAGACAACTTCGAAGAAATATTAGCTTTATCTGATGGTATAATGGTAGCTCGTGGAGATATGGGTGTAGAAATACCAATGGAACAAGTTCCAATTGTTCAAAAACATATTATAAAAAGATGTAATGAAGTTGGAAAACCAGTTATCACAGCAACACAAATGTTAGAATCAATGACTTCAAATCCAAGACCAACAAGAGCAGAAGTTTCAGACGTTGCAAATGCTGTATATGATTTAACAGGATGCATAATGCTTTCTGGAGAATGTGCAATGGGTAAATATCCAGTTGAATGTGTTGGAGCAATGAACAAAATTTCAAGAGCTATTGAAGGAAACATTAACTATTGGAAAAGATTTAATAATAAAGGTTGCTTAGTAGACAAAAACGATCTTAAAGCTAATACAGCTTACTCAGCATGTGTAACAGCAAAAGATATTGAAGCAGATGCAATTGTTGCTTATACACATACAGGGGATACAGCAAACATCTTAGCAGGATTAAAGCCAGCTTGTCCAGTTTTAGCAATCACAGATAATTTAAAAACATATCACAAATTAGCTTTATCAGCTAATACAACTCCAATTTATATTGAAGCACAACAAGATATAGATAGTACTGTAGAAAAGGGAATACTTGAATTTGAAAATAGAGGAATTTTAGAAAAGGGCGATAAAATAGTAATTGCTGGTGGAAACAAAATGTTACCATTAGAAAAAGAAAGTCAAGTAATTGGTGGAATTATGAAAATATAATTGGAAGAGGAATTATATGGAGAAAGAAAAGACGAAAACTAGAAGTAGAATTACAAAAGCTGATAGGCTAAGAGCAATAAAAGAAAATGGAAAAGTTAAACTAGATGAAGACAGAATAATTAAAGATATAGAAGAAAATGCTCTATATATAAATAAAACACAATTAAATGAAAAAATAATAAACGACTTTTATAAATTTTATAAAAGAAAAATAAAAAGAGCAGATTTTTATTCTCTTATATTTTGTGGAATTATATTAGTAATAATAGGGATTAACTTTTTACTACAAGGAGAGGATTATTTCTTTGGAATTATTTGCAATATAATAATAAATGCATGTATTATAGGACTTGGTATATACTTATGTGTATATAGCCTTAAATATCAAAAGTTTGATAAAAAAGAAAGTAAAAAAATTTATAATGATGACATATCAACATACATAAATCAGTATTATTTTAGCAATGAAAATGTAGTAATAATAAATAAAGAAGGTAAAACAGAGAAAAAGTATAATTGACTAGATTCAATTTATGAAGCAAAAAACTTTTATTATATATTATTAACAAAGAATAGTGGATTTGCCATGAGTAAGGATTCTTTTGTAAAAGGAACAGAAAGTGATTTTCATAATTTTATAAAAGAAAAAATGGGGAAGAATTACAAAAAGAGATGCCATAAAAAAAATAAGTAATATACAGAAAAAAGCAATCAAGAGAAATAATCTTGATTGCTTTTTGTATATGAAAATTACAACTTAGTCAAACATCTACTAATAACATCTTCTAAATGAGTAGCATTTACAATAGATTCAATACTTGCATTAAGCATCTCTTTAGGGCTAACATTTTTAACATCAAATGAATAGCCATTTACATATGCAAGCTCTCTAATAAACTCTCTAATAGTTCTACCATTACCTTCTCTAAAAGGATGTAAAACATTTAGTTCAGACATATAATATGCAAGCTTTTTAGCCATCTCATCTTTAGACAAATTTTTGAAATTATCTTTTGAAAGTTTATCAAATAAAAATCTTAATTGTTCTTCAATGTATTCCCATTTTGCAAAGCGAAACGAATCTTTTGCAATATCCTCAGACCTTATTTTACCAGCAAAAGGGTATATATCATAAAATAAAAATTTATGTATTGATAAAAAATGATGAATATCAAAATTAGCTATATTCTTATTTTGCATAAGAGTATAAAGTTTTAGAAGAACCAACTTTTTCTCAACTGTTGCTAATTTTTTATTATCATGAATATCTAATTTATTTACTAAAGTATTGCTATTTGGATAACAATATATTGAATTAACTGCTTCATATAGTTCTGCCATAAGTAAAAGACCAACCTTTCTTTTGTAATAATTTTATTTAAATAAAATTATTTGCATTTCACAAACGCAAATTTATTGAAGTATAAAAGAAATAAAAGCAGAAAATTAATTTAATTCTGCTTTTATTATGCTTGTAATAGCATCGCCTAAAGACATTTCATTGTTAGAATATTTTCTTAACATAGAAATATCATCATCATTTATATAAATATTTTCAATTGCCAAATCGTTTTTAATATTAGCTAAATCTTTATTAAATTTTTCTTCGAAATTCATCTTATTAAATTCCTTTCAAAAATAAAATATATATGTATGGTGTGCTTTTGAGCTTAACAACCACACATATATATTATACCACATTTTAATGAAAAAATCAAATTTAATATTTACAAAACAGTATAAAGTTTAGCATTTACAATCATTATCGTTGTTGTTCATATTGCAATTTCCCATTGTAAAGCATCTTCTTTCTGTAAGTTTATCTTGCACTCCACGTAGAGCTTCACCAAATCTTTGGAAGTGAACTATTTCTCTTTCTCTTAAAAAGCGCAATGCATCTACAACATCAGCATTATCTTTGCATAAATTAATTAATTTTTCATAAGTAGCGCGAGCCTTTTGTTCTGCACTAAGGTCCTCTTGTAAGTTTGCAATAGGGTCACCCTTACAAGCTAAGCAATTAGCGTCAAAAGGGAAACCAGCAGCAGCTTGAGGATATACATCTAATCCATGTGGTGTGTGTTTGTTATCTATCCTAAAAGAAAAAATATATGTAACTACTTATTTTGTACGAAAAATTTTATGCCTATACTTTTTGTAGTCATTTGTTTATTACCTTGCAAGAGATATGCAGAACCTCTATAAAAGTTCTTGGTTTGGCAAGCCGATGCTATAAAGTTTGCTCGTATTCGTATAGACAGTCTATTTATACAAAATGCGTGAGTGAGATTTTAGAACACAGACTCACAATAATAA
>CAMMFK010000049.1 GCA_946496115.1 uncultured Clostridium sp.
GAAATTTTTGAAATTCAATGAATGAAAATCCTACAAAAAATTTATGCTATCGTAAAATTTGTGTGTTATGTAATACAGTAAAAAGTTTTGATTTTATGTAAAAATTGTCTATTTTACTAATCTACAAGTTCGAATGCAGTTTCTGGACTCTTTCCATCACCACTCCCTAAACGAATATTACCTTTAAGAGAAACTATAGGTCTTAATGGATCATAGTAGAAGTCAAATTGAGTTCCATATGAATTCAACAAATAGTTTCCACTCAAGTCAGTTTTATATACAACTCGAATCCCGAAAATTGCATATTCAGACAAAGCATCAACATAGCGCGTTGCTAACCAATATCCGTTTCCGGAATGTACTAAATCAAAAAAAGTGCTATTTTTGTAATATCTACTGCTCATAGACTTATAAAAATATGTTTGTGTTACTGTTAATGAAGATTTTGCTTGAGAATATGTTCCTGAAATCGGACTATTATAGTAACTATCACTTGGATTTATTCCGTCTACTTTTATATTTCCAGAATCTATTCCTGATCCATTCTCAAAAGCATATAAATTTGGATAACGTCTGAAAACTTCATTTGTATATGTTGCAGTTTCTCCCAATTTTTTATATCCACTATTATAGCTATAAATATAATTTAATCCATCAGATGTCATTCCTTCCTCTATATCCTCTATTGCTAAGTTCCTTGCAGTTACTCCTAATCTACTATTACTATATTGTTTTGCCACTATATCATTCAGTAAATATACACCATTATTATAACCAGTTGCGCCTTTAAGGTATAGGCTTGTAGTTGTTGGTGTAGCACTTATCAAGTCTACTGTCCCGTCATTATTTATGTTTAGTACTCTCCAATTTAAGCTTTCTTGAGGTATTGTCTGTTCACTGCTATATCCACTTACTGTAGTAGATATCGAATAGTTACTTGCACTATCTGGTATATATGCTACATAATCACCTATTTCTAAATCTTTTAATGTTCTATATGTTCCTGTGATTTTTTCTCCTTTCACATATGCAGTTTTTCCATAAGCAATATCTTCAGGCGTTGCTGTAGCATCTGATGTATCTAAATCTACTAATGTTCCAGTTACTCCTCCTAAAGTTATTCCCTCTTTAATATATTCTGGTAATAAATTGCCACTACTTGAATTACTGTTTGCTGTATTGTAATTGTCATTTGCTATATTAGTTTTTATTACTTTTGCACCAAGTATTACTCCTATTATTACTAATACCATTATTATTGCAATAAAAATTATTAATTTTTGTTTTTTATTTATTTTCTTCATAAGCTTTATTCTCCATTCTGTTTTCTTAAGATTTTTATTTTCCTTTGGAAACGTTTTTAAAAATATAATTTTTTCCCGCCCCCCAGATTATCTCTCAGCTAAAAAAATACACAAAAAAGCTATGCACTTTAAACGAGTTTTTACGTTCGTCTAAAACACATAGCTTTGCTACGTTCACATAAAATTATTTTGTTAAATTTTACGATATATATATATATATACAGCCTCAAGGCTTTCAGCGATTTTTGTCATTACTTTTTATTCCTCAACTTTTTCTTAATTATATATTTGACTTAATATTTTCGCAAGTCAAAATTGGCTTATTATTATCTTTTTTAGTATACTATGGTAAGAAAATTATTTTTTAAATATTCTAATTGAATTTATTACAGTTAATAGTGTTATTCCTGTATCTGCAGCAACAGCAAGCCATACTGGTGCAATTCCTGCAACTCCAAGTGCTAATACTACTAATTTTGCCAAAAGTGATACAGTAATGTTTTCGTTAACTATTCTAATTGTTTTTCGTGCTATTTTTATTATTTGAGGCAAGCTTGATATATTATTAGATATTAGTATACTATCTGCTGTTGTACTTGCTATATCTGTTCCTTCTCCCATTGCTATGCCAAAGTCTGATGTTGCAAGAACTGGACTATCATTTATTCCATCGCCTATAAATATTACTTTTCCAGATTTCTTTAATTTATTTATTTCTTCAACTTTTCCTTCCGGCATTAATTTGGCTTTGTACTCTAACTTGAATTTTCTTGAATTCTGTCTTTCTTTCTGTTTATTATTGTTTTGGTCATCTTTAACATCTAGTATTTCACATTCTTTAGCAATCTTTTCAGCGTTTGTTTTGCTGTCTCCTGTAAGCATAACAACTTTTTTTATTCCTGAAGCATATAATTCAGTTAAAGTTTCTTTAAATCCTTCTCTTATTTTTTCGCTTAATGTGATATATGCAACCAATTTATTATCTACTGCTATTAGAATTGCATTTTCTGGAACTGCATTTTTTTGTTTAACGTTTTCATTTGAATCCTCATAGTTTTGTTTTAGATTTTCTATTTCACTGTCCACTGTAATTTTATATTTATCAAGCATTTTTTTATTTCCAATTACAACTTCTTTTCCTTCTATTTTTCCATAAATTCCACAACCTGCAATTTCTTTTTGATTTTCTACTTCTAATTTATCTGCTTTATTTTCTTTTGCATATTCTACAATAGCATTTGAAATAGGATGGTTTGAATTTACCTCTAGGCTATATGCGTATTGCAATAATTTTTCTTTGTTATATGAATTGTCTATTAGCTTATTCTTTAGTATCCCATCACTATTTATCAACTTGAATTCTTGCACTTTCATTTTTCCAGTTGTAATTGTTCCTGTTTTATCCAATGCTAAAACTTGTGCTTTTGCTAAATCTTCTATGTGTTTTGTTCCTTTTATTAATAAGCCTTTTTTAGATATTGCACCTATGCATGAAAAGTATGCTAGTGGTATTGAAATTACAATACTACATGGGCATGATGCCACCAAAAATACAAGTGCTCTATATAGCCAAGTAACAAAATCTGCTCCAAAGAGTGTTGGTAAAACTGCTAATAAAATTGCTATGCCAATTACTGTTGGTGTATATATTCTTGAGAATTTTGTTATATATTCTTCTTTTTTGCCCTTATTATTTGTTGCCTCATATACTAAGTCTACTATCTTAGATATTGTAGAATCTTTATATTCTTTATTTACTCTGCAAGTTAAAGTTCCTGTTTGATTAATAGATCCTGACAAAATATTCTTTTCTTCATTTACATATACAGGCTCGCTCTCTCCTGTTAATTTGGATGTATCTAATGCAGATTCTCCTTTTATAATTATACAGTCAACTGGCACTGTTTCTCCGGGTTTTACAATGATTGTATCTCCCACTTTCAATTCTTCTACATTTACTGTTTTAGTTTCTTTTCCATTAACTAAATTTGCTGTCTGAACTCTTAAAGAAGCTATGCTATTTATGTTTTTGTTAGCCTTTTCTACTGCCTTATCTTCTATAAATTCTCCTAACTTAAATAGCAATACTATTGCAACACTTTCAGGATATTCTCCTATAACAAAAGCTGCTATAATTGCAATTGTCATAAGTGTATCTTCTTCAAAATTTAAGTGAAATATATTCTTTATTCCCTCTATTATTAAATCGTATCCTGACAAGATTACTGCCAATAAATAGATTATCAATCTATAGCCCTCTAAAGCAGGTATGAAACCTACTGCAAATAATATTAAACTTATGACATACATAAGTATTTTAAACTTGCTATTTTCTTCTTTTTTCATAAAAAATCTCATTCCTTTCCATGGCGCACATAGTTACGAATGTAATTTCTTTCAAAGTAAATCTCCTCTATTTTTGAATTTTGTAACTTGCTCAAAAAGTCAGTCGTGCACTTTTATTTTTATAATTAATACTTTTTATCTACCTGCATTTTCTTTTTCTTTTATGTGAGCAATTGCCATTCTAAGTATTGCGTCAATATGTTCATCTTCTAATGTGTAATATACCTGTTTTCCTTCTTTTCTGTATTTAACAAGTTTAGACGTTCTTAGAATTTGTAATTGATGAGATACTGTTGATTGATTTAAGTTTAATAATTCGCATAAATCGCATACGCATAACTCTTCATTTAATAGACTACAAATTATCCTTAATCTTGTTTCATCTGCAAATACTTTAAACATTTCTGCTAAACTTCTATTCATCTCCGGTGTGATTTCTTTTTTCTTTGCTTCATATAATTCATTTTTGTGCAACTCTTTATCTTCACAAACTAAATCTTCTTCCATTTTTAATTTCATTCCTTCCTCAAGGCATAAATTTGGTTATAAAAGCTTAATTATTTTAACCTTAGCTTAATTTAATAATATAGTTAATTTACTTTTCAAAAGCTTTTATATTATCATATGCACATCTATTCATATGTTATACCTATTTTTTTATTTTGTCAAGCCATTTTAGCAATAAATTTTATAAATGCAAAAAACTATATATTTTAGTGTCTTACGTACATCTAAAATATATAGTTTTGCATTTAAATATTTTTAAATTCTTTTTTATTTTAATTGTTTTGCAACTTCTTCTGCAAAGTTTTCTTCTTTCTTTTCAATTCCTTCGCCTTTTTCAAATCTAACAAATTTATTGATTTTTGCTTTTTTAGAAGCTACTAAATCTTTAACTTTTTGGTTTGGATCTTTTACGAATTCTTGATCTAATAGACAAATTTCTCCGTAGAATTTTCCAAGTCTTCCAGCTACTATTTTTTCAGCAACTGCTTCTGGTCTGCCTTCATTTATAACTTGAGCTTTTAAGATTTCTTTTTCTTTATTAACTCTTTCTTCTGGTACATCTGCTTCTGATAAAAATTCAGGTTTTGCTGCTGCTATATGCATGCAAATGTCTTTTGCTAATTGTTCATCAGCATTTTCTATATCTAATAGAACACCTATTTTTCCGTCTCCGTGAATGTAGCTTGCAACAGTTCCTTCTGTTTCAAATCTTTCAAATCTTCTTATTGACATGTTTTCACCAATTGTTGCTATTTTGTTTGTTAATTCTTCTTGAACTGTAAGTGATTCATCATTGATGAATTTTTGAGCTAGTAATTCTTCTACATTTGCTGGATTGTTAAGTGCTACTTGTTTTACTACATCTTTTACAAAAGCTTGGAAGTCTGCATTTTTGGCAACGAAGTCTGTTTCTGCGTTAACTTCAACAATTGCTCCTAGTTTTGCGTCTTCTGAAATATATGTTTCAACTAAACCTTCTGCTGCTATTCTGTCAGATTTTTTAGCTGCTTTCATAATTCCTCTTTCACGTAGTAATTCAATTGCTTTTTCTTCGTCTCCATTTGTTTCTGTTAAAACTTTTTTGCAGTCCATCATGCCTGCACCTGTTTTTTCTCTTAACTCTTTTACTTGGCTTGCTGTAATCATAATAAATTCCTCCCTTTTTATGTTTATGCACTATTATCTAAAACGCTTAAACAAGTCATAAACATATATTTTTATACATTAAATAGGGAAAATAATTTCCCTATTTAATATTTTTTTATTCTTCTGAAGTTTCTTCATTTTGAGCAACTTCTTCCATGCTTGGTTCTTCGCTTTCTTCTACTGGTTGCTCTTCTTCAGATTCTAAGCTTTCGCCTTGTTTTCCTTCGATAACAGCATTTGCTAATACGTCTGTAACTAATTTAACAGCACGGATTGCATCATCGTTACCTGGAATAACGTAGTCAACATCATTTGGGTCACAGTTTGTATCTACTAATCCAACTAAAGGAATATTTAATTTTCTAGCTTCTTGAACAGCTATATGTTCCTTTTTAGGGTCTACTACGAATATAACATCTGGAATTTGTGTCATTTCTTTAATTCCGCCTAAGTTCTTTTCTAGTTTATCCATTTCTTTCTTTAATAGGATAACTTCTTTTTTAGGTAGAACTTCAAATGTTCCATCTTCTTGCATTTTTTCTAATTCTGCTAATCTTTCAATTCTTTTTCTGATAGTTTTGAAGTTTGTTAATGTTCCTCCTAACCATCTTTCATTTACGTAGAACATTCCGCTTTTTTCAGCTGCTTCTTTAACACATTCTTGTGCTTGTTTCTTTGTTCCTACGAATAGAATTGTTTTTCCTTCTTCTGCTTGTTCTTTGATGAATGCATATGCCTCATCTAATTTTTTTGATGTTTTTTGTAAATCGATAATGTGGATACCATTTCTAGCTTGGAATATATATTCAGCCATTCTTGGGTCCCATCTTCTTGTTTGGTGTCCAAAATGCACACCTGCTTCTAGTAATTGTTTCATTGCAACTACTGCCATTTTTAATTCCTCCTTTTAGTTTTGTTCCTCCACAAACTTCATCATTTAAAATTACCTTTTAGGCACTATTTTAAACTCCATTTGTGTGTGTATTTTTCAACGTATATTATTATATCAAAGAAAAAGCCTTTTGACAAGGCTTTTTTGGAAATTTTTTTATGTCATGGACCGTCCCAAAAGTAAAATATTACAAAAATGTAACATTAACTTAATGTTTTTGTAATTTATATTTACTTCATCTGGTGCTATAATGTAATTAATTAAACTAAGGAGAAGTATTTTATGGATACTATTAGTCAAGAATTAGAAAAAGAAGGCATTAAAGTTATTTGTCCAATAAGCACTTTAAATATAAATGAAATAGCAACTTATGTTGCAAGATTATTATGTTCTAAAATGCCTGAATTAAAGCTTAAATATAATACTATATTTATGAGCATTTCAAGACTTCCTATGTATATTGCAGAAATGCCTCAAGGTCAGTCTGACGCATGCTACTATTACAAAAATTCATCTATTTATTTTAGAAAAGGTCTTACTTTTGATAAGATAAAAAAGCTCGCTGTTCATGAATGCATTCACCATCTTCAAGAAGTAAAGGATGGCAAAGGTAAGTTAAAAAAATTAGGCTTATGCACCTATGTAGGTGGAAAGTCTTATGGTGAGGCTTTAAATGAAGGCTCTGTTCAACTAATTTCATCATTTTTAAATGGTGAAAAGTCTGATGTTGTAAAATATTATGATATTACGCTTCCTACAGATAGTCCTTCATATTATCCTTTAGTATGCAATTTAGTAAAACAAATTGGTTATGTATCAAATTTTGCAACCATGTTTGATAGTACAATTTTTGCAAATGATTTATTCTATGATAAATTTATTGCAGCTTGTGGAGAAGATGAAGCATATGAAATTCAACAAAGTTTAGATAAAATAGTTTCTTTTGAAGGGAAAATTGCTAAACTTAATGAAAAAATCCAAACAGAAGATTTACCTTACAAAAAATTTAAAGCTTGTACAGATAAAATTAATAATTATAAAGAAAAAATTAGAAAGACATTTATAAATACTCAAAATTTAATTATAACATCATTTTTTGATAAAGAAACTAAAAATTTACTATCTATCACAAGAATTGAAGAATATAGAAAATATTTATATAGTTTCAAAAATTTAATAGGTACTGTAGAAAATTATTCTTTCTTTAATGATTTTTATATCAAAAAGATGAATGAGTTAGATGCTAGATATGAAGCTTTAATAAATAATAAGTCTTTGGCTATTGTTAATCGTTCTAAAGTTAGTATTTTCTTTAATTCTATTAAGAATTGGTTTGCAGGAAGTACTAATGAATATGAACATCAAAATAATAAATAAAAAATTTCCTCAAAAAAGCAATAAATTGATTTGACAATTTATTGCTTTTTGCTTTAATTATATCCTAGAATTTTATTAGCTTTATCATTTTAATTTTTCTATTATTTCATATGCTACATCTCTTCCGCTTCTAGCAGCCCATGCAACTGTCTGCTTATTACCAGCTATGTCGCCTATAGCATAAACATTTTTTATTGAGGTTTTCTTTTCTTCATCTGTATTTACATATCCCCATTTGTTCTTTTCAAATCCTGCAATGTCTTTTTCTTCTGGCTTTGAACCTACTGCCATTATAACATAATCCATTCTCATTCTATAATTGCTTCCTTCTATATTAACAGGAGATAGTCTTGTTTCTCCTTCTTTTTGTACAAGCTTAGTTTTTATGCATTCTATTTCTTCAACTTTTCCATTTCCAAGTATTTTTACAATATTATTTTGGAATAAGAATTCTATTCCCTCGTTTTTTGCATCTTCAATTTCTTTTCTCTCAGCTGGCATTTGCTCTTCTGCTCTTCTATAAATTACAAATACTTTTTTGGCACCTAATCTTGCGACTGTTCTTGCAGTATCCATTGCAACATTTCCACCACCGCTCACAGCAACAATCTTTCCATTAAAATCTGGATAGTTTTTATTTTGTAATAATTCATTTCCATCATATACTCCTTGTAAGCGTTCACCGGGAATATTCATTTTACTAGAGAGATTTGCACCTATTGCTAAGATTGTTGCATCATATTTTGAGGCTATGCTTTCTATTGAAATTTTATTCTTTTCTTGTTCTTTAGGCTCTTCTGCTATGGTATTTGTTTTTTCATCTATTATTTTTTGGTCGTTATTTGTCATAACTTCTACATTATATTTTACATTAATGCCAAGGCTTAGTATTGAATTTATAGTTTTTTCCAAAACTTTAGGATCTAGCCTAAATTCAGGTATTCCATGTTCTAGTATGCCTCCTAATTTGTTATGCTTTTCATATATTGTTACATTGGCTCCTGCTTTTGCTAGAAAAAAGCTTGCAGTTAGTCCTGCAGGTCCACCACCAATAACTGCTATATTTTTTCCTTCTAGTTCATTAGTTTTTTCTATATTCTTTATTAAATTATGCTCTAAGCCATAGTCTGATATGTATGCTTCTATATCTCCAATTTGCACACTTTCTCCTTTTATACCACGTACACAGCTTCCCATACATTGTTTATAATGAGGGCAAATTCTTCCACACACACTTCCTAAGATACTTGTTTTTAGCAATGTGTAATATGCTTCATCAATATTTCCTTCTTTAACTAATCTTATAAATGTTGGTATGTCATTATTTAAAGGGCAACCTTTATTGCTACAAGGTTTTACTTTACAATTTAAACAATAATTTACTTTTTCTTGCATTTCTTTACTTAGTGCTTCCATTTATTTCTCCTCTCATCTCATCATATTTTTTCATTACTAATTTTAGGTCTTTCCAAAACTCAATTTTTTTGTTTTCATCTCTAAGAAGTGCTGCTGGATGCCAAGTTGGCATATATAATATGCCTTTTTTCTCTATCCACTTTCCTCTACTAGATGTAATTCCATATTCTTTTCCTAATATATTTTTAAGTGCAGTACTACCAAGTAGAACTATTATTTTTGGTTTTACTAATACAACTTGATTTCTTAAATAATCTAAGCAGGCTTCTGCCTCATCAGCTTCGGGCACTCTGTTTTGTGGTGGTCTGCATTTTACTACATTTGCAATGTATAAATCATCTCTATTTATTCCTAGCCCTTCAAATGCCTTATTCATGAGCTGTCCAGCTTTTCCTACAAAAGGTATTCCTTGCTTATCTTCGTCTGCCCCAGGACCTTCTCCAATAAGCATAATGTCTGCATTTTTATTTCCACATCCAAATACTATATTTGTTCTTTGCATACATAATTTACATTTTTTACAACCTTTAATGCTGTTCTCTAATTCTTCCCAATTTTCTTTCATTGCTTGCTTCCTTCTATTTTAAGTAATCCTCTACCAACTTTATTTTTACGTCTTTTATTTCTGCTTTAACTCCCAAAGGTATTGTAATTTTTCTTTCTATATGTCCAAAATTATCTGATTTTATTATTGGAATGTTTAGATTCATATCTTCTATTGTATCCATTAAGATTTTTTCAATAGCTACATCTCCCTCATAATTTCCAAGCCATATGCCACTTACTTTGTTAAATATACCTTTTTGTCTAAGTCTATATAAATAATTACTTACCATTGCTGATGGAGATTCAAAGCTAAATTCTTCTAAAAATAGTATTTTGTTTTTAAAATCTATTTCATCTATTAAACCTGTTGTTAAAGATAAATTTCCACCAACTAGCTCACCTACTGCTTGTCCTTCTTTTATCATTTTAAATTCTGAGTCATCTCTTGCTAAATCATAATAATTGTTTTCTAGTCTTTTCAACATTTCATCAAGTAAATAGTAGTTTGTATCTGGAGCATTTAATGATTTAAAGTTTGGTCCAATAAATCCTATATTCCCTGTTTTTTCATGAATATAGTTTATATATGATGTTGAGTCACTATAACCACATATAATTTTGTTATTTGATTTTATTGTGTTTAAATCTAAATATTCATAAACGCTATTTGAATTGAATCCACCTTTTAAAGACATTATGGCATTTATGTTTTTATTTGCATACATTTCATTAATGTCTTCTGCTTTTTCCTTGGCTGTTGCTCCATATCCAGTTGTATTTTTATATACGTTTTTGCCAAATACAACATTATATCCTCTTTCTTTTAGAAGTCTTTCGGCTTCTTTTATTTCTGGTATGTCTTCGTTATTTACTTTATCTGATGGACATACCACTCCTATTGTATCTCCTTTTTTTAATTTGTTTGCAAGCATATCTTTCTCCTTACTTTAAGTAATCTATTTTTAAAATTGTCTCAAATTTTTTGATGCCTTCCTTAAGCTACTCAAGAATGTTTTTAATCTATTTCATATTCTATATTATTTTTAAATAAAAGTCAAAGAATTTGCATAGAAAAAAGTAGCTACATAGCTAC
>CAMMFK010000050.1 GCA_946496115.1 uncultured Clostridium sp.
TAAAAAAGGAGGTAAAAAATAATGTGGGCAATAGTTAAAAAAGAATTTAAGTCATACTTTTTATCTCCAATTGGATACATATATATTGGCGTATTTTTGTTAACATGTAGTATATTCTTTTATTTAGATATATTTGTAAACTTAAGTACGGATTTTCCATATATGTTTAGATCAGCAGTAACTATATTAACATTTATAGTGCCATTAATTACAATGAGAATGTTCTCAGAAGAAAGAAAAAATGGAACGGAACAATTATTACTAACATCACCAAGAAGCATAACACAAGTGGTATTAGGTAAATTTATAGCAGCAGCTTTAGTGGTCCTAGTTTCAGTATTACTTACACTAATTTACTTTGGAATACTTAGCTATTTTGGAGAGCCACAACTAGGTAAATCGTTAATTGCAATACTTGGCTTTGCACTTTTGTCAATCGCATATGTATCATTTGGTATGTTTGCATCTAGCCTAACTGAAAATCAAGTTGTATCAGCAGTAATAACCAT
Source organism: uncultured Clostridium sp. (assembly GCA_946496115.1). Classification (GTDB taxonomy): domain Bacteria; phylum Bacillota; class Clostridia; order TANB77; family CAG-508; genus CAG-793. The sequence continues at coordinate 510 of CAMMFK010000050.1, forward strand.
AGCAGTATTTGTTTTATTGTGGTTCTTACCAAGCTTTAGTAGCATTTTTATAGATTTTTCATTAATGGAAGCCTTTTTTGAGTCATTCTATTTAGGAACAATATCAATTAAAAATTTAGTATTATTAGTATCATTTACTGCGCTATTTGTAGTATTTACAATAATGGTATTACAAAGAAGAAAAAGCGTAAAATAGGAGGTGCAAAATGAGAAGGTTAATAGAAATAATCAAAAAAAAGTGGATAAAAGATAGCTTACTTACAACAGCACTAGGAGCTATTCTAATAGCAATATTTATATTAGTAAATCTATTGTTTATGAATTTGGATTTTGCACCTTGGGATTTTACAGAACAAAGGCTATATTCATTATCTGATGAATCAAAAGAACAAATAGCAAGTGTACAGCAAAATGTAACAATGTATTTCTTTGGATATGATGAAGCATCTACTGCAATAACACTTGCTAAACAGTACCATGATGCAAATGACAAAATAACAATTCAAATAATAGATACATCTGAAAGACCGGATTTAGCAGCACAGTATAATGTAAATACAAGTAGCCAGCTAGTGGCGGTTCAAGCAACGGAAAGATATAAAATAATAGATTCAAGTGAAATGTATGCATATGATAGTTCTAGTGGTCAATACATGGATGTTACTGAACAAAAATTAACAAATGCTATACTTGATGTTACAATAGCACAAAAACCACAAATATATTTCTTAACAGGGCATGGAGAATATAGCATAGACAGCTCATCAGGAGCAATGGGAACACTTGCTACTTACATTGAAAACGACGTAAATGATGTAAACTCCATAGATTTACTTACATCAGATATGCCAGAAACATGTGATGTGCTAGTAATCGCAAATCCAACAAGTGATTTTACAGATCTAGAAACAGAAAAAATACAAAATTACATAAATGCTGGTGGAAAAATAGTTTGGATGCAAAATCCATATATGTTTATAAAAGATTGGACAGAAAGCACAACATATCCAAATATAACAAAAATATTATCTCAATTTGGAATAAGTTTTTCTAGCGGTGTTGTATGTGAACAAAGTTCAAGCAATATGATTGCAGGAACACCGGACTTAATTGTTCCGCGAATGACATATAACCAAATAGTGCAAGATTTATATACAGATGGAATGATTGCATTACTAGACTCAGGAAAAATAAATACAGTATCAGATGAAGAGTTGGAAAAATTAGGAGTTACAGCTAGCCCATTCTTACAATCAACAGATACATCATTTTACAGAGAAGAAATGAATTCAGATATATCACAAAAATTAGATAGTGATGAAGAAGGTCCATTTGTTACTGCGGAAATATTAACAAAAAAGATTGATGAAGATACAGAATCAACACTTGTTGCATATTCAAATGCGTTATTTGCAACAAACTATATTGTACAAATTGCAGGAAGCTATGGTACACCTATTTCAATAAGACAAAACAAAGATATTATACTAAATACAATAGCATATCTTTCAGATAGAGAAGATACTATTAGAATAAGAAAAGACACAGGGCTAGTAACATTTAATGCTATAACTGAACAGGAAAATAGAATTGTACTTTGGATAATATTCGCAATTCCTGTAGTTATAATTCTTGCAGGAATAGTAGTGGCAATTGTAAGGAAAAGAAAAAAATAAAAATTTCTTTACAATGAAACTTTTTTATTATAGAATATTAAATAAAAAAGGAACGGTAATGAAGAAAAAAATAGTATTGATAATAGGTATAATTGTAGCAATTGCAGTTATTACAGTTATTTCCTTGTATATAGCAAATGAAGATGTACGAGATTGGATGGATGAATACATATTTAGAAAAAATATAGTAAATGAAAATTTGCCAACAATTTCAATTGAAAATGAAAATGCAAGTATATATGCTTATGATAACCATATAGTAGTATTACAGAACAATGAGCTTACAATATACAATTCCTCTGGTAAAGAAGAAACAACTATAAATGTGCAAGTAAATAATCCAATATTTGAGTCATGTGGAAGATACTTGCTTTTAGCAGATAAAGGAAGCCAAAATGTTTATTTAATATATAATACCAGCCTTAGGTGGCAAAAAACCATGGAAGGTAATGTATCATATATAACTGTAAACAAAAATGGTGCAGTAGGGGTAGTTTTAACTGGAACAACCTATAAATCGGTAATTGTAATGTATGGATTAACAGGGGATGAAGAATTTAAAACGTACTTATCATCTACTGTTGCAACAGGTTTAGCAATATCTGATAATAACAATTATTTAAGTTTTGCAGAAGCAAATACATCTGGAACTGTTATATCATCAACTGTAAAAACAATATCGGTAGAAAAGGCTAAAAGTACACCTTCAGAAGCCATTATATATACTTATAACCCAGAAAATAATAGCTTAATAATCAATATAGAGTACAATGGAAATGAATTAATATGTCAATATGATAATTCTGTATATAAATTAATAGACGGGAATTCACAAAAAATAACAGATGTAGATGACAAAACTTTATTTTTGGATATTAAAATGGGAGACTACATTAGCAAAATACAAGAAAATCAATCAGGCATATTAAGTAGTGAATATGAGGTAAAAGTAATAAATGAAAAAAATTCTAGTGAAAGCACATACCTTTTAGAGCAAATGCCTAGTGGACTTTACTGTAGTGAAAATGTTTTAGCTGTAGATATGGGAAATGAAATAGTGTTTTTAAACCATAGTGCATGGCTTTTAAAACATTTTACATCAAGGCAAAATTATAAGAACATTGTTGTGGGAGACAGCGTGGCAGGAATAATATACAGAGATAGAGTAGAAATAATTAGTTTATAATTTATGTATGCAATTACAAAATTATAAAATAAAAGGAGGAAAATAAAATGGCGGTGGATTTAATTATTATAATAATAATGGTATCATCAATATTTATAGGAGTAAAAAAAGGTCTAATATCTTGCGTTATAGACATAGCAGCAATTGTAGTAGCTTTAATACTTGCAATAATACTATGCAGACCAATAACAAATGCAGTTATTGAAAACACAAATTTTGATGAAAATTTATCTCAAACAATTTCACAAAACATACCATTAAGCGATACAGACTTTAAAGTAGATGAAAACTCAAATTTACCAAAAGGAATAGTAGACTATATCAATGGTATAACAGAAAATGTAAACACATCAAAAGAAGAAGCTTTTAATGCAATAGGAAAAGAACTTGCAGGTGGAATAATTACAGTCATTGTATTTATAGCAATATTCATTATAGTAAGAATTATTTTAGCAATAATTAAAGTTGTAGCAAAAATAATAGACAAAATACCATTACTAAGTCAAGTAAACAAAGTTGGTGGAGCAGTTTTAGGTGCAATAGAAGGTGCAATAATAATCTATGCAATATTTGCAGTTATATCAATGATTGCACCAGTAATATCAAACACAGGATTATTAGAATTAATATATAACTCAAATATAGGTTCAATAATGTATAATAATAATTTTGTGCTTAATTCTATATATAAGAGTTAAAATTATTCATAATTTTAAGATATATAATTCCAATATATATTCTGCCACAATTCACTGCGCGGGTCGCTTCGCTCCAGCTTGCACGCTTCACTCAGCTTTAAAAGAGATAAAGACACATGACGCGCTTAAACCTTATGTTTAAGCGGCGTATAGCTTCGTTCGCTGAATTGTTTTAGAATATATATTGTAATATTGATAAATAAAATATTAGTAAGGAGTAATTAGAAGTATGAAAATAGTAGAACCATGGATTGAAGTAGAAAAAATAGATGGAATTAAAATAATGAAAAGAATAGAAAGAGCTTGCAGAACTTGTTATCGTTCAGAAGGAAATATAACAGAAGATAGTTATAAAAATTTATTAAAAAACTGCATAAATAGAGGACACGAATCAGTATTAGAACACGAAAAAGTTACAATAAGAATGTATTGTGACATAGGAGTTTACAAAGACCTAACAAGACATAGATTCGGAAGCTTTTCAATAGAATCAACAAGATACTGCAGTTATGATAAAGACAAATATGGAAATGAGGTAAAATGCATAAATCCAGCATATATTGAAGATGAAAAAGTATATGCTGAATGGAAAAAAGCTATGGAAGACATGGAAAAACATTATTTAGAAATGAAGAAACTAAATGCGTCAACAGATATGTGCAGACTAGTTTTACCACATAGCACAGCAGCAGAAGTAACAATGACAGCAGATATAAGAGAATGGAAACACATATTAGAATTAAGAACTTCAAATCATGCACATCCTGCTATAAGACAACTTCTAATACCACTTTTAAAATATTTCCAAAAAGAAATGCCTGAAATATTTGGAAACGTGGAGTATGATAAAGACTTTAAACAAGAATGGTATGCAGAACTAAGATTTGCACCGGAATTATAAAAGACTAAAAATCTTGATATTATAATTCATATTTGATATACTAAATGCAGACTAAAATTTTAGGAGTGATATAAATAAATGAGTAATAATAAAAAATCAAAGGAAAAGAAACAAAAAAGAAAAGGACGCAGAATTTTTGGAAAGATTGTACTTATACTTTTATTAATAATTATAATATTAGCAGGAGTATTTGCCTACAAAGTATATAAAAATGGTGGAGGACTAACAGGAATTGTAACAACACTTGTTGGTACAGATCCAGAAAAAATTAAAAACTTGCCAGACTTTTATTGCCTGCTACTTGGAAAAAGTGAGGCAATGACAGATACAATAATGGTTGCAAAATATAGTCCAAGCACAGGAAATGCAGCACTTTTATCTATACCTAGAGATAGCTTTGTTGGAAGTAATCCAAACACAGCAACAGCATCAGACAAAATTAATTCAAAATATCAGATAAGCCCACAAAGAACAATTGATGCAGTAAATGAATTAACAGGACTTAACTTAAAATATTATATAACTGTAGATACAAAAGCATTAAGAGATTTAGTTGATGCAATAGGCGGAGTATATTTTGATGTACCAATAAAAATGGACTATGATGACAGTTCACAAGATTTATATATACATTTAGAACCAGGTTACCAATTATTAGATGGACAAAAAGCAGAATGGTTAGTAAGATTTAGACACAATAATAATGGAACATCATATTCATATGAATATGGAGATAACGACCTAGGAAGAATGAGAACACAAAGAGAATTTTTAATGGCAGTTGCTAAACAAACACTAAAATTAGAAAATATTACAAAAATAAACGACATAATGAATGTTATAGAACAAGAGGTAGAAACAAATATTGACTTTGACACCATGATGGAATATGCACCAGCTTTACTTAATATAAATGCAGATAATATTCAAACCAACATGTTACCTGGAACACCACAATATTGCAATGGAGTTGCAGTTTACTTAGTTGATAAAGATGAAGCAAAAGATGTTGTAAATGAACTATTTTTAACATCATCAAACACTTCAACAAATGACCAAGAAAACACAATTTCTAATGAAGTGGTAAATGAAATACAAACTGGAAACACAAATAAAACTTCATCAGAAATAAATACACAAAAAGAATTTAAAATTGAAATACTTAATGGAACAGGTAGTCAAACAAAATTAAACCAAGCCATAGACCAATTAGAAGCACAAGGGTATGAAGTCGCTAAAAAAGGTAATACTAATATAACTTCTTCTACCACAATAATAAACAGAACAAACAACTCTAAACAAGACGAAGACTCTATTATAGCATTACTTGGAACTGGTGATGCAATTACAGGAGAAGATAATGCAAAGGTGGATTTTACAATAATTTTGGGAAGAGATTATTAAGCAAAAAACTATATATATTATTGCAAAATACAATAATTTACTCATTAATTCTATAATTAAATAGGGGGCACTAATCAATAATTATAATTGATTTGTGCCCTCTATTCGATTTTTTTTCAATACATTAAAAAAGACCAATATATCTTCTAATTTCTAGAAAATATAAAGGCCTTATAATAATTATTTTTTCTTTATAGAAATTACTGTAACTATAACTAATAATACACAAAATACTGCAAACAATGCCAAAATAATATTCATAACATTAGAACTATACACATCATGGGTTGCTATTAAATCGCTTTTGTAATCCACACCGTCAACAGTATATGTAATACTTCCAACAACCTGACCTTCTGCAATCGGAGCTAGTACACCACTAAATTGTATAACGGGAGTAACATCAACAACTTCGTCAGTAAAAACTACACAATTTAAAGTAGTAGTAGCTGTAACATCTAACTTTTTAGTATCTTCAGTACCATTTACAATGTCAATAGTTCTTACAATATCACCTTCACCAACTAATTGCACGGATTTATAATTATCAAATCCATAATTAAATAAATTTATACAATCAGTTTCTCTTGTAGCAGTACCATCAGATAAACGTGCACCCTTTAAAATAACACAAATTAAATCAATTCCATCTTTACTTGCAGTAGCAATAACACAATATCCTGCTGCATCAGTATATCCTGTTTTTAAACCATTTGCATATTCATAATAATACCTATGATTACTTCTTAATAAAGCATTTGTTGAAGTATATGTAGGATGATTCTCGTTCTTTGGTAAATTATATGAGGCTTTAGAACCAATAGATCTTATTATGGCATTTTCATAGGCATATTTACCAATTAAAGCTAAGTCATAAGCAGTAGAATAATGGTTATCATTATATATTCCATTAGGATTAACAAAGTTAGTATTTGTACAACCAATTTCTTTTGCTTTATTATTCATCATAGTAGAAAACTCTGCAATACTATTATCAAAAGCCTCTCTACTAGTTTGAGTAGTTTCAAAAACATAATCCGGATTATCTAGATTAGCAATATATTCTGCTAGCACATAAGCAGCATCATTGGCAGATGCAATCATAGTGACATTCAAAAGCTCTTCAACTGTATAAACTTCTCCGGGAGTAATGTATCCCAAAGAATAAGAATATGGTACGGCATTTACAGCCCAATAGCTAACCGTAACTTCTGCATTCAAATCACAATTTTCAACAGTTAAAATTGCTGTCATAACTTTAGTAGTACTTGCAGGATACATCTGCTTAGTAGAATTTTTCTCATAAATAACTTTGCCCTGATTTGCATCAATTAAAATTGCGGCTTCGGAATTAACAGTAGGAATAGTAGATGCAGAACTTGAAACTCCAAAAGATAAAAATAAGCTAAAAACAAAAGTAAAAATAATACAAAAATATATAAACTTTAATCTATTAAAAAACTTCATTTTCTCTCCTTCAAACATACAAAAAATATAATATCAATAAATAAAAAAGAAATCAATAGAAGAAATGGAAAATTTTATAAAAATTGAACTTTAGAGCTAAGCTTTAAAGTTCAGAAAGGAATTTGTTATGAAAGATATAATATTAAATTTAAGCAAAAAACAAAAAATTATTTTATCAATAGTTATTAGTATAATATTCGTGTTGGTATTGATATATGTGTATCAAAATTTATATGAGGAAGATACGGAGATAATACTAACAAATGAAGAAAACGTGCTAGATGCAGAAACAAATGAGATTGTGGATTCGAATGAAGAAATCAGTTCTCAAAATAATAGTGAGCCAAAAGAAACTGTTGTTGTTCATGTAATAGGCGAAGTAAATAACCCGGGTGTAGTAACACTGGCAGAAGGCTCAAGAATAATAGATGCAATAAATATGGCAGGAGGAAAAACGGAAGAGGCTGATTTATCTAAGATAAATTTAGCATACATAGTAGAAGACGGAACACAAATATATATACCTAGAATTAATGAAAATTTAAACCAAGTAAACCTTATTTCCGATGGAGCAGGTGTAGGGGTAGTAATTACTGACTCAAATGTTGAAGAAAATGAAGTAAACGCAAAGGTGAACATAAATACAGCAAGTAAAGAAAAACTAGAAACTTTGCCCGGAGTTGGAGAAACAACAGCTCAAAAAATAATAGATTACAGAGAAGCTAATGGAAAATTTAAAACAATAGAAGATATAAAAAATGTAAGTGGAATAGGAGATAGCAAATATGAAAGCTTAAAAGATAAAATAACAGTGTGAAAATATAAATTTTTTGAAACTTTTTTAAAAGTAAATCGTTATTATAAATAGAGGGAGGCAAAATGTGGATGAGATATATGATAAATATTCTTCTATAATATACAAATATTTATTAGGATTAACAAAAAATCAAGAGTTATCCGAAGAACTTTTACAAGAAACCTTTTACAGTGCAATACTACACTATAATAAATTAAAAGAAACTGACAAAATATTAAATTGGCTATATATAATCGCAAAAAATAAATGGAAAGACTATTTAAAGAAAGAAAAACGAATTAGAAAAGTTCCACTTGATGAGAATTTAATTGAAGAATATTCTTTGGAAAATGAAATAGAAATGAACGATGATAAAAAGAGATTATATGAGAAGATTAATAAACTAAATTCAATATCAAAAAAGGTTATACTTATGAAAATAAATACAGAGCTGACTTTTAAAGAAATCGGAGAAATTTTAGGAAAGGATGAATCTTGGGCAAAAACTATATATTATAGAGCAAGCATTAAATTGAAGGAGGAATTAAAAAGTGGTTAAAAAAGAATGTAGCTTGGTTCAAAATTTATTAAATGACTATATTAATAACTTTGTGTCTGATGATGCAGAAGAGGTTATTAAGGAACACTTAGAAAAATGCAAAGACTGTAATTCTATTTATATGCAAATGAAAAATGACAATGCTCAAAGCAAAGAACAAGAGGTAAAAAGGCATAAAGAATATTTAAAGAAGTTTAACAAAAGATTATCACTTTTGAAAAAGATAATTATTATTTTATTAATTATTATTTTGATAATTTTTGTGCAATTTGCTATTAAATTAATTCACAATAATTATATTTTAGATGGCGTATATAAAAAATTAGAAAGTATGCAAAATATGAACGAATATTACGCTAAAAGAGAAGAAATACTTTTATATGATTATACATCTGATTTTTCTAGCAGTTGCAACATAACTGAATATTATTATAAGAATGGAAAATATAAAATGGTTTACTATTCAAAAAATGACTATGAAAATAGATATGAAGTATATGGACAAGAGGGTAGCAATGAAGAAATATATGTATATTATGATAGTAAGAAAATTGAGTATAGAGAAAACCATGATATATTAGTATATCAAAAAGGACAAGTATTAGAAAGTATTTACTACAACATAAGTCAGTGGTATATACCACAGTATAAATTATTAGACTTATTTGGAACTTATGAAACAAAAGTATATAATGGAAGAGAATGTTATGTTATTAGAAAAAATAGTACAGATTCAAAATCATTAAATTATAATGAATGTTGGATAGATAAAGAAACTATGATGAATGTTAGAAATGTGATGAATACGCAAAACGAAAATACACAGCAATATAGAGATTCTAAAATATATATAGAAGAAAAAGAAATATCGGACACAGACGTAGAATTGCCGAGTGATTTAGATGGGTTTGATAGTATTGATTCATAATAGGATTTATAAGTAAAGAGAACTTAAGGTTCTCTTTATTTTTGACTTTAAAAATATTAAGAAAAAATAAATAATTTATAAATAAAAAATAAATAAACACGTGTTAAAATAAAAAACGAAAGACATCTGGTAATATGTCAAGATAAATTTTAAAAAAATTTAAAATTTTTTG
>CAMMFK010000051.1 GCA_946496115.1 uncultured Clostridium sp.
CTGGATCTAAATGGCTTAAGTTTAATTCAATAAAATCTGGATCTAATTGTTTTACCCTATCACTTTTTCCACATCCAGGTTTTCCGTGTAAGAATATTGATACATTACTTTGTATTGCTCCTCGAATGGCGTCTGTTTCACTTGTTTCAGAAAAATCTAAATTATATGGATTTTCATTTTTCTTTGTTGTCTTTGAACTTGTCCTTGTTTGTTCTGCTATACCTCTTGACTGAACTAAATCTCTTGACAAGTATTTATCCATAAATGTTTTTATATCTGTTCTGTCAAAATCTCTTGTATGATAGTTTCTTGTATGATTGAATTGTACTCCAGAGAAAATCAATTTGTCTGTTATCATAACTTTTGCTCTTTCGTCCACTAACCATTTAACTGGTGAAACCTCTACCCAAACATTATCACCATCTCTGTAGTTTTCTCCGTTGGAAAGAGTAAATGTATTGCTACCGAAGTCTGAATTAGCTTCAACCCTTACATATCTTTTACCATTATATTCATATTCTTCGTGTTGTTTAGGAACAAATTTTTCATTATAAGCATTATATCTTCTTGAATCTGTGGTATAACTATTTCTTGTTTTTGATATATTTCCACTTCTATATGCTCTTTCTAATCTTTCTTGCATATCTCTTGATGCTGCTTTTTGTGGGTAATATCCATATTCTACTTCAAGAACACCATCTTTTGCTCTTTTCCCACTCTCTCCGTTCGTGGGGATTGAGCTTACCTCCGAGAACGGTAAAGCTGGGCGAGCCCCACCAGTGCGTCCGTTAACAGTGTCGTAAAGTCTACCACCAATACCGTTAACCACGCGCGCGTCATTATCTCCGTCATCTGATTTTGTCCAATAATATCCCGTTCTTCCCTCTAAAGAGCTATCGTTTTCAACATGTTCACTAGATACCCATCCTCCAAGTAAAACAGAGAAGTCAGTTATTGCTGCTTTTGTTCCTCTTTTTTTTAATATGTCTAATTTATCATCTCCAAAATATTGCTCTTCTGTTAAGAAAGTAAAATCACTCATATATATTACTCCTCTATGTTTATAGGTTTTGTTTCATTATACTTTTTATAAAAATGTCACTTCTTTTATTATTGTAGCATAACAACTTTTTTTTTACAATTTTTTTTGCCTTTATTTAAAAGTTTTTTTGGAAAGGTTGCATCTTTTAACTTCTTACTTTCTTTTGTGTCTTTAATATGATTATAAAATGCATTTTTTCTAATATAAACATATTCATCATCAACAATGTCCTTCTCTCTTAATTTATGCAATGTTTTTAAATGTTTTTTTAATCTTTGTTTAGATGAAACTCGTAATTTCCTTGTTATACTACCATTTTCATTTAAAATATGTCTATATCCTAAAAAGTCTATTCCATTCTTTACAATGCCTATTTGAGTTTTTTGGTTGAGATATAATTTTAACTCATCTTCGCATTTCTGTTTGATTTTTGAAAGTGCATACTGTAAATAACTTTTATCCCTATGAATTAAAATCATATCGTCCATATAGCGAATATAGCTTTTTACTCTTAAATTTTCTTTGATATACCTATCAATCACATTTAGATATAGAAGTGCAAACCATTGACTAGATTGATTGCCTAATGGTAATCCAACATTTGCATTATTAGGTTGTTCCTTTACTAACTTTTCTATCATCCACATTTCATCACTTGAAAAATTAATTTTTTGCAGTAACTTTAACAACACTTCGTGATCTATACTTTGAAAATATTTTCTTATATCACATTTTAAAAAGTAAATTCTGTTGTTCCTTTCTTTACTATATTCATTTCTTAAAAATTTTTCTAATCGTTTTACAGCAAATGTTGACCCTTTTTCTTTCCTGCATGCTGCATTATCATATATTAATTTTTTATCAATTTTATCTCTTAATGCTACATCACAAAAACACTTTATAACAACTCTATCTCTAAAAGGTAATGCCTCTATAACTCTTTCTTTTGGCTCATATATTAAAAATTCCTTATATTTCCCTAATCTATACTTTTTTGTAATTATTTCATCCATTAATTTTGTTATATTACTTGATAGATTTACCTCAAATCTTATTACTTCCCCTTTATGTTGTTTAGATTTTCTGCACCCTTTATATGCATCATATAAATTTTCAAATGTAAAAATTTCTTCTAATTTCATATTCTAAGTCCTCCTAAAAAAAGAACGCTCCTTAAAACTTGCAAAAAAATAGATTAACTATTCGTTGCTTGTGTAAGCGTTCACATTCTTCCATCGCACTATTATTCAGCGATTAGAAAAGAGAAAAATTCCTTCACTTTAAAATACTGATATATTTTTCTTAAAATATATTTCTCTGATTTTTTATTTAAAATCCACTTTTATAGGATTTATCAAAAGTGAATCTGGGCGAGCCCCACCATTGCGTTTGTTAACATTGTTGTAATTTCTATTACCATTATCGTTAACCACGCGCGCGTCATAGAGAATGGGGCTAAAAGAAAAACCCAAAATAAATTTTTCTCTTAATTAAAAGCCTTTCAGCTTAAAATCCTAATTTCTTTTTTTCCATCTTTCATCATCACTCTTTTTCCATGCTACTGTTAAATTAATTGCTTCTGATAACTGAATGGAAATTTGTTTGTACTGTTTCTTTTTATTTTCTTTTCTATTGCATCCATTCTAGTAAAATTTGCTTCTAATAAACACTCTAAGGTATCTAAGCAATAGTTTTGCATTCTATTAACAAATACTCCTCTAAATTTTTTAGGTATTTTTAAATTACTGTTTCTACTTACTTGTAACATTTTACTCCTCCTAACATAGTTCTATATTCTAGCATAAATCTCCTAAAAAATCTATTTGCCTAATTTTTAAGTTTTATATATTTTTTACAAATACTAATTACTATAATTATTATAATATAGATTTCATTAATATATAATGATATAATTTCTTTGTCTTATTTTATATAAAAGAATTTATTACTTATAAAAATTCAAATGATCTTTTTTGTAAAAAACTCTAATAGTTTATATGCTATTAGAGTTTTATGAAATATTAAAGTTTATTTAGTTAAAGGTTTTTATTCCTTTAGCTTGAAATTTATATTAAATCTATATCTTTATATAAGGGGAGTTAAAGATATAGGTTTAACCAATAATTAAGTGAAGTTTATGCAACTTCTTCTATATTTTCTGATAGAGAATACCCCTCTCCCTCATCCAAAATTCTATTTGCCTCATCTTGTGATATAGCGTCATATTTTACCATTGCATCTATTACTTGCTTTGTTCTTTGTTTCGCTAAATCTAGATTAACTGTTGGTGCATACACTGATGGAGCATTTGGAATACCTGCAAGCATTACTGCTTCATAATCTGTAAGTTCCATAGGCTCTTTCCCAAAGTATCCTCTTGATGCCTCTTTTACAGTTTCATATCCATCTCCAAAATAGCTAGTATTTAGATATAATTCCAAAATTTCTTCTTTATTATAATGTTCTTCTATTTCAAAAGCCATGAATACTTCTGCTGCTTTTCTTGTAAGTTCCTTTTCTTGTGTAAAATATACATTTTTAGCTAGTTGTTGTGTTATAGTACTACCACCTTCCACAAAACTCATAGCTTTTATATCATTCCATATTGCTCTTCCTATTGCTATAATATCTATTCCGCCATGTGTGTAAAATCTATGGTCTTCAACTGAAACTACCGCTTTTTTATAAATATCTGGCATCTCATCTAATGTTGTATAATTATCTTTTTCTTTTATTTGTGCTACTTTTTGTTCCAACGGTACTTCATTTATTGCTTCGCTGTACATATTATATCCAGTACCCGCTATTATCAAACCAAAGCTTAGCAATACTACAAATATAACAATTAATATTTTACCTATTACTTTTTTCATTACTACCTTCCTAAAACTTTAATAAAAAAGTTTCTTAATTTTACTCCAAATCTTATTTCCAACTAACTCATTTCTATTTATATAATAACAAATAAAAATGACATTAAAGTGACTTTTTTCTTAATTTAATCTTAATTTTAATTATCTTCTTTTATAATGTTCTTACTACCATAATATGTTGCAAGGAAGTAACCGCCATATATTGCAACCATTGCTGTTTAGATGTACTTAAATCTAGTGCTGCTTGTTGCTCATCCATACTATTGAAAATGTAGAAAATTGCTACACCTAGAACTAGTGTAATAAAATAAATTACATAGTCCTTCATGTTTTTCTTCATATTCTTGAAGGCCAACTTAAATGACATCATTTAGCTCACCTCCAAGAAGTGTAACAACTTCTATTATTCTTTCAAAGAACTCTTTACGATTTTGTGAGCCTTTTATTAATTCATTAAAAATTTTTCCATCTTTTATGAATAAAATTCTGTCTGCATAACTGGCTGTATAAGCATCGTGTGTAACAAGTAAAATTGTTGCATTTAGATTTTTATTTAAATTTTCAAAACTATCAAGCAATTGTCTGGCAGATTTTGAATCCAATGCTCCTGTTGGCTCATCTGCTAAAACTAATTTAGGATTAGTAATAATTGCTCTAGCTGATGCAATTCTTTGCTTTTGTCCTCCTGATACTTGGTAAGGATATTTCTTTAAAATTTCTTTTATTCCAAGTTTTTCTGCAACATTTTCTACTCTTTCTTTTATTTCTTTAGGGTTAACTCTTTGTATTGTTAATGCTAGTGCAATATTTTCAAATGCTGTTAATGTATCTAACAAATTAAAATCTTGAAATATAAATCCAAGCTCTTCTCTTCTAAATTTATTAAGTTTATTTCCTTTTAGCTTAGTTATATCAGTGCCATTGATTATAATGTTTCCTGATGTAACTCTATCAATTGTAGAAATACAATTTAACAATGTTGTTTTTCCATCTTCAAAAAAAGTTCCCTCTGTGCGGAAATCCGCCAGAGGGGAAGTAAAACTATTAGACGACGAAAAGAAGCCAGTTTTTTGATGGTGTGGGATCTACATTAACCTTAACAACTCTTATGAAATCATTAAGAGTATACCAATTGCCATCTCTATGCTTTATATACTTTTTGTACCGACTACATCGCTTTGAGGCAATGTACTCAACACTTATAGCCATATTTGCATCATCACTCCCTTTTGCTCTCTTTAGAAAGCTATACTCTTCGGCAAGTGTATCATACAAAATCTGCCTAGAAGTTTTCTTTGGAAAATGTACTCCCCAGCCCATAAACTTTAGTTCTGTAATACTGAGTTCTCCCTCATGGTCACTTTCGTTGTCCGAGAAAAACGGAGATTGTCCTTCTTTTAAGATTTTATCTAGTCTCCGATCTTCCTTCTGTTTATCCCAAAAGTTTTTTAGTTTTTTAAATATCATGTGATATTCACTCCTTTTACAGTTTTACATATAAATTATATCACTTTTTTTAATTTATGTAAAGTTGTAAAATTTCTTTTCATTTTCAAAAATTCTTTACCTAAACCATAGTTTGCAATATTTTTTTAATATTAATCAATTTCAATAGCACCAGTATATAATGCATAGTACATACCCTTTTTAGCCATAAGTTCTTTATGGTCACCACGTTCTAGAATTCTTCCATGGTCTAAAACCATTATTAATTCTGAGTTTCTTATTGTTGATAATCTATGTGCTATTACAAATACTGTTCTGCCTTTCATTAATCCATCCATACCTTTTTGTACAATTTGCTCTGTACGTGTATCTATACTTGATGTTGCTTCATCTAGTATTAATACTGGTGGATTATATAAAGCAGCTCTTGCAATTGATAGTAATTGTCTTTGTCCTTGAGATAAACCTTCTCCGCTTCCTGAAATTACTGTATCATACCCATTTGGCAAGTTTCTAATAAAGTGGTCTGCATTTGCAAGTTTTGCAGCATTTATTACATCTTCGTCACTGGCATTTAAGTTTGCATATTTTATATTATCTTTAATTGTACCTGCAAATAAACTTGTATCCTGTAATACCATACCAAGTGATTTTCTCAAATCCTTTTTCTTAATTTTTTGAATATTTATTCCGTCATATCTAATTTTACCATCTTGAATATCATAGAAACGATTTATTAAATTTGTAATTGTTGTTTTTCCTGCACCTGTTGCACCAACAAATGATACTTTTTGGCCTTCTTTTGCTTCTAGCGTAATATCATGAAGTACCATTTTATTTGGAATATATCCAAAGTTTACGTTTTCAAATTCTACATGTCCACGTAACCTTGTATAAGTAACTCTGCCATCATGGTGTGGATGTTTCCAAGCCCAAATTCCAGTTCTTTCTGCACTCTCAACTAATTTACCGTTTTCCATTTTCGCATTAACTAATGTTACATAACCATCATCATCTTCTGACTTCTCATCAATCAATGCAAATATTCTTTCAGCACCTGCTAATGCCATTATAACAAAGTTCATTTGTTGAGATATTTGGCTTACTGGGTTTGTAAATGATTTAATATATTGTAAGAAAGCTGCTATGCTACCTATACTTAGTATATTATTTACTGATAACATACCACCAATTATAGCAATAAATACATATCCTAAATTTCCTATATTTGCTATACATGGCATTAGCATATTTGCATAGATGTTAGCTTGAGTACTGCTGTCACATAATTCTTCATTTAATTTGTCAAATTTTTCTTTAGCCTCTTTTTCATAGTTAAATACTTTAACAACTTTTTGACCATCCATCATTTCTTCAATGTAACCATTTACTTTTCCAATGTCATCTTGTTGTTTTACGAAGAATTTTGAACTGTTTCCACCAAAATATTTTGCACAAAATTCCATTAGTGCAACCATTCCAAGTACTATTAGTGTTAAGTATACATTTGTTACAAACATTGATATTAGTACACTTGCCATTGTAACTACTGCTGAAAACACTTGAGGAATGCTTTGGCTTATCATTTCTCTTAATGTGTCAACATCATTTGTGTATGTACTCATTATTTCACCATGAGCATGTGTATCAAAATATTTTATAGGTAATGTTTGCATATGATTAAACATATCTTCACGTACTTTCTTTAATACACCTTGAGAAATATTTATCATCAATCTGTTATATAGATATGTTGCACATATTCCTACTAAATACATTGCTCCCATACCTAAAACAGCCATAAACAAATTACTTAAATCTGGGTTTTCCTGTCCCATTAGAGGAGTTATATAGTCATCTATTAATTTTTGTAAGAATTGTATTCCCATTACATTGGCGATACTACTTACTATAATACTAATTATAACTATAACAAATTGAACTTTGTAAATTCCAACTGCATATTTTAAAAGTCTTTTTACTGTGCTAAAATTGATACTACTTGAACTCTTTTTGTTCTTTTTATTTTTAGCATTTGGGTTTATTTTTTTAGTATTCTTACTCATTCTCTTCTCCTCCTTTCATTTGTGAATTATATACTTCTTGGTATATTTTATTAGTTTTTAATAATTCTCTAGATGTTCCAATACCACTTATTTTTCCTTCATCTAATACAATTATTCTATCTGCATCTTCAACTGATGTAACTCTTTGTGCAATTATAATCTTTGTTGTATTAGGTATTTCTTCTCTAAAAGCTTTACGTATGTAACTATCTGTTTTTGTATCAACAGCACTTGTTGAATCATCTAATATTAAGATTTTTGGTTTTTTCAAAAGTGCTCTTGCAATACATAATCTTTGTCTTTGACCACCAGATACGTTAGTACCACCTTGATCAATTTTTGTGTCGTATTTTTCTGGGAATTCTTTTATGAAACTATCTGCTTGAGCAAGCTCACATGCTTTTTCAAGTTCCTCATCATCTGCGTTTTTGTCTCCCCATCTAAGGTTTTCAGATATAGTTCCAGAGAATAATACATTTTTTTGTAAAACCATTGATACTGCGTCACGAAGTGATTTCATATCATAATCTTTTACATTTACTCCACCAACTTTAACAGTTCCTTTTGTGGCGTCATATAATCTTGGAATAAGCTGAACTAATGTTGATTTAGAACTTCCTGTTCCACCAATTATACCTATTGTTTCACCAGACTTAATTTCCAAGTTAATATCTTGCAAAGCATATTTATTAGGATCTTTTTCATCACTATATGCAAAGCTTACATTTTCAAATGTTATAGAACCGTCTTTAATAGTTTTTATTGCATTTTTCTTATTCTTTATTGCTGGTTCTTCATCTAGAACTTCGACAATTCTTTCTGCTGAAGATTGAGCCATAATTATCATTACAAATACCATTGAAAGTAACATTAAGCTCATTAATATTTGCCATGCATACGTAATTAAACTAGATAATTGACCTGTTTGGAATGTTCCTCCAATTATATATTTTGCACCTAACCATGAAATAATTAAAACAGAGAAATATACAACAAATTGCATAATAGGACTGTTAAATGCAACTATTTTTTCTGCTTTTTTAAAGTAATTGTATACTTCATTATTAACATTTTCAAATTTCTTTTCTTCGTGCTCTTCATTTGCATATGCTTTTACAACTCTAATGCCACCAACGTTTTCTTGAACAACCTCATTTAATTTATCATATTTTTTGAAAACTCTTTCAAAATTTGGATGAGCTTTAATTGCTATGTAAAATAGTGCAACTCCTAAAATTGGAATAGAAACTAAGAATACACAAGAAAGTCTAACATCTATGCTAAATGCCATAAATAATGCAGCTAGTAGCATAACAGGTCCTCTTATTAGTATTCTTATAATCATCATGAAAGCCATTTGTACGTTTGTAACATCAGTTGTAAGCCTTGTAATTAAACTAGAAGTTGAGAATTTGTCTATATCTTCAAATGAGAAATTTTGAATTTTATAGAACATACCTTTTCTTAAATTTTTAGCAAAACCTGATGATGCTTTTGCTGCAAATCTTCCTGACAACATACCAAATAATAATGACATTATTGCTGAAACTGTAAGTAATATTCCTATTTCTAGTATGTACTTAATATCATTATTAGGAATACCAACATCAATAATTTTTGACATTAAAAGTGGAATGATTACTTCCATTACTACTTCTAAAACAACAAAAATTGGTGTTAAAATACTTGCTTTTTTGTATTCTTTGATGTAACTTGCTAATTTTTTTATCATTTTTTTATTTTCCTTTCGTAAAAATTTAGGTTTTCTGTTTTAACCTATAAACCATTTGCTAACAAAATGGCGATTTAAAAAGAACAAATTACTTTGTTCTCAGACTGTTGACAAAGTATATAAAAATATTTTGTTCAACAGTCTTTTCTTTTTT
>CAMMFK010000052.1 GCA_946496115.1 uncultured Clostridium sp.
AATATTTTCTATCTTTTCATTATCTTTTGATAGGTTTTCTTTTTCATTAAGATTCAGTGTATTTTCTTTTTCACTAATTATAGAGGAGCTATTTTGCTTTTTATTTATTATCTCAATCAAAAACTGCTTAACAGTATATAAATACCCTACCAAGTTTCCGCTATCTACTGACGAAATAAATGCTGGCTTAACCGCTTCTAATGTGTAAATGTTGTACCAATTATATAAATGTCCATTCCACTTTGGTAAATTTTCAATAGTCGTTATAGTTTTTTCAATCATTGAAATTGTATCTTCTAAACTTTCGAATTTCAAATCATGTGCAGAAACCATAGACATTAAAGCCAAGCCAATGTTTGTTGGAGATGTATTTTCAGATCTTTTTATTTTTCTGTCTGGCTGATAATTATCTGATGGCAAATTATTTACCATATTATCCTTGAAATACTGCCAAGTTTTTCTTGCTTTGTCTAATAAAAATTCTTTGTCATTTTGAGATATCTTCTGTGATAAACTTTTTTCGTTTTTTATGCTTAACTTGTACATGATTAATGGTGCTATTAGCCAAATTATACCTAAACTCAAAAAAATAATACTAAAACCTAATCCCAATCCTTGACCCCAAAGAGTTTCTTTTAGTCTCAGACCATCTGCTATTTCATTGTTAGAAAAATATGTGCCAAAATTAAGTATCAAATATCCTCCTGCTAAAACTGCTAGTAAAATTCCTAAAATAACATTTGGAAGCATTGATAAATAATAACCCTTTACAGATTTTTGACTACTTTTTTCCGCATCATTTGAAGTAGTCCATTCCAACATAAAATTGTGAGATATTTTCATTCTATATATGCTTTTTACAAACGCATTAATTTCCAAATAGGCCATATCTGGCAAAATGGAAAGCTTGATAAAAAATCTATATATACTTCCTTGAATTTTTGTAAACTCTTTTGAAATTAATTTTTGCTCTTCTGTTTTGTAATTCATAAAAATATCCAAAAGTTCAAGTATGCTAGAAAAAGCTAAAAATATAATTGCTAAAGTCAAAAATAGTCCTGAATTTGCTTTATTTAGCCATGCTAAAATAACGCAAATCATTATTAGTAGCAATTCAAAAAAGTCCTCTAGGTCTCTTGCTAAATTATCTAATATTTTATACTTAGATAAAGTATTTAATGTAGAATTTAACCATGGCAAGATTTGCACATCTCCTCTTATCCATCTGTGTTTTCTCTTTTTGTATGAAATATAGTTTGAAGGATATCCATCCATCAAAAGTACATCTGAAGCAAGTCCACATCTTAAGTAACTTCCTTCTAACAAGTCATGACTTAATACACTATTTTCTGGGATTGTATCTTTAAGCACATCATAAAAAACTTCTACATCATATATTCCTTTGCCAGTATATATTCCTTCATCAAAATTATCTTGGTAAACATCTGAGATTGCATTTGCATAAAGGTCCGTTCCTCCAGAACCTGCAAAAAGTCTAGAAAATACTGTTTTTCTTTCATCTTTAATTCCTACACCAATTCTAGGTTGTATAAGTGCGTGTCCTGAAACTACGGTATTAGTAATTTTATTAATCTCTGGCTTATTTAGTACGTGTGCAATTGTTCCAACTAGTTTTTCTGCTTGATTTAAAGATAAACTTGTATCACTATCAATTGTAATAACATATTTAATTTTAGGTAAATCTTTACAAGTATTTATCCAAAATGGATTATTTCCAGTTATTAGGTACTCATTTAATTGTGTTAAAATACCTCTTTTCCTTTCCCAACCCATAAAACATCTTTCACTACTAGACCATTCTCTTTTTCTATATATAAAATTAAATACATTACCATATTTACTATTCAATTTTTCTACACATTTTTTACCAGTTTCAGCAATTTTTTCATCTGTGCTTTTTCTCTCACTCTTCTCACTTGTACAATCCCCAAGAAGTGTAAAATATAAATTATCAGTTTTGTTAGCTAAATAGTACACTTCAAGTTTGTGCATAAACTCTGTAACATCATTTTCATCCTTCAAAAGTGCAGGTATAACACACATAGTTGCATATTTTTTAGGAATTCCATTATCCTGAAAATCTAGTTTAGGAATAATTTTAGGTTTTACAGCTTTGCTTAAAACATATTGTAGAAATTTAGTTACAACATTTTGAATAGGTATAAAGCATAAAAGCCCTAAAATCCATGATTTCATGCACAATAATATTGTGATTGCAATTGTTAATATATAGACTCCTGCCACATATAATTTTGCCTTTGTACTGTTAGAAATGTTTTTTACTTTTCTGTTTAATAATTTACTAAGTAATTGTGATTTTCCCTCAGCTATAAGGTAATAGCCGACGTGAGATTTCTTTTGATTATTAACAGTATCTCTATTGTATCCTTTAGTTCCATCAAGCCCTACACTATATTTATTATCATTGTTTTCATTTTTTTGATTAAAATAAGTAGCATAATCTTGAATAGCAGTCACTTTTTTGATATCTTGATTAATGTTTTCATCATCTTTTGTGTCATTTTTATTATTATTCAATTTTAAATTGCAGAGTTCAAGGCACTTTTGAGTAACATACACTTCAGAAAGCTTTGTCTTTTTTGAAATTTCTTCAATAGCATTTCTGTAATTTGCTTTACTCTGGTAATCCATTTTTTTATATTCTTCATCTGTACTCAACATTTTTTCAACAATACTTGTATTTTCAAAAATAGACAAAATATCCATTCTCGAAATCGCTTTTATACTAAGAATGGAATTTTGCATAGAAACTCTTTTCAAAGCAATGTCAAAATGCTCTTTATTTGTAACATCACTTAAAGTCATTCCATTTCTTTGAACCTGTTCCTCTAAAATAGCTAAAAATGGGGCTGCTTCTTTTCCATAAGTTTTTAATCTGTATGCCATGTATTCAATAAAAGAATATAAGTCCACATCTAATTTAAGCTTTTTAACATCTTTATTTTCTAGTATTCTTTGCACCATATTTTCAACTTTGAACTTTTGCATCTGGGAAATAAATATTTTTTCACAAATACCTCTTATTTTCTCTACTATAGAAATTTGTAGAAAAATACCTATATTCCAAACTTCATTCATATAAAGATTTTTCTGTGTTTGATATGACTGAATGTACTCCGTTATCTCTCTTTCATCAATTCTACCATCTGTATTCATAACAATTTCATTGCATAACACAAAAATTCTTGCAAAACCTGCATTCACTCCGTTTGAAATTCTAGGAAACTTTTCATATTTACTTTTTGATAAACTCTTTTGTAGAATTTTTACTGTATTTTCTATTAAATAAAAATTATCTAAAAGCCATTCTCCTGCTGGATGTATTGGTATTCCAAGTTTAACGTGCTGATTTAATAAAGTATATATTAAAGATATATACTCAAAATTATCCAAAACCCTAGGAATTGGATAAGTGTCAAGATTCGATTTTTCTTTTATAATACTATCTGCTGCAAATTTTGCTAAATATTCTTTTAGTAATTTTTTATCTAGTACAATTTCTTTTGTGTTTAATATTTTATACATAAAAAATTCCACTCCCCGAATATGTTTTTACACATATTGTTCCCGGTTTGTGGATAAATTATACTTTTAAAAATTCAAAACATATAACATCTAATATTGTAATATTTTTTATATACCAGTGATATAACTCTACAAAGTCCAATATACATTCTTCCGCATTTACTTCGAGGTTCGCCTATCGGCGAAGACGCTCGCACGCTCCGACTGCACTTCTAAGAGAAAGACATAATTGTACATGAGCCCTTTGTCCGCTACGCTACGCTAAAAGCTCCAGAATATATTTTGGTCTTTTTTGATACTTCAGCTGAACTCTAAGATTTTTCATTATTTAATTTTTAATTTTCTTAATTCATTTTTTTGTTCCTTTGTTAACCTGTATGATTCTATTGCTTTTTGAATTGATTTATTATATGTAAATTTATCAATTTTTAAACTTATATTTTGTGTTTTTCCAACTTCATTCAAATCACTTTTATGCGTTGACTCACTACTTTCAGTTTGAAGTTTTATTGGTATGTCTTTCTTCTCAATCAATTTCTCCTCAAAAAATTTTTTTGTCTTATCATAAAACTTAACAAAGCAAATTGAATACGCCCAAGCAACTGCCATTTGTGCATAATAACCTTCGTGTTTTATTTTTGAAAGTATTTTTAGGACTTTATCTATGTAATTTGCATCAATGTAATATTGTAAAATAATATCAACAGCAAATCTCACTTCAAACTCCTTTTTAGATTTTAAATATTTTTGTATGAAGTTCCACATTTGCTCTTTGTTATTCCTTATTTTTTTCAGTCCATTGCAAAATGTATCGCAAACAGCCCAGTTATTTATTAATGGTATAAAATTTTCTATTTGATCAAAATTCAAGTCCTTTTCTAATCCAATTAACATTCCTTTAACCATTATTTCTTCATAATATTTAGTTGGAACGTCCGCTACATTAACTGTTTTGCTTATCTTTTTTGCATATTTCCTAAGTTCTGGTATTCTAACTCCTATTATATTATTTACACCCGGACATAATTTTATTTGAAATTGCCTATATTCTTTGTCTTGTAATTCAAATAAATCTTTTTCTATGTTCATTTTTTAGTTCTCCCCTTTTATATAAAACTTAACTAGATTTATATGCTTGCATAATTTTTACCAAATTATAAAGTTTTATTCTATTTTAAATTATCCACCATTTATTTTTCAAATCTTTGTATATATTCTTCTCAGTCTTAAAGAACAAAAGCGGGCTCCTTTAACTTTGTTCTACTTTTAAATTTACATCGCCCGCGTCTTTGTTCGTGCGCCAATTTTACAAATGTAAAATTGTGTGCAATGCTTTTATTGTATAGGAAAAACTTGATTTTTCCTATACAATAATAAATTCAGCCATTGGTGATCTACATATATTTCCTAAACATACAAATAAAACTTTAACCATATTTAATCTCTTTCCTTTCTAAAGATATAAATTTAATTAGAAAAGAATTACAACCTTTGCATAATATTTTATCACGCATAAGTAAGAATATACAAGAGTAAAATTCTAAAAAGGAGAGAATTAAAAAAAGTTGAATTAATCTAATTTTAATGATATAATAATTATGTAGACTTTATATATTTTCAGAAAGGAGAATTTTTATGAAGTGTCCATACATGCCTGTGCGGTACGTAGAATATTACACAGACATTCCTGCATCCCCAAGAGTTCAATATGTTATTCGTGAGCGCTATGATGACGTAGTGCTCGAAAAATACTACCACAATGATTGTGAAATACTTGCAGAGTATAATCCATTGGCTCTTACAAAGGATAATCTGCAAGACACTCTTCTTGATGCAAGAGAGATCATTGGAAAACGGCATCTGCTTTGGGTATGCAAATGCAAAACTCCATAAAAAAGTCGACCCCTTATAAAGAATCTTTTCTTTATAAGGGTCTTTTTATTATATAAACACATCTATAATCTTTATATATCAAAAACTACAACTTCTTTATTTTTTACTAATCTTTTAAAATTCTCGCCATCTTCCTTTTTACCTGCTACACTTCCATAATGAGTTGGAACTACTGTATTTACATTTAATACATTTGCTAAATCTGCTGCCTCTTTATAGTCCATTGTATAGGTTCCGCCAACTGGTAAAAATGCTACATCAGCTATAATCTTTCTTATCTCAGGGATATTATCTGTATCTCCAGCAATGTAATATTTTGTGCCATCAAGCTCAATAATATATCCAACCCACCTCTTGTCTTTAGGATGGAAAGGCTTATCCACATTAAATGCATAAGTTGTGGAAAAGCTGATATCATCAATTGTATAGTTTTGATTTGGTTCTACTATGAGAACATTTTCTTTTCCTACTAGTTTTTCTGCATCAAGTTTAGCATCTTGAACAGTTATAATTTTGGTATCACTTTTTAGAACCTTTTTAATATCCTTTGGCGAAAAATGATCATAGTGAGAATGCGTGCAAAATATATAATCTGCATCGTGTGTTTCTTCTTTTATTTCATATGAATCTATGTATATTTTTTTGCTTCCAATAAGCCTGATACTGTTATTACAGTTAACACTGAAATTCATTATATTGTACAACTCCTTTTTTAATACTTACCTTTCTCATTTACGCAACAATATATGTTCTTCTGCATTCGCTTCACGGTTTTACTTACATAAAATATATAGTTTACTCAGACTTGCCTTCATTTAAAGCCTTTAACTCATTTGCAGATTTGTTCATCATTCTTTTAGCAATTGCACAAATTATAGGATTTGTAGCTGAAACAGCTTCTAAATTTTTCTTTAATCCTAATTCTTTTAGGCAAGTATCTACATAATCTACTGCCAAATCTACACCTGAAATAAAAGATGCCATTTCCGAATTCAAGAAAACCATTGGAAAAGCCATTTCATCTGAAGTAGCGAGTCTTCCTGCTAAACCTGCCTCTGCAATTAGGCCTTCTTCACTTCCTACCATGTCTTGGAACTCTTGTTTCATTCCAGTATCAGTTGAACCGGGCATTACATTATTTATTCTAATACCTTTTTTAGCAAAATTTACAGCTTGCTCGCAAGCAAATTGTGAAAGGCATCTCTTAGAATACATATATGCGAAAGTAGATGGTGCTGAATCAGCAAGTTTTTTAGTAGCTTCTTGAACCTCTTTCCAAGTTGTGCAATGTACAACCTTGTTTTGCTCCCTTTTAAATCTCTTCCACTCTTGTCCAGCTGTTGATGTACAATAAACAATTGAACCACCTTTAGTCATTCTTTTTGTTAAATATTTTAAAGTAATATACATATTTGCTGTGTAATTGCAATCAAAAGTTGTTCTATAATCAGTTTTTGCTCCTGATAAACCTGCTACTCCGAAGAATGAATCAACATGGTCTGGAATTATTTTAAAAGCTTCATCAATATCTTTTTTATGTGCTAAATTACATTTTATAAAAGATGTAAGATTTTTAACTTTTGGAGAATTCATATCTAAGCCATATACTTTTGCTCCTAAACTTAGCAAAACTTTGGCTGTAGCTTCTCCCATTCCACTTGAAACACCTGTTACAACACATACTTTATCTTTATATCCAAAATAATCTTTCATTTGTATTTCCTCTCTTTCTTTAGTTTTTGTTGATAGTAAATTAATTATATTATAAATAAATGCAAAAAGTAAAGTGTAAAAATTTATAATTAGATATTTTAGTTTATTTTTCCACCTTTTTTCCAAATAGGCATTTTTTCTCTAATATTATTTATGTAGCCTATCATTATCTGCTCTTCGTCATCATCTATATCAAAATTATCAGAAATCATCATTTTTAAGGCTTGTAATGCTTTTCTTTCATCTACTTGAGCAATATCTGAATATGATTGAATAAGCTCTCCCCTTAGATTTTCATAATCATTTAAATCATATCTAAAATTGTTTTTTAAATAGTTTCTAAAAGATTTATATTCTTTAAGATTTTTCAAATAAGTTCCGTCAGCCATAGATTTAAAAAATTTTAAATTATATTTTTCTAGTTTTATTTTCTTATTTGCTAGTTTACTTATTTGGTCTTCGGTTAATTCTATATTTGCCAACACCATTTCCGGACTCTTAAAATATATATTATCTAATTCCATATATGTTGTAAACAGAACTATAGAATTAAACTTATTAAAATTAATTGGAATTTCATTACTGATATACTCATAGGCTTTTTTCATGTCAATTACTCCATAAGTATAAGTCATGCCTTTTAAATATATAAGTAAATCATCATAATAATCTAAATAAAAGTTTCCTTCAATATTTCTTATTTTATTTTTAATAAAATTAGGCATATGAATAATTGTCTTTTCTTTTTCTTTTTTTGCAAAGATTAATCCTAATAAATGTAATTTCATCATAATGTCTATCGAAAAATTATTAATCCCACCTAATTCAAATGTCGAAAAGCCATCATCATTAGCTATATTTTTAATTTGCTCCATTCTATCGTCATCCATAAATTGAAAAACTGATATTAATTGGGTGTCTATTAGATTGATTATTTTATTAATAACATTTTCCTTTGATTCTCTTTTTATCTCTTTAAGTTTATCAATATCATTTACATTTCCTGCAAGATAATATCTGCCATATATTCCAATTAGCTCATCTTTTGTTTTTTCTTGTAAATAATCCTTCAAATCTTTTTTTTCGTCTAGTTTATCTTTGTATCCTTCAGTAAAAATATCAAAGAGTTTCATTTCTATATCAACATTCATTTTTCTTTTATGCTATATTTTAAAATACAACATTTCCTCCTTTCTTGGATAATAGACTATTCCTATTTTAGTTCTATGGTTTATTAGCATTTTTTATAATAGCCTATGATGATTTTAATTCGGTAGCTAGCTAACATTTTTATTGTTCATAATTATATTAAAATTTTTTTGGGTTGTCTAGGCTTACAACTATTTAATATTCCACTATTTTTCAAAATTAATAAAATGCAAAAAATCTTTTGAATTTCTTTTTATAGCTTCCTTTAGTTTTATAGGCACAAACTCTATGCAATCTAATTTGTTTATATCAAACCATAAAAACTCAAGTTTGCCTTGTTTTTCAGGTTCAATAGGCATGATTTTTTCCTTAAAATATACTGACTCGTCTTTAAATTTTAACTCGTGAGTAACTAATAACTCGTGATATAATTTTCCGTCCATTTCAAAAAAATTTTCAATAAAAGAAAATGGTCTTACATATTCAATATCTAATCCCATTTCCTCTTTCATTTCTCTTTTTAGTGCAGTTACTGTAGATTCCCCTTCTTTAACTCTGCCACCTGGTAAAGTATAATGGTCTTTGTTCAATCCATGATGTAGCAATATTTTGTCTCCACACCTAAAAACAGCAGACACTCTATAATTAAAAAGTCTCTGCCCAATTTGAATAGAAATATCTTCCATAAAATACCTCCCTATTACTTTATTAAATTAGAGTTTTGCATAGATTTAAAATACATTTTTAAAGCTTGCTATCTCTGTACAATGTGTACTTAACTATATTACACCATTTTAAATGCTTTTGCAATAGATTTTGTATATTATTGCCAGAAACCTTAATTTTAAAACTAAATTCCATAGGAGGAATAACCGGAATTTAGTTTTA
>CAMMFK010000053.1 GCA_946496115.1 uncultured Clostridium sp.
GAAATTTTTGAAATTCAATGAATGAAAATCCTACAAAAAATTTATGCTATCGTAATATACTATAAAGTTTGCAAAATTATGTGAGTAGTGCTATAATATATTACATTAATTGTTTTTTTTCGCTGCTATAGTAGCGATAAAATGATTTGACTAATTAAAATACTTTTAGGAGGTCATTCAAAATGAAAAGCACAGCGCACACATTCAATGAAGAAAACATCGAGTATTTGAGAGAATACATTGGGAATCAAGAAGTTGATACTTTTCTACGCTTAGAAGTGACTGCTGAAAATGCAACTCCTGAAGAGAAGAGAATACACGAAACAGTCAAAATGTGCCTGGAACAAATGGAAAAGGATGGCGACAATCGCTGGTGGATTAACAAAGACAGGAAAGTTCTTGGTTACTACCAGTTCATGAATCCAATTCTTTTGGTTTCGTTCGAAAAGTTTCATGAAGCTTTTGAGATTTTGGTTGGTCGCTCCGTGTTTGTAGATGAAATGGCATTAAACTATGATGCGCTAAAGGAAGAGGCTGAAAAAGCTTTTAAAGAGCACACGAAATTTTGATGAAGATGGTAAAATTTACCGAAAAATATTTCATAAAGTTAGTCAGAATCATAAAAACCTGAAACAGGTGTTGTAGCTATAAAATATAGCTATTCCGACAGTCCAGTTTCTAAAAATGAAACCTGGCTGTCATTTTTTATAAATTGCAAGTATAATAAAAAATCAACCAAATTTATTTTCTGGTTGATTTTTTATCTATCTATTCAATTTAGTTCGAACAGATACGTCATTGGTGCACCTGGAGGGATTCGAACCCCCGATCTCAAAGTTCGTAGTTGGTATCCGTATGATTTGTTGCAATTTTTTTATATATTTAAAATATGTATAAATATCACGGTTTTGGAAATACAACACTTAAAAATAGTGGATCTGTCAAATACTTTGCAAAAATAAAAAAATTTAAAATAGTTTAATATGGTTTAAGAAAAATTAAAAAAGTTTATTATAAAACCACATTTTGGGGGAATTTGGGGGCATAGAAAATAGTATTTGGGAGAACTTGTGGGGGAATTTAAAATCCTTATATTCTAGTAATTTTTTCTTTTCCCACAATTATAAAATCATTTCCCCCAGCAACTTTTTATAGGAGATGTTAAAAAATGACGCAATTTATAATTGGTTTGATTTTAGGGGCTAATATAAGCCTCTTTTTGTATGCTTGCATTTTAGCAGGAAAAGAGTCAGATGAGGAGGTAATGTAAAATGAAAACTTGCAAAATCATAACAAAAGTGAATGAAGATATTGCAATATTAATAAAAAGAGGAACAGAATTAATTTCTATTACTGTTGATAAGAACAATAATATTGAAATCAACGGTTATGAAAATGATATGGTTTTATTAGAAGAAATTGCAGTCACTCAATTACAAAATCAAAAGATGGAAAATGATTTGATGGATACTATTATGAATATGAAAGATATAAATGAATTATCTCTTATGAAAAACAAGGAGGAAAAAAATTGAGAGAAAAAAGGTATTACTGGTTAAAACTGTATGATACATTTTTTGATAATAAAACAAGTAAATTTCTTCGTAAATTACCAGACGGAGATAAAATCCTTTTGGTATATTTAAAACTCCAACTAAAACTTCTTAAGAGCGAAGGCATCTTTGTATATGAACATTTGTGCGAGTCTATAGCTGAAGAAATTGCTATGACACTTGACGAAGATGTAACTGTTGTTAAATTATTATTGACAGCACTAGAAAAAACAAAAACCATTGAATTTTTTGATGAGGATACTTTTATGCTGTCAGAAATGCAAGACTTAATAGGTAGTGAAGGCTCTAGTGCAGAAAGAGTCAGAAAACATAGAGAAAAATATAAAATGTTACAATGTAACAGTGAAGTAACAAATAGTAACACACCAGAAACAAATCTGTTACGGAGAGATAGATATAGATAAAAAGATGATAGATGATTTATTTTATTTAATTATAAATAAAAGTCCTGAAATTTCAAAAAATTTTTATGAATTAATTGAAAAATTAGAGTTTAATTATACTAAGGATATCTTAAAGATATTTAAAGATGACAAAATAGAAATGATAAAAATCATTTTATATACTCTTTATCAATTAGAAGGAGAACAATTTCAAAATATATTATCGGTAGTAAAAAGAGAAGATTTAATAAATCTGTATAATCTTTGTAAGTCCTATAATACAGATAATTTTTTGCCATACTATAAAAAAGCAATTATCAATAAATACACTAACAATACCACATAAGGAGTTGATTGTATGTCAAATAGTTATATAGATAATCTTGAAAATATTGTATCTTCCACCTTATTTGCAACATTTAAAATTACACTGATAATATTAGTTTCGTTATTAATATTATCATTAGTTTTATTAGCAATAGGGTGTTTGATAAAATCACAAAAGCTAAAATCTAGATTTTTAATAGCTGTACCAAGTTTATTGATAGGTATTATATTTTTTCTATCAATTCCCCCTATCTTTGTACACTTTAAAAATATAATTTAAAAACAAAAGATATTTCCTTAAAATTTACCCTAACAATATATAAGATATAAGGAGATGATAATAAAATGAGTTTTAAAAGAAGAAAAAAGCAAATTATCACTAAATTCAAGGAAATAGGAGCAATTTTTACTTTATTTGCTATGAGGACGAATATGGTTTTTGCAACAGAAGGAGGAACATCAATTGGAACCGCTGAAGTTGAAACAGCAACAGAAAATATAAAAAGAGTAATTACTTCTATTGCAATGCCTTTGCGGAGGTGTACTTATCTTTGCAAGTGTAGTAGTAGCAGCAATAAAAATGATAGCAAATTCAAATAATCCTCAAAAGCGCGCTGAATCAATCGGAAGTTTAGCTTGGATATGTGGTGGAGGGGTTGTTTTGGGAGCGAGTCTTATAATAGCAGGCATAATTATTAATATAGCAACCAATAATACAGGTAGTTTGCTAGGTGGATAGGTGGTGCTTATGAGAGTTTTTAAAATACCATTTGATATAAAGCGAGAAGAAAAGATATTTCGGAGGATATTTAAGTTTAAGGCAAGTTGTTTATTTGATGCTAGGTGCATCAAGTACACTCTTACTTGCTACACAACTTCCAATAGTATTAAAAATAATTTTTATTATGCTAATTGCAAGTTTCTTTTTATTGTGTACCTTCCTAAAAATAGGTGAGCAGAATTTTGATAAGTTCTTTTTTTATGCCTTAAAATACCTATTTCGTAAAAAATATTTTGTATATAAGAGGTGTTTAAAATGCTAATAATGATTATCTTTTTAATTTTAACTGTAGTTTTCGTCATAGGTACAGCTATTTATTTAAACAATAAAAAGAAAAATACTAATGCACCAAAACATAGCGTAGAAGTAAAAGAAGAAAATAAGAGTAATAAAAAAGGTAAAAAACAATTAACTGATATTTTAAAAATTAAAATTAAAGACAATATTATTTGTTTAGGAAATAGATATTCTAATGTAATTAGACTTGGAAATATAGATTACAATATGCTTTCAAATTCTGAACAAGATTCTATTGAAAATGTGCTAATTCAAACAGCACTAGCAATAGATTTTCCAGTTCAGTTTTTTAGTACAACAGAATTTATTGATACAAGCAAAGTCATATCACTAATTAGAGAAAATAAAACAAATAATACAAAAATTAGAGAATATAAAGAATATTTAATCGAATATTTGCAGACTCTTATGGAAAATAGAAGTATATCAGTTGTCAAAAACTATGCAATCATTAGTTATGATGGAACTTATGATAAAGCTGTTGAAGAATTAAATAGAAAAGCATTGTCTTTTACAGGAAATTTATTAAGAGCAAAGATTATTTGTGAAGTATTAAATGAAGATGAATTATACAATCTTATTTATAGAGAATTAAACAAAAATTCTGCTATAAGTGTTAGTAATTTAATTAAGGAAGGAGGCAAAAATTTGTATGTTGGGAAAAAACAAAAAGCCAAAAGAAATAAACATATTTGATAATATTCCTACTATGGCAGACATATTACTTCCAGAAACATTGCAAGAGAAAAAAGACTATTTAATTTTAGGATATAACAAATTCACAAGAGTTTTTGCAATGACAATTTATCCTGAACAAACTTGGGTAGGATGGCTTGATGACCTCTTTTACATAGGTAACATCAATATTTCTGTGAAAGTAGAGCCTTCTAGTAATGGGAATGTTATTAATCAATTAACAAAAAAATTAGTACAGGCACAAAGTGAATATGCGACTTATTCAAGACAAGGAAATATTTTACATCTGCCTGAACTCGAAAAACAAATTGGAGATTTAGAAGATTTAAGAATGCTAATACAGACGAATCAAGATAAACTATTTTTTGCAACAATCTTCATTTCTGTAAATGCTGAAAGTTTAGAAGATTTAAATGAAAAAACAAAAATGCTAGAAAGTGAATTAAATAAAAAAACTGCTATGATAAGAACTCTAACATTTAGGCAAGTAGAAGGTTTAAAAACAATGTTACCAACTGGCGAAGTTCCTATTCCAAATTATGAAAGAAATATGGTAGCAGGTGGAATTGCTACACTTATTCCAATTTCAAATCCTAATTTGAGTCATGATAAAGGTATTTTTATCGGTAGAAATATTTATACGAATGCACCTGTCTATATAGATACTTTTATCGGACCACCAACATTACCTAACCCTCATGTATTTATTTGTCGGAACTTCTGGTGGTGGTAAAAGTGTTGCGCTTAAAACATTAACAGCTAGAAACATTGCGACAACAGGTTGCGGTGCTTTTTTTATTGATGTTGAAGGAGAATACACAAATCTTACAAAAATGCTTGGTGGAAAGGTTATAAAAATTGAACAAGGAAAATCGGCAGGTGTAAATCCTTTTGAAATCGAGCCTGATACAAAAGGAAATATGCAATTTATAAATATACTTGATAAAGTCGCTGAAATAAGAAGTTTACTTGGTACTATTTGTAGAAATTATGGTAGGACCTTAACAGGTACAGAAAACACAGAAATAGAGATAGTTGTAAATCAATTATACGCAGAAAAAGGCATTACAAGTGACGTTAATTCACTTTTTGAGAAAAAAGGTGGAAGATTGGATAATGGCAAATATGCTATTGGAAAAATACCTAAGAAGATGCCTACTCTGTCTGATTTTCAAAGAAAATTAAAAGAAAGAGGTAATTGTGAGGAACTTGCAAATATTTTAGTTCCGTTCCTAAAAGGAAATTCACTAGGTATGTTTGATTGTGAAAGTAAGATTTTATCAAGTGAAGATATTATTTGTTTTGATATGTCAGATGTCAAAGATGAATTTACAAAACTATATGCAAGTTTCGTAATTTTAACTTGGGTTTGGCAAAAGTATGTATTAAAGAATAGAGATAAAAAGAAAATTATCGTATGTGATGAAGCATGGTTGTTCTTAAAATATCAAGAATCAGCAGAATTTCTAGTAAATGTGGCTCGTAGAGGTCGTAAATATAATGTGCCATTATTCATACGGTAGCCAATTTATAGATGAATTTCTAAACTCAGAAGAACGGTAAAACAATAATTAATATTTGTTCAACTAGGTATTTATTTAAGCAAAGTCCTGGCTCTGTTGATGCTGTTGTGGACTTTTTTAATTTGTCAGAAGGAACAAAAAATTTCTTGATTGCAGCGAGTCCTGGTCAATGTATTATAAGTTTAAATAATAGTGTTACAGCAATTAAATTTGTAATAACTCCTTATGAGGAACAATTCGTATTTACTTAAAAATATATAGTGCTATTCTACTGCCCTATCTTTTAGAGTAGGAGGAAATTATTTGAAAAAAATAGTAAAGAGTTTTGTAATTGTAATTACTGTACTTTTTTTATTATCTCCATTTTGTTTTGCAGAAGATGTGGATTTTAAGAAACAGATAAAAAGTGAAGATGGTTCACTTTTTGAAAAGATAATTGCAGAGTGCATACGGTGGTATAGCTCAAACAGTTTTTGATTTTACTACTGGTGAAGATGCTAATGTTGGTTTTAAAGATTATGACGAATTAATTTTTAATAACAGAAAAAGTGCAGATGCCTTATCTCCTTTTACCCAAGAATTATGGAATAAAATGATGGATTGGTATAAAGTTTTTGCGACAATTAGTGGTTGTTTAATTTTAATTGCTGTATTTATTTTAGCTTATAAGATTATGAATGCTGGAATAAATATTGCTAAAAAGAATGAAGCAAAAGATAGTTTAATGCGTTTATGCTTTGGCGGTGTTGCTATTGCACTTGCTCCATTATTTATAAGATTTCTTTTATTTATAAATAACAGCCTTGTGTACCTTTTAGTAACGGCAGCCAATACTGGCACATTAGATGCTAGTCTTGGTGATAGCATGCTAACAAGCATTAGGACAGGAAATGCGATAACTACTGCTATTGTTATTGCAATGTTCATATATTTATTTGTTAAGTTAAATATAAAATTCATTGTAAGACAATTTACGATTATTATATTTACAATATTCACACCTATAGCAGCTGGGTTATGGATAGTAAATAAAAATGTAACAGCAGCTGCTATTTGGGGTGGGCAAATAATAATGAATATATTTATGCAATTTGTTTATTGCTTTTTATTTTTGATTTATTTGGCATTCCTCCCAAGCGGTGGTGGATGGGCAGTGAGTTTAATATGGGCAATGATGATATTACCACTTGCGGATGCTTTATTAAATTGTCTACAAAATCTAACTTCAAGGATTGCCGGTGTTGATAATGAACAAATGACAAATAGAGTTATTGGTATGGGAGCTATGATGGGATTTGGTTTAGGAGCTATTAAAGAGCAATTCAAAACTCCATCATCTTCAAGCAATAACGGTACAGGAAGTGCAAGTAATGACAATTCTGGTGGAGGCTTAAAAGGCTTTGTCTCAAGAGCTAAATCAGTTATAAATCCTACAATGAATTTAAGCGCAGAAAAAGATTATAACGGTAATGTAAATCCTATTAGAGATGTTGTACCAAAAGAAAAAAATACAGTAAATATTCCTAAGTCTAATGGAGAAAATAAGGGTAATTTAAGTAAAGGAAGTAAGGCAAAATCAGTCGCAGGAAATATTGTAAAAGGTGGTGCTAAAGCTACAACAGCTTATTTAGGCCTTGGTGCAAAAATGGCTGAAGGAAATTTTGATAAGTATCCTCGAAATAATCATGTACAAAGAAAAAATAATTTTCAAAATACAGAGTATATAAATAAGCTTGCAAATGATAAAGCAGAAATGCAGAAATCAGGTGATAACAATGAGCATAAAGGATAAAGCAAAAAATAAGGCAAAAGATAAGATAAAAAAACAAGCAAAAAAGATAGCTTTTAAAGTTTTAAAGCCATTTTTACCTTTTATTTTAATTATTGGCTTTTTATTTTTTGCAATTTGTACCATTATAGATGCTGTCTTTGTACAAGAAGTTCAAACAGATACATCGGATTTACCACCTGAACAAGCAGAAATAAGGCAACTTTGCATAACAAAATCTGAATATCTTAACACTTGTCATAACTACATTGGCTCTGAACTAACAAATAACTTATTAGATGCAGATAATAGAGAAAATGATAAGTTAATAGAATGGTCTCACTTATACTCTATAATGGCTTTTCATAATATGAGTGATAATAGAGATATTAATGAAAGTTTATTAAATGAAGTAGCAAGTGGTTTTGAGAGTACATTTAAGTACGAAAAGGATACTGTAACAATAGAAACTACTACAAAAGATGAAAATGGGAATGAGAGTACCTCTAAAAGAGAAGAAGAACATTACATTTTAGTAGAAAGTGATTCAATTATAGGACATTATAAGTATAATTACGAAACAAAGACAGTAGAAAATGGAGATACTAAAACGACAGGTAAAGTATTTACAAATGAAGAACTAATTGGAAAAGAATACGAAAGATTAAGAAACTATTTGAAAGAAAAATTAAGGATAAATGAAGATGACCTTGATACAGATATTCAAGTAATTATTCAAGCAGCAAGTGGCTATTATGAGGGTGAAGAATCAACAGCTTGGCTACAAGGTAATTCATCAAGTGCTACTATAATTAGTAATGGTTCTGGATTAGTTCCAACTGGAATGTTCATTTGGCCAATTCCTGGATATACAACTATAACATCTCATTTTGGTATGAGGACTCATCCAATAACTGGTGTTTATAAACTTCATAGCGGTACAGATGTAGGAGCTCCTATTCGGTGCTAACTTCGTGGCGATGGCAGACGGTACAGTTATAAAAGCAGCTTATAGCAATTCCTATGGAAATGTGGTTATGATAGACCATGGAAATGGTATTGTAACTTTATATGCACATGGCTCTGAAATATTAGTTAAGACTAATCAAACCGTAAAACAAGGTGAACCTGTATTAAAAGTAGGCTCAACAGGATATTCAACAGGACCACATGCACATTTTGAAGTTCGTATCAATGGAAATTTTGCAAATCCTGAAGATTATTTTGAATAAGGAGGCAATAAAGTGGTATTAATTTTTACAGATAATGAGCAGTTAGACAGAGATTTAAGCCGAAAGATTGAAGATAATAGAATTGTATATTATCCTGATTACGTGTTAGAAGAAAAACAAGCGACTACTCTAATTGTTTCACTGCAACCGAATAAATATAATTTCAAAGACTTTATGTTTAAGGTTAGAGAAAAAAATATACAAGTTATCTTGCTTTTGGAAAATGAAAAGGTCGAAGAGTTAAAAGATGCGTTAATGTTAGGAATCTATGATATAATATTTGACCCATTTGAATTGGATGATATTTGCAAGAAAATTAAAAATCCAAATCAATTTTCCGAAGTTTCAAAATATATTAAGGATATTATAGGACTAGAAACAACCTAGTTCTATTTTATTATATAAAGTAAAGAAAGACATCTGGTAATATGTCAAGATAAATTTTAAAAAAATTTAAAATTTTTTG
>CAMMFK010000054.1 GCA_946496115.1 uncultured Clostridium sp.
CAATTAAATATGCATTAAAAATTAAAGTTGTATTACAGTTGCCAGAAGCTTTACCAGAGCCAGAATCAAATAATAAATAATGATTTAAAAGCTGCTTTTGAGTAAATTTCTCCAAAGCAGCTAAATGTTTATTACTATTAAAATATAATTAAATTTAGTAAATGCTAATCTAAAAAAATATTCACAAAATAGTAAAAAATACTTGACATGAAATGCAAAATGTTATATACTTAATATCGTGCTAAACAAATGCGCCTTTAGCTCAGTTGGTCAGAGCAACCGGCTCATAACCGGTGGGTCCAAGGTTCGAATCCTTGAAGGCGCACCATTTTTTAAATTGATTAAATTTTATTTTTTTCAATCTATAATAATTTAATATTTGGGCAGATGGCCGAGTGGCTAAAGGCGGCAGACTGTGGTCTTTGGTTATACAAAAACCTAAACTTGCAGCTCAAGTAAGTGATTACTTGATGACAATCCGGCTAATTCGGGGAAATCTTAACAGGTAAGGCTGATGACAATCCCGAGCTAAGAATTTATATTCTGAGTGTAGAGACTTTATACCGGGTATCTTGAAAAAGATAAAGATAAAGAGAAAGTCCAGACTACAAACATTTAATGGTAGTGAAAACTATAGTAGTAAGAAATCTGTTCTCATTTGAGTTCGATGGTTCGAATCCATCTCTGCCCACCAAAATATAGCAACCAGTTGTAGTTTGGTTGCTTATTTGTTTCTTAGTAACAAGTATTCTTATTTAAAATCGACTAAAATTTGAGAGGTGATAAAATGTATTTTTCAACTAATAAAGAAAAAGGAAGAACTTCATTAGGGATTGCCATTGCATATTTTAGTATGAATGGGTGTACGGTATCTATACCATTAAATGATACTCAAGATTATGACTTGATTGTAGAAAAAGACGGAAAACTAGAGACAATTCAGGTAAAATCAACTGACTGTAAAACAAAGTATGGAGTTTATCAAGTTGCATTGAAAAGTTGTGGAGGAACCAAAGGACAGACATACAAGACTGTTATTGATACAAAAGTCGATAAACTTTTTATAGCAACCAAAGAACTAGAAATATACATTATACCTATTTGCGAAATTAAGAATAAATCTACATTAAACTTATGTAATAAATATGATATTTATAAGAAAAAATTCAAGTAAAATTTGCAACCTTTTATAACTGCTTTTATCATTAAAACTACGAAATTATAAAAAAGTAATTTAAAGGACTTAGAAGATGGCAAAATATTTATTTTTAAAGGGTATTGCCAAATATCAAAAGTTATGTTAAATTTAAAATAATAGTTAAGGCGAAAAAATTTAAAAGTGTATATATACGCCTTTAAAACTATTGCTATAACTAATTTTGAAACGGATAATAAGGTGTTTGCGAGCAAAAGTTTTTTCGCATACGTCTTTGGCTAAGGAACCAAAATATAGCAACCAGTTGTAGCTTTAAAAGCTTAACTTAGGTTGCTTATTTGTTTCTTAGTAACAAGTATTCTTATTCAAAGTCAACTAAAATTTGAGAGGTGGTAAAATGTATTTTTCAACTAATAAAGAAAAAGGAAGAACTTCATTAGGGATTGCCACTGTATATTTTAGTATATAAATATCAACGAATATTATAAAATAAAAAAGAAACGGAGATGAGAGCATTGAATGAGCCAAATAAAAAAATCATACTAATAAAACATTTGAAGATATAAAACACATTGATGAAAATGGAGTTGAATAGTAAAACCATTTTAAAAGATCTTAATTGAAAGTAAAATGCTAATAAATAAATTAGTGTGACTAGAAAATCTTACTAATGCTAGATATCTTTTAGTAAGATTTTTTTAATTTTTGTGTTGTAAAAAATATATAAAAATGGTACAATTATAGAATAAAATTATACGTATTTTATAAAATAATATAAATAAAAATTATCCAAATTAAGGAGGCTTATTTGAAAGAATTAGAAGATATTTTAGGAGCAAACAATGTTAAATACAATGAACCAATGAGCAAGCATACAAGTTTTAAGGTGGGGGGAAATGCAGACATATTTATTACAGTAGATTCACAAGAAAAATTGCTTAAAGTCTTAAAGTTTGTCAAAAATAATAAGTTCACATTAAATAAACAAACATGGAAAAAGGTAAATACATATAATGAGAACAAAGAAAATGTAAGTGAGCAAAGCATGCCAATTATAGTAATTGGCAATGGTACTAATCTTTTGGTTAAAGATGGAGGAATAAGAGGTCTGGTTATAAAATATATAGCAAATAATTATTCTATAGTTGACAGCAAAAATGCAAATATAGATGAAAAGAAAATCCATTCATTAGATTTAAGTTTTAGCAAATTAAATTTTGAAGATGATAGTTACTATGTCACAGTTTCATCAGGTTTGACAAATGCTCTGCTTGCAAAAATTTTATTAGACAATAGTTTATCAGGCTTTGAGTTTGCAGGAGGCATACCAGGAACAATTGGCGGAGCAGTTTATATGAATGCAGGTGCTTATAGCCTTGAAATGAAAAACATAGTTGTAAGTACAAAATACTTAGATTTAAATACTTATGAAATTAAAACAATAGCTAATAATGAACATAATTTTGAGTATAGAAAAAGTATATTTCAAAATTTAAACACTGTTATATTAGAAACAACATTAAAATTGCAAAAAGGTAATAAAGAAGAAATGAAAGCAAAAATGCAAGAATATGCAGAAAAAAGAAAAACTACTCAACCACTAGATAAACCAAGTGCAGGAAGTACATTTAAAAGAGGAACAGATTTTATTACTGCAAAACTTATTGACGAATCCGGTTTAAAAGGGTATAGTATAGGGGGAGCACAAGTGTCAGAAAAGCACGCAGGCTTTATAATAAACACAGGGAATGCTACAGCAAAAGATATAATTAATTTAATAAACTATGTAAAAGAAAAAGTATATGAAAAGTTTGGAAAAACTATAGAAGAAGAAGTAAAAATAATTGGAGAAGATTAAAGCATTAGAATAATAGATAAGTACGAAATCACGAAACAAATTCTAAAAAATGATTGAAGATGTAGAAAGGATTAAATTATGGGATTTTTTAAATGGTTTACTTCGAAAGCAAAAATGAAAAGATGGATGCTTTTAATATTAGTTGGAGTTGTACTGGTTGGCTATGGAATTTCAAACTTATTATATTTTAACACATTAGGCTTAGCAGAAATACTTAAAATAGTTGTATCATTTGTAATAGGCTTTACTGCTATAGTAATAGGTTTTGTGTTTATGCAAAAAAGAACCTTAGAACTTTTAATAGAAGAAAGCGATACTAGAAAAGAAACACAAAATATAAATAAACTTATATTCAATAAAAAGGTGTATAATCAAGGCCCTAAGATTGTTGTAATAGGCGGAGGAAGCGGACTTAATACAGTACTTAAAGGACTTAAGAATTACACAGATAACATAACCGCAATTGTTACTGTATCAGATTATGGCAAAACTCCTACAGATTCAAGAAAGGCACTTCAAGTATTACCTTTAAATGATATTAAAGAAAGTTTGATTGCACTTTCATATAATGAAAATGAAATGGAAAACTTGCTAGATACTAAATTTATATCAGGTCAGCTTAAAAATTTAAGCTTTGGAGATATTTACTTTTTGGCAATGAATAACGTTCATAAAGATTTTACTAAATCAATAGAAAGCTCAAAAGAAGTGCTTAACATAACAGGTAAAGTTTTACCGGTTACATTAGAAGAAATAAAAATTTGTGCAGAGCTAGATGATGGAACAGTTATAGAAAACAGAGATAATATACCAGAATACGTAAGTGAGCATGCAAGTAAAATAAATAGAATATTTATCAGCCCTACAAATTGCAGTCCTGCACCGGGAGTTATAAATGCAATTAAGGAAGCGGATGCTATTGTTATAGGACCGGGAAGTCTTTATACAAACGTTATACCAAATCTTTTAGTAAAAGGCATAGCAAAAGCTATTCGCGAAAGTTCTGCTATGAAAATATATGTAAGCAATATAATGACAGAACTTGGGCAAACTGATGAATATACCTTATCAGACCACATTAAAGCTATAAACGATTATGTTGGAACAGGAATTATAGATTATTGCATATATGATACTGGAGAAATAGTACCAGAATTTATTAAAAAGTACAATTTAAAAGGCTCTGACATAGTAATGCCAGATACAAATAAGGCAAAAGAGCTTGGAGTAAGACTTGTTCAAAGAAACTTATCTAAAGTTGAAGGAGACTCTATAAGACATGATTCAGATGTTATAGCTTCTACAATTATACAATTAATATGTGATGAACTAAAATTTGAAGATATGCAAAATGACAGTCAATATATGTTTTTAAACTCTAGATTAAAAGAGTCTAAGCGAGAAATCAAAAAACGTGAAAAAAAGGATAAAAAATTTCAAAAATCAGGAAGAAAACCTTTTGAAAGAAGAGACAGTTCTATAAAAAGTAAATTTAATACAAAGTATAAAGATAGAATAGAATCAATTAAAGACAGTGATAAAAAAGTAAAAGTCAGAAGAAAAATGATGGAAGTAAACGAAAAACGAAAAAAAGAAGAAAAATAAGGCACAAGATAAAACAATGCAAAATTATAGGAAAGTAAGAACTATATAATTTAAGCAAATGGAGGAAAACAAATGAGAGAATGGGTAATAACAAATGGAATTGGTGGATTTGCCTCATCAACAGATATGGGGCTAAATACTAGAAGATATCATGGATTGCTAATTGCTGCATGCAATCCACCGGGCTTAAGAAAACTGATATTATCTAAAGTAGATGAAAGCATTGAACTAAATGGAAAAAAATATAATCTTTATACAAACACTTCAGGTGGAGTTACAACAGAAGGATATAAATATATGCAAAAATTTGAAAAAACTATAATTCCAATTTATACTTACAAAGTAAAAAATGTAATTATAGAAAAATCAATATGTATGCTCCATGGTAAAAATACAGTTGTAATTGTATACAGAGTAATAAATCAAAAGGCTAAAGCTAAGTTATTGCTTACACCAATAGTCAACTTTAGAGATTTTCATGCAGAAACTCATGATTTAAAATTTAGATATACCCAAAAAATAAATAGAGATAAAGTTCAATTAGATTTTGGAGAAAATAAGGGAAAAATAAACCTATATGTAGAAGGTGCAAAATACAAAGAATATATTGATAATATCTTTTATTCAATGTTCTATCAAAGAGAGGCTTTAAGAGGATTTGATGCAGAAGAAAATCATGCTGTACCAGGAACATTTGAGGTCGAAATTAAGCCAAATGAGGATAAAGAAATTGTCTTTTTCTGCTCACTTGATGGAGAAACTGGAAATGGTTTAGAAGAATTACAAAGATTAAGTGGAACTAAAATTATAGAAAATGAGAAAAAAAGAATAAATGAGCAAATAAAAAAGTCAGGTTTAATCGATTTTAAAAAGTTACCAAAAGAGGATGAGGAAAAGCAAAGCTATATTGACCTAGTTAATGAATACATGGTGGCATCGGACAATTTTATAGTGTATAGACCAAGTATGAAATTGCATACAATAATTGCAGGATACCCATGGTTTCTAGACTGGGGAAGAGATACTTTAATCGCTTTTGAAGGACTTTTACTTATATCTAAAAAATATGACATTGCAAGAGAAGTTTTACTTACTTTAATAAGAAGAACGAAGCAAGGAATTGTTCCAAATGGATTTGATGAATATGATGGACATGCCTTATATAATAGTGCAGATGCCTCACTTTTGCTATTTGAGGCAGTTCAAAAATATTTGGAATATACAGGAGATTATAACTTTGTAAGAGAACATTTATATGGAAAAATGATTAGAATAATTGACAACTATATAGATGGAACAAATTTAGATGGCAATAATATTAGATTTGATGAAAAAACTTATCTTATTTCATCAGGAACAATGAATACTCAAAACACATGGATGGATGCAAAAGTTAGAGGAATTCCTGTTACACCTAGAAACGGTAAAGCAGTAGAAATAAACGCAATGTGGTATAATGCATTAAGAGTGATGCAAGATATATCAAAACATTATATGAAAATGATAAGATATTATGAATATGGAATGCTTGCAAAAAATTGTCAAAAATCTTTTGTAAAAAGATTTTATAACCCATATAAAAAATGCTTGTATGACGTTCTTGGAGATGATAAAATAAGACCAAATCAAATATTTGCTTTAAGCTTAACATATCCTGTACTTGATTGTGACAAAGATATGGCAAAAGAAGTATTTGTTACAGTAACGCAGAAACTATTAAATAGATATGGATTGCAAACTTTAGCTTCAGGAGAGCCGGGATTTAGTGCAATTTATGAAGGCTCGCCAGAAGAAAGAGATAGCAAATATCATCAAGGCATAACATGGCCATGGCTTCTTGGACAGTATTACAATGCTCTCAAAAATTTAATAAAAGCAGAAAAAAATGAAGAGAGTAAACAAAAATTAATAAATACATTAACACAATTTAGAGTAAACACAGCAAATACATTTACTTATGAACTTACAAAAGGAAATACAGTTGGAAGTATTTGTGAAATATATGATTCGTGCGAACCTTGGGCAGGTAAAGGAGCATATGCTCAGGGCTGGAGTGTCGCAGAAGTATTTAGAATTTTGTTGGATAAACATTAAAATTTATTATTTACCTGAGCTCTAATATACATTCTTCCGCATTTACTTCGCGGTTCGCTTTGCTCAGCGCTCGC
Source organism: uncultured Clostridium sp. (assembly GCA_946496115.1). Lineage (GTDB taxonomy): Bacteria > Bacillota > Clostridia > TANB77 > CAG-508 > CAG-793. The sequence goes on from CAMMFK010000054.1 coordinate 6,788, forward strand.
ACGCGTCACTCAGCCTTTATACGAGAAAAAGGTTCAGGGCGACCTCGAACAAGTTTCGAGGATCGCGAGGCTTCGTTTGCTAAAAGCTTCAGAACATATATTATTGCTTAAATAAACAAAAAATAGAGGTGAAAAATGCGAATTTTAGGAATTGACCCGGGTTTTGCAATAACAGGGTATAGCATAATAGAATACAAAGGAAATCATTTTACTTTAATTGATTCAGGAGCAATACTCACCAAAGCAGGTGAGTCTTTTCCTGATAGACTTGTAAAAATATACGACGATATGCAAAATATTTTAGATACATATAAACCAGAAGTATTATCAATAGAGGAGTTATTTTTTAACACAAATACAACCACTGCTATAAATGTTGCACAGGCAAGAGGGATAGTGCTAGTTGTTGCAAGAAAAAATAATGTACCAATATATGAATATACTCCACTTCAAATAAAACAAGCAGTAACAGGATATGGAAGAGCAGACAAAATTCAAGTTCAAAAAATGGTAAAATCTATATTAAAAGTTGATAAATTACCAAAACTTGATGATACAACAGATAGTATGGCAGCAGCAATTTGCTATGCACATTCTAGTAGATTTTCAAAAGCATTGTGAAAGGATGAGCTTAAATGATTTATTTATTGTATGGTGAGGATGAATACTTAAGAAATGAATATTTAAAGAAAATAAAGAAAACGTTTGGCGAAATTCAGCTAGGAATAAACTATGTGCAAGTTGATGAGAATAATGTGTCAAATATAATTTCAGATATAGAAACGCCAGCATTTGGATTCCCTACTAAACTAATAATAGCAAAGGATACAGGACTTTTTAAAAAGAAAAATGCTTTAGCAGATTCTTTGTCAGAATATTTAAAAACTGCTAATTTAGAAGGAGTGGAACTTGTTTTTGTAGAGAACGAACCAGATAAGAATTCGTTATTTAACACAATAAGTAAAATAGGAGAGGCAAAAGATTTTAAAGAACAAAAACTACCACAGTTAATAACAAAAGTAAAATCTATTGCAAAAGCATATAATGTAAACATTGCTGAAAATACAGCAAGTTATTTTATAGAATGTGTAGGAACAAACATGAGTGACATAATTAATGAACTACGAAAGCTCATAGAATATGCAGGAAATGGCGGAACGATTGTAAAAGAGGATATAGATGCACTAAGTATAAAAAAGTCAGAAAGTATTATATTTGATTTAACAGATAATTTGGGAAGAAAAAAGATTGCAGATGCAATAGAAGTTTTGCATAATTTGATTTATGCGAAAGAACCAATACAAAGAATACTTATCATGTTATACAATCATTTCAAAAAATTATACATAATAAAATTAGCAGTAGAAGAAAACAAAAATGTAGCACAAAGTTTAAAATTAAAGCCAAATCAGGCATTTTTAGTTGGTAAATATCAAACACAAGCAAAATATTTTAGTAAGGAGGAATTGCGAAGTTTACTTGAAGAACTAATAAAAATAGACAGTTCTTCAAAATCTGGAGGAATAGAAATAAATGTTGGACTAGAAACTGTACTTTGCAAATATTGTTCATGAAAGCATTAATAGATGGAAGAATTAGAGAAGAAGAATTTAAATATTTATTAGAAGAACTAAAATTAGACATTATTTTGATAGAACCATCAAAAAGTGTTTATCCTGAAATATCTGGGCATAGTGATATATTTTATGCAAAAATAGATGACAAAATTTATTGTAGTCCAAATGCAAGATATATACAAACAAATTTTATAATAGGAAAAGAACCTGTACGATATAGCTATCCAGATGATGTAAAATACAATGTTTGTCAAATTGGTAAATATGTAATAGGAAGCAAATACGTTGATGAAACATTAAAAGATAAAGTAAATGTTGTTGTAAAACAAGGTTATACAAAATGTAATATTGCCGTTACAGGGGATAATTCATGTATCACATCAGATGTAGGAATATATGAAAAACTTAAAAGCTTAGGAATGGACGTATTACTTCTTCAAACAGATAATATTGGTTTAATAAATAAAGACCATCTATTTTCAGAAATGCATGGATTTATAGGTGGAGCAACAGCTTTAGTAAATGATACTTTTATATTATTTGGAGATGTAGATTACT
>CAMMFK010000055.1 GCA_946496115.1 uncultured Clostridium sp.
TTTACTAAAAATTCAAAAACAAAAACGGGACATTTTTACTAAAAATTCACATATTGTATTAAAATTGTAATAATCGGATTATAAAATTCTATTTTTGTAAATAATCTTTTTCAGCCAAAATATTGACAAAAGCCAAAAAATATTGTATTATTAATAATGTATTTAAGAAGAAGTTACATTCTCACCTTAACGTTAAGCGGAAAAGGTTAATATTTTAAAACTTACATTATTTAAATTATTTATATGTTAAATTTGTAACTATAAATTTATTAAGTTTTAATCTGTTTGAGAATGATTGGCTTCAATAACCAATCTTTTTATTTTGTCCGACGCTTAATTTTATATTCGTTACATATAAAAGGATTTAAATACAAGTAAAATTCAATTTTACTATTTTTAGGAGGTGTTTTAATATAAAACAAGAATTACCAATCAATGAACAAATTAGAGCAAATGAAGTTCAGGTTATCGATGAAAAAGGCGAAAAACTTGGTACAATGCCTTTAAGCAAAGCTTTAGACATTGCTTATGAAAGAAAATTAGATTTAGTTTTAGTTGCTCCAAATAATAATCCAAAAGTTTGTAGAATAATGAACTATGGAAAATACAAATTTGAGCAAGCTAAAAAAGAAAAAGAAGCTAGAAAAAAACAAAGAAGTTTTGAAATTAAAGAACTTAGAATTACACCTAATATTGATAAACACGATTTTGATTTTAAAGCTAAAAATGCTAGAAAATTCTTAGAAGATGGTAACAAAGTTAGAATTACTGTTAGATTTAGAGGTAGAGAGCTTAACTATGTAAAACAAGGTGAAGAAGTTTTAAATCAATTTATCGAAAATTTAAGCGATATAGCGGTAGCAGAAAAAAAGCCTATTCTAGAAGGAAAGAATTTGTTTATAATTTTAGCTAAAAAAAGCTAATTTATATATAACTATAATATAAGGAGGAATTTATTATGCCAAAGTTAAAAACTAATAAGGCAGCTGAAAAAAGATATAAATTTACAGCTACAGGTAAAGTAAAAAGGACTAAAGCTAATAGAAGACATCTATTAGGAAATAAAACAAATAGACAAAAGTCATCAGGAAGTGTTCAAAATGCTTACGTTGATAGTACTTCTAAAAATCATGTAAAAAAATTATTACCATATGGTAAATAGAATAAAGGAAGGTGAATAAAAAATGGCAAGAGTAAAAACAGCTATAATTACAAAGAAAAAACATAAAAAAGTATTAAAAAGAGCTAAAGGTTATTATGGAGCTAAACATTATAGATTTAGACAAGCTAAACAAGCAGTTATGAAATCTGGTGCTTATGCATATGTTGGAAGAAAAGACAAAAAGAGTAATTTCAGAAAGCTATGGATAATCAGAATTAACGCTGGTGCAAGAATTAATGGTTTAACATACAGCACTTTAATAAATGGTTTAAAGAAAGCTAATGTTACAATTAACAGAAAAATGCTTGCTGATTTAGCAGTTACAGACCCAAAAGCTTTTGCAGAAATTTGCAAAATAGCAAAGAGATAAAATTTATTATATTTATAAAAAACACTTTATTAAAACTATATTTCTTTAATAAAGTGTTTTTTATTTTCAATTTATCAATTTTATTCAGATATAAATGGTATTTGGACCTTTTCCTATTTTAATTATTACTTAATTTCATACTCTTTCCCATTCCAAGTAAGTTCTGTCTCTTTTCCTTTTTTATTATTTTCTTTAATTTTGTCATAGAGTTCATCAGATATATTGAAATCTTGCATTTCTTTGCGATCAGACTTTCTTGTTAAGTATGCATATCTTTCATCATCACCAAGTTCATCTACTGTGTAAGTTTCTCCCTGTTTTCTAAACTGCATTGATTCTTTTTGTTGTTCTTTTAATATGCTTGACTTTTCAATGTTAATTTCTGAATTTATTGTTTTATTAAGTTCTTCGTCATATCTCAAATTTCCTTGATCATCTAAAATATAGTATCCTTTTTCTTGTCCAAGATACATTCCTTTTTGTAGTTCTTCATATTCATTATCTAAGCTGTACTTATATACTCCCCTATTTTTTACTTCATATACTTCTCCATGACTTTTAATAATATCTCTTGTTTTATTCTGCAATTTAACTTTTGATGCATCAGTTAGTTTATTGTTTGCTATAGCATTTGATAACTCAGATATTACCTTATTTCCAAAGTCTTTTGTAAAATTAGTTATTTTTCCTAAAATATTATTTAATTCCAAATTTCCAATTCTCCTTTCTTTATTCATTTTTTACGTTTTATTAAATTATATTTTGCATTATTAATATTTATATATTTCCATCCAAATTAATATTTACTTCTCTTATGTCTATGGTGTTTCCATCACTCGTTAGCCAGAAAGATCCTACTTCTTCTCCATTTGCTTTATCTGTTCTAAGAACCTGCGTACCACTTTCTTCTAGTCTTTTGATTGCTTTGTCACTTGGAAGATTGTATGAATTGTTTTTTCCAACTTCTATTATTGAATATTCTGGATTAACTTGCTCTAAAAACTTTGTAGAGCTACTTGAATTTGAACCATGATGGCCAACTTTTAGTACATTTACTTTATCCCAACTCCTTGAATTTTCAACCTCTGTTTCTGCATCTCCCATAAATAAATATGTTGTATTATTATATGTAAATTCTATTACCAAAGAACTGTTATTATCTGATGTACCTTCTTCTTCCATTGCCGACATTACTTCAAATTGTGCATTTTCAAAATAAAATATGTCCCACCTTGTTGGATGTTTAATTTGTATGTTTTTGTCTTTAGCTGTTTCTACTGCATTTTTATAATCTGTTCCGTTCTCTCCAATTGTAGGAATTAAAAATGTACCTATATCCATGCTATTTATTATATCGTCTATTCCACCAATATGGTCCTCATCTGCATGAGTTCCTATTAAGTAATCTATTTGAGTTATACCTTTTTCTTGTAGAAGACTTACCACATTTTTACCATCATTATTATTTCCTGCATCAATTAGTATGACATCATCATTTAGTTTAATTAGTGTACAATCTGCTTGTCCAACATAAAAAAATATAATATTTAGCTTATCGTTGTTTAAATCAACCTCATCTACATTTTCTATGATAGAAGATGTGGTAATTTTCACTTCATTTGTTGAAACCTCTTTAGCTATATTATCGGAATTTGAATTTTCTAAGAAGTAATCTGTTCCAAAGTATCCTGAAACACATAAGATTATAAATATTATTAGACTTAATATAATGTTATTGGATTTTTTTCTTCTTTTGCTCATTTTTTCCACCCACTTTTTCACTTATTATACCACATTTTTATAATGTTTCAACCTTTTTTACTTTGGGAACGGTCCTTTTGTAAAAAAGATATATATTAAAAGCCGAAAATATACTTCTCGACATTTCAGCGAACGGTTGCAGCGCGAGCATCTTTGTCTTTAACTAAGTAGGACTGCAGAGTGTAGCGGGCAAGCTGGAGCGAATAGCGACCCGCGCAGTGAAATGGGAGAGAACGTATATTTTTGGCTTGACAAATAAAATATTTTACAAAAAGGACCGTTCCCAACGTAAAATTTTATTGCATCATGTTCATTGTATCCTCTGCACTCACTCCCTCTAAGTCATAATATGCATCTGGTATATCTCCAGAAATTACTGTTTCTGATATTAAAACTTGAGCTGTTATATGTTCATCTACATCTTTAAATGGTGTAAGAAGGCTTACATTACAATTTACATTTATATATAGTCTATGTAATGTTTGATTTACTCCCATTTCTTCAAATTCTGATTTAAGCTCAGTTGTGACTTCTCCTATTGTAGACATTCTTACTTCTACATCTGGTCCTCTACCTGCAAGTAATTTTATTCCTGTAAAACTTCCTAATTTAACATAGAACTTACTTATTGTTGTATCATTTAATTTTTCTTGAACTTCTAATGCAATTTTAGAATTAAGCTTATTTATATTTATTGAATTCATTTTTATTAGGCTTACATCATTGGTTTCGTCTTTTTCAATTGTGCATAAATCATCATAAGTTATATTTTGCATATTATTTATACATGCTTCATTAGCAAATTCTGTAGCTAAACTTCTTGCTTTTACCCTACATTGTCTTTCGATAATTGGTGTAATGGCTTTCATAATAGTTGTTGCCGTAAAATATCCTATTATTAAAATAATAAGTAAAATTGCAATTCTACGCTTATATGGCTTCATATTATAGCCATTACCGCCAATTTCTGTTTATATTTATTCTAGGTATCCTAGGTCTCGAATAGATTCTATCCATTTACTCCTGCTTTTTTATTTATAAAATTTATTCTAACCTCTTTTAATTTAGATTCCATTTTAGCAATTTACTCCTACGCTTTTTGTTATAAATAATTGCATTCCTGGTGTTATTGTATCTTGTGACAAACCATTACTTTCTTTTATAATTTGCATTGTACTTCTAAATTCTTTGGCGATTTTCCACAAATTATCCTCTTTTTTAGTAAAATATATTACCATATTATATCCACTATTCTCGCTACTTTCTATTTCTTTTACATCACATATTTCATTTAGTCTTATCTCTATTGAAGAATCTACCATAAATTCAATATCTATCTTTATATCTATTTCTCCTCCTGGTAAAATTGTAAAATCTTGCAATGGAATACTCATATCTATTTTTACTTGACTAGTAGCTCTAATTCCTGAGCATGCCATTCTATAATTAATTGGTAGTTCAATTGTAGTTGTTCCTAAGTCTGTCATATTATTTAGAGAATGCATAAATGTAATATTTACATTTCCACTAAGTTCTATTTCATCATTTCCTATTTGCATATTATCTATGTTTACTTTTACATCTGCATCATATAATTTTTCATCCCCAATATTTAATAATTGTTTTTCTCTAATGCTAAATACATCGTGGAAATTCTTTTTATTTTGCATTGCTTTTATTTGTTTTTGTTCAAAACTTAAATTTCTACTAGGGCTATATAAATCTTCTATTGTATTTATTTCTTTAGTCTCATAACTAGATGCTGTAATTTCTATTTCAGCCTCTATATATATTGAATGTTCTTGCATACTATTAGGCTTTATTACTAGATTTCTAATTTCATATTGCATATCACAAACATTTTCTTCTGAAATATTTTCCATATCTATAAATCCCATTATTGGCAATGTAGCTGAAACTACACAAATTCTTCCATCTTCAGTTAAATAAAGTATTTTAAGTTTACTATCGGCTTTTGCAAGTATTTTGTTATAACTTATTTTTGTATCTTTGTTAGTTATGTCTATATTTACTTTTAATATTTCTGTTAAATTATCTACTCCATCTATTGGCACAGTTTCTTTTACTTGTGCTTTTGTTTTTGCACAACCAAGCATAGAATTTACAGTCATCTTTTTTTCTAATTTTTGTAAATCTGGAATATCATTTATTCCGGTAATAAATTCTTCTGAATTATTTGCAAATAGTTTAATATCAAAATCTAGTACCGCTTTTACATTTATTTTTCTTTCATTTACAATTCTAGCTTCCACACTTCTAAGTTTTGTGTTTACTTCTGCTATTTGATCATTTTTTGCACTTTCTATATTTTCTATTTGAGAAAAGTCTATAACATAGTTAATTGCTCTTATCTCTTTTTTTCCATCTTCTTCTGAGCTATATATTGTATATGTATTTATTCCTCCGTCTATTCTAACTTTTCCGTCCATTACTTCTTTTTTATAAATAGTTACTATACCACTAGATGATATTATATTATATATGTCTGGTTTTATATCTGGAACTATACAGTCTCCTTCACATATTGCAGTGTCCAATTTTTGAGCTACAATTTGATTAATGGATATTTTGTTTTTTTCTAACTCCATCTTGCCCTTTACCTCCTTAATTATGTTTTATTAATATATATGCTTTAAGGAGAAAAAAAGAACCTGTATAAAAAAAAGAACGTCCTTTTGGACGCTCAAAATCCGTTAATTAGTTTTAATCAAGAAATTATAAAGCAGCTTTTATTTTCTTTGGCACCTTTACTAAAGGAGGAATTAATGGGCTATATCCTTCACCATCAAAAACATCTACTTCTACTGTTCTTGTTAACACATCTTTATATTGATAAGATACGCTTCTTTTGTTTTCTTCATACTTTACTATGAATATGTTAGTATAAGCTTTTTCTATAGTAGCTTCTTTTTCAAACGACTTACTCCTTCCTAAAGATCCTTTGACAATTATCTTTTGTCCTATTTTGTCTCTTATGTCTGATTCTAAGTTTGCAATATCATTTTGGTAAATCATTTTATCACCTACTTTTCTCAATATGTTAATAGCTTATCATCAATTTTTTTAAAAGTCAAAGACGAAAAAACGAGGAAAGAGCCTATCTATCCTCATTTTTAGGTATTTGTTAATAAATATTACATTTATATTACATTTGCATTTTTTGTCAAAATATGTCGAATTTTTATTTATGTTTAGTAATATAGTTAACTATATTTTTTTAATTTACATGCTATTTTAAATAAATTTCTGGATTTATGTTGCTTCCATCTTTTAATAATTCAAAATGTAAGTGATTATCTTCTGCCACTTCAAACACACTACTGTTTCCAACTGTTCCTATAGTTTGGCCTTGAGTAACTTTTTCTCCTTCTTTTACAAATTCTGCTGAGAGTAAACTTGAATAGACACTTGTATATCCATCATTATGTTCTATAGTTACAGTTAATCCATATCTTGGATCATTTTTTATTGATTTTACTGTACCATCAGCTGTAGCTTTAACTACAGTAGTTCTATCTGCTTTTATATCAATTCCTGTGTGTGTAATCCATTCTTCTAAAGTTTCTGAGTATATTAAATTATCTTTTGCAAATTCTTTTATTACTTCTCCTTCTACTGGAAAAATAAATTGTGTTTCAGTCAAATTAGCTGACACTTCTTTTTCTTCAGTACCAACTTCATTTGTATTATTTGATGAGCTAACTACATTGTTAGCTACCACATTGTTTGTAGTAAAAGATTCTTTAATCTCATTAATTTCATTGTCATCTTCTTCTGCATTATCTCCGCCAATTGTATTTTGTTTTAAAACTTGATTTACATTTTTGCTTAAATCTGAACTTGCTGATTCTACACTATTATGCTCATTTGTCGTTCTATTATAATTTAAATTACCTACTGTAGTTTCACTGCTCATAGATGCTACAATAGCAATTATAAGTAAAATAATAGCAATTATAAAACTAACTAATTTTCCCCACTTTACTTTATCCTCTAAATTATTATTGTTTCTCTTTTCTCTTCTCATATATATCCTCCTTGAAATAATCTATTAATTTGATTATTTCCTTAAATTAGGAAAATATACATTATTTGTTAAGTATTTTTACATATTCTAATAAAAGCTCCAATATATATTCTTCCGCATTTGCCTCACGGTTTTGCTTACGCAAAAACGCTTGCACGCTCACTTTGGCAGTTCACATTTGTTATAAATTGAATTACTCCCTCTGCCTCAGGTCGCTAAAAGCTCTAGAATATATATTGGAGCTTTTTATTACATTTCCGTAATCTCTACTCCTGTATAAAAATGTTTTACTATTTCTTCGTAATTACTACCTTGCTTAGCCATGCTATCTGCACCTGTTTGACTCATTCCCACTCCATGGCCATATCCTTTAACTGCAAATTTTATATTTTCTCCCTCTATGCTTACTTCAAAATTTGCGGATCTTAAACCAAGTAAGGTTCTTACTTCAACGCCTGAAAGATTTAGGCTTCCTATTTTAATCGTTTTTACTCTTCCAGATTCAGTATATTCTAATATTTGTATACAATCAGATTGTGAGTAATCTATTGTAAAATCCGAATGCTTTGCTAAAATTTTATTTTTTAGCTCTTCTTTTGTTAAAACCATTTCCGAACTATATTGTGAATATGCATCTTCTCCTGCGGTTTCAACTGATTGCAAATATGGGTAATTAGTTCCACCCCACACATTTACTGGTGCTTCTGTAGCTCCACCACTATTTGAATGAAAAAACGCATCTATAACTTCTCCATTATATGTAATTATTTTTCCTGCTGTGGTATTTACAGCATTTTCTATTTTTCGCCAATTCAACTCTCTTTCCGCTTCATCCCACCTTGCCATTCTGTCTTCTTTAGAAATCCATGCTTGGCAACAGGTTGAATCATCACATATATCTGCTTCTCCATGTTTGCCTCCACTATGTACAATTGAATATATTGTATATGTTCTAGCTACTAGTGCCTGAGCGTTTAAAGCTTCCTGCTCAAAGTTTGCAGGCATTTCTGCTGAAACCACTCCTAAAAGATATGTATCCAAAGGTAGCTCCTCAATTTCTCCAGTATCGGCGTGCAAAAGTTTGATTGTATCATATTGTTTATAATCATAGTCTGTCATTTGTATTTCTTCTACATTGTTTTCTTTAATTTCATTTGTATCATTTGCAATTTTTCCACTTACACTATTTTTTGTAAAGATAATTGGTATAGCAAAAGTGCAAAAAATAAGCATAAACAATATAATATATACCTTTTTCACTATGCCTCCTCTGAATAAATCTTATCTTAATAATTACAACAGTTTTGTATTCCTGATTTACCTATTATGCTTCCTTTAGTTCCTCTCCTAAAGTACTTAATATTTGTTTTTCTATTCTGCAAACTTGAACTTGACTTATTCCAACAAGTTTTGCAACATCTTTTTGAGTTTGACCTTTAAAATATCTTAAGTAAATTATTTCTTTTTCTCTTGGTTTTAATTTTTCTATACCTTCCTTTAATG
>CAMMFK010000056.1 GCA_946496115.1 uncultured Clostridium sp.
AAATAATCTTTCATAAGGTTTGGTTATTTCTGCAATATTTAAAATTATTTGCTTTTGCATAATAGAAAAAAGTTCTATTTACAAAAAATTAAAAGAATAGAGGTAAAAAAATGACAGTTAGTAAAGAAGAATTATTACACATTGCAAACTTAGCAGATTTAAAAATAAAAGACGAAGAAGTAGATAAATACTTAAACAATTTGCAAAACATATTAAATTATACTGAGTTATTAAATTCAATAGACTTAAAAGATTTAGATGAAACAATAGGTGCAAATGATAGCTCAGATGTGTTTAGAAAAGATGAAATAATTGATTTTGATAACAAAGAAGGCATAATGGAAAATGCACCAGAAAAAGAGAGAAATATGTTCAAAATACCAAAAGTTTTAAATGACTAATGTGAAAGGAAATGTAGTAATATGGGAAAATTATTTGTTATTGATGGAACAGATGGAAGCGGAAAACAAACTCAATCTAGTTTATTAAAAGAAAGGTTACAAAAAGACGGAATAGATTTTAAATCTATTAGCTTTCCTAATTATGACAGTCCATCATCAGCATTAGTTAAAATGTATTTAGAAGGAGACTTTGGAGAAAATCAAAAAGATGTAAGTCCATATATAGCCTCTACTTTTTACGCAGCAGATAGATATGCAACATTTAAAAAAGATTTTGAAAAATATTATAACAACGGTGGAATAATAATTGCTGATAGATATACTACTTCAAATATGATACATCAAGCAGGAATAATAAAAGATAAGCAAGAAAGAGAAAAATTCTTGAAATGGTTGTGGGATTTTGAATTTAATTTATATGGATTACCAATCCCAACAGAAGTTATATTTTTAAATATGCCACCAGATTATACTGAGAAATTAATACAAGATAGAGAAAATAAAATAACACATGAAAAGCAAAAGGATATAATAGAAAAAAACAAGCAAAATACTATTGATGCTTATAACAATGCACTAGAACTTGTAAAAAAATATAATTGGTATGAAATAAAATGTGTTAAAGATGACAAAATAAGAACAATAGAAGATATTAATGGTGAAATATATGAATTGGTAAAGAAAAAAATTAATTCATAAAATAAAAATTAGAATTGGTTTGAAATAATTAAAATGCTTACTAGGCAAAATTATAAAAAGCTAGAAGAAAGGAAATAAGCTAATGGACAATATTACAAATCTTACAGTACACGAGTTAGTAGAAAAACTTAAAGAAAATGAGTTAACATCAGAAGAAATAACTAAGGCTTACATAGACAGAATAAATGATAAAGAAAAGGATGTAGGTGCATTTGTTACTCTTACAACAGATGATGCAGAAAAAAAGGCAGCCGAAATAGATAAGAAGAGAAGTGCAAATGCACAAATGTATAATGAAGATACAAAGGCTAATGAGGAAACTCAAGCAAGTAGTGAAAATGCTGTTAGCAATGATGAGCTTTCACAATTTGCAGGAATTCCAATAGGAATAAAAGACAACCTATGCACAAAAGGTGTTAAAACAACTTGCAGTTCAAAAATGCTTGAAAACTTTGTATCACCATATGATGCAACAGTTGTAGAAAAACTAAATAAAGAAGGAATAATAAGCCTTGGAAAACTAAATATGGATGAATTTGCTATGGGAAGCTCAACAGAGAATTCTGCTATAAAAATTACACATAACCCATGGGATTTAAATAGAGTTCCAGGTGGTTCATCAGGTGGTTCAGCTGCAGCAGTTGCTGGAGATTTAGTACCATGGGCATTAGGAAGTGATACAGGTGGTTCAATTCGTGAGCCAGCAGCATTTTGTGGAGTAGTAGGATTAAAACCAACTTATGGACTAGTTTCAAGATATGGCTTAGTAGCATTTGCATCATCACTTGACCAAGTAGGACCAATAACAAAAGATGTAAAAGACAATGCAATGCTTTTAAACATAATTGCAGGACATGACGAAAAAGACAGCACATCTTATGATATAGAAAAGAAAGACTATACAAAAAATCTTGAAAAAGATATAAAAGGAATAAAAATAGGTGTACCTAAAGAGTTCTTTGGAGAAGGAATAAACATAGAGGTAAAAGAACAGTTAAATAAAGCAATAGAAACATATAAAAAACTAGGCGCAATAGTAGAAGAAACATCGCTAGATGTAGCGCAAGCGTCACTTGCTGCATACTACATTATTGCTTGTGCTGAAGCAAGTTCAAACTTAGGTAGATTTGACGGAATAAGATATGGTTATAGAGCAAAAGACTACACAACACTTAAAGAATTATATGTAAATTCAAGAACAGAAGGATTTGGAGACGAAGTAAAAAGAAGAATAATACTTGGAACTTATGTATTATCTTCAGGATACTATGACGCATATTACAAAAAAGCGCAAAAAGTCAGAACATATGTAAAAAATGAATTTGATAAAGCTTTCAAAAACTATGATGTACTATTAACACCAGTATCCCCAAATACAGCATTTAAAATTGGCGAAAAATGTAACAATCCAATAGAAATGTATTTAGCAGATATATGTACAGTATCAATAAATATAGCAGGAATTCCAGCAATATCACTTCCAGCAGGAGTAGATAGTAATGGAATGCCAGTAGGAATGCAGTTAATAGGAAATAGATTTGAAGAAGAAAAAATATTAAATGTAGCATACAAATTTGAGCAAGAAATTAAATTCAGAGAAAATCATAAACCTTCATTCAAAAAATAATTAGGAGGAGTAATGAAAGAAGAAGAATATGAATTCTCTAATGGAAGTTTACCAGATTTTAATGAAATGTTAAGACCTAAGTTAGACCTTGAGAGTGATATAGAGTTTACAAAAAAGCAAAGAGATACAATATATAAAACAATGCTAAAACCATTGCAAGTAGAAATATCTCAAATATCACTATATGATACGGAAGCAGCAAAAAAATTATTTGAAAAATATAATAATCTATTACAAATAGGAAGCCAACAAGAATTTTATTCAGCATATAGTGAATTCACTTTAGAACTAGGTGCATATAAGAAAAATAAAGGAAATCAAAAAGCATTAGAAAGCAAAGGGCAAGCAATATTTCAGCAAATAGCAGACATGCAGAAAGATGGCAAAAAACTTTCTTTAGAAGATTATGAAATAGAATTTGAAAAATTAAAACAAACTTATGATAATTCAATTTCACAATATAATTTTGAAGATAGGGACAAAATAGAAAGAGCTTTATACAACTTATATGGCAACTTTATGGTGAGAAGAGTAAGAGAAGGTGCAATAGACGAGTTTGAAATATCAGAACAAGATGTACCAGGTCTTACAATATTCTTAAATGGTGAAATAAATAGATTATCTCAAAACGCCACTCCACAAGTTAGTAATGTATTAGAAAGAATAAAGTTTAAACTAATGAGCGGAAAAGATGCTTTTTCAGATGATGAAATATGGAAACTTTTAAGTTATGCTCAAAATCAAAATGAAGTTGTAAAAGATGCAAGAATACAGAAAATTACTTCACAAGATGAGAATTCACAAAACCATGAAACAACAGCTTTGGCAATAGCAAAGGAAAAGAAAAGTATTTTTAGCAAGATAAAAGATTTCTTTGGAATAAAGCCAAAAGAACCAGAAGAACCAGCTAAACTAGAAGAACCAGCTGAACTAGAAAAATCAATAGAACCAGGAGAACCTACACTTCCCTTAAAAGAGGAAGATTTAGATAAAATATCTTTTGATTGGCTAGCTAAATTTATTACAGAAGAACAAAGAGAAGAATTTGAAAGAAATAGACTTGGAGATAAAGAAACAAAATTTGTATATTTACCAGATCCTAAATTTGTAGTTATGAACTATATGCAAACAAGAATACATATTCTTATGAGGTATGAGTTTTATCGAAATATAAGATTTATTGACAAAGTAGGAGATGAGACTATAATTCATATCTTTGATCATGAGATCATTAGAATAAGATATTTAGACTCAGAAAAAGGAAAAACAACAGTAGTTGATAATTGGTACCCTAGCGACGAGGCGGATAGAATAACGACGGCAACAGTGATTCAATTTGCTGATGTCTTGGATAATATACTGAAAACAAATATAAGAGATATATTATTAAACAGAATATCAGATTATATGAACACTAATAGGGATGTTTATGGTGGTAAGACTAAATATGACATAAGCCAAATAGGAATAATAAATAAATTGGAAAAATGTTATTATAGAATTAAAAGAGAATATGAACGAATACAATATAATTTAATAAGGGCTGATAAATCAAATAGTGCAAAGTTTTACAATGAAAGCTATTTGAAACAATATAAAGTAGACAATGCAATACTCAGCTCTCAAACGGGAAACAATATAATAGTAAAAGATGATAGCAGAACAGACGATAATGAGCAAGCTAGTGGTAGAAACAACAATGACGAAGAACAAGGTGATGGAAGATAAATCATAAGATAATAAACAATGAAAAGACTATATAAAAACTAAATTTAAATTATCAAGAACTCAAAAGGAGGAAAATAAATGGCAGTAGAAGATTACGAATTAATTGTTGGACTAGAAGTTCACGCAGAATTATCAACAAAAACAAAAATATTCTGTTCATGTGGGGCAGAATTTGGAGCAGAACCAAATACACATATATGCCCTGTATGTATGGCACTTCCAGGAGCATTACCAGTTTTAAATGAAAAAGTGGTAGAATATGCAGTAAAAGCAGGACTAGCAACAAATTGTGAAATAGAAAAAAATAGTAAAAACGATAGAAAAAATTATTTCTATCCAGACTTACCAAAATCATATCAAATATCACAGTTTGATAAACCACTTTGCAATCATGGATATATAGAAATTGAAGATGATAATGGCAATCCTAAAAAAATAAGAATTTTAAGAATCCATATAGAAGAAGATGCGGGAAAATTAAATCATAATGAATTCGGTGCAGGAACTTTAGTAGATTTAAACAGAGCAGGTGTGCCATTAATTGAAATAGTATCAGAACCAGACTTTAGGTCAACAGGCGAAGTAGACAGATATTTGAAAAAACTAAAATCAATACTTCAATATATAGATGTATCAGATTGTAAAATGCAAGAAGGTTCATTTAGAGCAGATGTCAATGTTTCAGTACATAAAAAAGGCGAGCCTTTTGGTACACGTACAGAAATGAAAAATATAAATTCTTTTAAATCAATAACAAGACTTATAAATTATGAAAAAGAAAGACAAATATATGAATTAGAGCATGGAAACACAATAGAGCAGGAAACAAGAAGATGGGACGATTTAGAGGGAAGAACTTTCTCAATGAGAAACAAAGAAGACTCACAAGATTATAGATATTTCCCAGAACCAGATTTAGTAGCAATAAAACTTTCTGATGAATATATTGAAAAAATAAAAAAAGAATTACCAGAAATGCCAGAATTAAGAAAAGAAAGATATATGAATAAATATGGACTTTCTGAAAAAGATAGTAATAGTATAACTGCTTCAAAATATTTGTCAGACTTTTTTGAAAAAGCAGGCGAAATTGCTAATGATTATAAATCAGTATGCAATTGGTTAAACTCAGATGTAGCAAGAATATTAAACGAAAAAGAAATGGAGCCAGAAGAAATACCATTTACAGCAGAAGAATTAGCAGAAATGGTAACATTAATAAATAAAGGAACAATAAGCACAAGCATAGGTAAGAAAGTACTTGATGAATTATTTGAAAATCCTAAATCTCCAAGCAAAATAATTGAAGAAAAAGGATGGGTTCAGATTTCAGATAAATCGGCAATAAAAGAAGTTGTATTAAAAGTTTTAGCAGAAAACGCACAATCAGTAGCAGATTATAAAGCTGGAAAAGACAGAGCACTTGGCTTTTTAGTTGGGCAAGCAATGAAACAAACAAAAGGAAAAGCAAATCCAAAAATGCTAAATGAAATGTTTATAGAAGAATTAAAAAAATAAAAAAGAAACAATAACCAAAACCGCCACAAATTACCAGTTTAAAAAGTAAATAAATGAGCATCATATATATTGAAAAGGAAAACATACTTTTCAACTAAAACTTTTAGGAGGTGAACGTAATGGCAAACTCAAACAGCAATTACAAGGCAGTTCCAGAAGCAGCAGATGCTCTTAACAAATTCAAATATGAAGTTGCTAACGAAGTTGGTGTTTCATTAAAAGATGGTTATAATGGAAATATATCTGCAAGAGACGCTGGTAGAATAGGCGGAAACATGGTTAAGAAATTAATTCAACAAGCTGAATCTCAATTAAGATAGTTTAGTTAAAACTTAACTTTGTGAATGAAATATCTATAATAGAAAGAAGGTACTAATTACATATTAGTATCTTCTTTTATTTATTTCATAAAATACATTTAAAAGAATTTTCTATATTTATTTAAAATTTACGCTTGTAAGTAAAAATTTGCCACCAATTATAAAAATATGATAAAATAATCAAAACAGAAGAGGAGTAATAATGATGATAAAAAATAATGGAATATTTGAAAACTTTGGTGAAAATAGGAGGAAAGCAAAAGCACAAGAAACGATATTATGTAAATGTAAGGGAAACTATAAGCCAAGAGAAAAAGGAATAACAATGATAGCATTAATTGTTTCAATAGGGTTAATTATAGTCTTTGTAGGAACAGTTATCGCTTGTATAAAAGCAAACTGGCATGAGCAAAGAGCCTTAGATGGAGCTATAGATACAATAGATAACTATATTGATAGTACTATTGAATATAATCAAAACGATATCGAAAATAGCATAAATAGTATTGAAGAATAAAATTAAAGCATTTTTTTGTTAAAACTATATTCCTGAACTAAATCACCAGAATTTAGTTTTATAATTATGAAAACAAATTTTTTTCTTTAAATACTTGCCATATATGAAAAATCATGGTATAATAACGTATGTTATAGTTTAATACACTAAAGGGAGGTGCAAAATATGCCAAATATTAAATCAGCTATAAAGAGAGTTAAAGTTGCAGAAACAAAAACAAAAAGAAATAATATGATAAAATCTGAATGTAAAACAGCAATAAAAAAATATGAAACAGCTAATAACAATGGAGATAAAGAAGCTGTAGAATTATTATCTAAAGCAAAAAGTAAAATAGATAGTGCTTGCTCTAAAGGAGTTATTTCTAAAAATGCAGCTTCGAGAAAAAAATCAAGACTAGAAAGCAAACTAGCTGTAAAGTTAGACTCTAAAAAAGTTACAGCAAAGAAAGCTGAAACAAAGGTTGAAGCTACTGAAGAAAAAAAAGAAGCTCCTAAAAAAGCTACAACAAAAAAGACAACTAAAAAGGCAGAATAATTTTAGGAACACTTTACTAAAATAAATAAAAATGAAACACCCTATTTTCTAGGGTGTTTTTATTGAATATGAAATCTAAATTCTTTCTATTAATAATAGCTTGAAAATTAATCTTCTGGTTCTAGAATACCAAAATTTTTGCCATCTTTTAATTTGTATATAACATTTACTTGATTTGTTTCAACATTTATAAATGGTAAAAACTTATTTTTAGCATCTCCTTCAAGAACTAACTTAGCATCTTCTGCAGTAAGAGGTTTAATGCTATAGTAAATAGTTTTAATTATTTCACCATCTTCTTCAGTGCTTTCAGAATTAACGCTATTATTCATTCTGATTGTTTCAACCATATTTTGCTTGTCTTTTTTAGTTTTGCTTTTTCTAATTTGTCCTTCAAGTATTTCTATATCTTTGTCAACTGAAGCATATAAATCTTTGCTAGCAGTTGCAGCTTTAAAAGTTTCACTTGCAATATTAATTCTTATTTCTGCTACTTGGTTATTTCCTTCTATTTTTAAAGTAGCAACAGCATCATAATCACTACCAAAGTATTTCTCTAATTTTCCAACTTTTTCAGTAATGTAACTTTTAATAGAATCGGTTAGTTCAAAATCCTTTCCTGTAATATTTAAATTCATAAAAATTCTCCTTTCTATTGAACGAGTCATAAATAAATCATAATGATTTCAACTATATTATATATGCAAATGCAAAATTTTTCAATAGTAATGGACAAATTTTTAGTATTGAGTATGTGTCAAGTAAATGTAGGCAATTTTTTTATCTTTTTTTCTAATCCTTTAA
>CAMMFK010000057.1 GCA_946496115.1 uncultured Clostridium sp.
TTTTCTTATCATACGATAAAATATTAAAGAAATTACATCTACTTGGATTAACTACTAAACAAGGTAAAGAAATAACAGAATTAGATTTAAGAAAAGCAATAGATGTTATGTTAGAAAAACATCCAACTTGTAGATGGAGAAGTGAGAAAATAAGAAGCAGAAAATATTTTATTTTGATAGAAGGATATTACTGGTTATTAAATGTGTATTTTCAAAAAGAAAAAGCATTAATTGATGCAGATATAAATTTTTTTGAAGATAGAATAAAACTATATGAAGAATTATTAAAAGTATAAGACAATAAAAGTTGGTGGAATGAAAATATGGAGATAAAACAACTATGTAAATATTTTGATAGAAAAGAAATTACTATTAGAAAAGCGATTAATAAAATGTGTGATAACGGATTGGGAAAATATAAATTTTTAATTAATGGAAAAGTTGTTATTTCTAGTAAGGGTGTTGAATGGTTATGTAAAAATGTTTTTAAGAAAAAGTATTTAGAGTTATTAGAAAAATATAAAATGAAGCTAACAGAGTTGTATATAGAAAAAGGATATATTTATGATGAATTTTTTGGGAAAAATTAAAAAGAATATGGAGAAAGAAAAAATGTTATAATTTGTTGTTTAAAATTGAATTTTATGATAAGATAAGAGTGCAAATTATAAAATAAAACATCGGAGGTAAATAAATGAAAGAAAATAATATAGATGAATTTATAAATAAAATAATTAATGGTGATTGCATAGAAGAAATGAAAAAAATTCCAGAAGAAAGTGTAGATTTAATATTTGCAGATCCACCATATTTTATGCAAACAGAAGGAATATTACATAGAGTAGATGGATCAAAATTTGCAGGGGTAGAAGATGCGTGGGATAAATTTTCAGATTATACAGATTATGATAAATTTACAACAGAATGGTTGAAAGAATGCAAAAGAGTAATGAAAAAAGATGCTTCTATATGGGTTATTGGATCTTTTCAAAATATATATAGATTAGGGTATATAATGCAAAATATGGGATTTTGGATTTTAAATGATGTTATTTGGTCAAAGCCAAATGCAGTTCCTAACTTTGGAGGAACAAGATTCCAAAATTCACATGAGACGTTATTATGGTGTACCAAAAGTAAAAATGCAAAATATACATTTAATTATAAGACAATGAAATATTTAAATAATGGTAAACAAGAAAAGAGTGTATGGGATATAGGAATATGTATAGGTAATGAAAGACTAAAGGATGAAGATGGACAAAAAATTCATTCAACCCAAAAACCAGAAAAGTTATTATACAAAGTTATAGTATCTTCTTCAAAACCAGGAGATTTAGTTCTTGATCCATTTTTTGGTACAGGTACCACAGGTGCAGTAGCAAAATCAACAGGAAGAAATTATATAGGAATAGAAAGAGAAGAAAAATATATTAAAGTAGCACAAGAAAGAATCGATAAAATTAGAATTGAGCATAACGATGTAAATGATTTGAAATTAGAAGTAAAACCACCAAAGGTACCAATGGATAAATTAATAAAATTTAACTATTTACACCCGGGACAAGAAATATATAACAAATCAAAAGAAAAAATTGGAATTATTGAAAGTAATGGATATATAAATGATGGAGAAGATATTTTATCTATTCATAAAATGTCGGCCAAACATTTAGGATTAACAAACAACAATGGATGGGATTACTTTTGGGTAAAAAATAATAATAAATTTGTTGAACTTAATTCTTTAAGATATGAATTTAAAAAGAATGAATTATAGGAGGATGTTATGGAAGAAAATGTTTTAGATAAAGTAATGAAGAAATCGATTGAAATAATGATATCAAATGCAGGTAGTGATAAAAAAATAAATAAGTTGAAAAAGAAGCATGAAAAGAAAATACATTTTATTCCAATAAAATATAGAGTATTTGGTGGTATTATGCAATCTATGAACATCCAGTTTGGTAATTTTATTGAAGAAGCAATTCATCAAATTTTATTGGTCAATGACAATAATAAAATAATAGAAGAATATTCAGGAAAAAGATCTAATAAGTTTTGTATTAGTAAAAAAACTGAGACTTTAATTGATCAATATATTACAGATTGTGAAACGAATACATATACAGAGGAAGAACAAAAAATAAATTATGATAATTTACTAGAGATGATTACTGAAAACGAAAGAGATGAAACTTTAGAAACAATCAATTTTAGACATGATGTTGATGTATTATTTAAAGATAATGCATCTGGAATTACATATTATGTGGAAATAAAATATAATGATGATCATGATACAGGAAAATTTATTGATATAAATAGGAAACTGCTAAAGACATATGCCTATCTTGTTAGAGAATTGAAAATATATGATAAAAATAAATTTAGACCGATGCTCTTTTATTTTACAAATAAAAGAATGAAAGGGAATATATATATTCCAGAAAATGAAATTTATAGAGGCAGTAGATTTTTTGATAAGTACACAACAATAAAATATTCTGATTTAGAAAATTATATGTTAAATATAAGTGAGAATGAAGAAACAATAAAGCAATTTAATGATATGTACAATAAGATTGTTAATGAAAATGTATATAGCTATGATGAAAATATAGATATTACTTGTGTAAAAGAAGAAAGCGAAGATTATAAATATGAGTAGTAATATATAGCTATGAAAATTAAATGTTTAATTTGTATATAATTGAATCGAGAAGTGTGTATGATTTGGCTACTTGCAAACGTGAAGCATGTTATACTAATTGTAAAAATTATTATTCACGTATAGGAGCCAAGGATTTTAGCAAGATAGTTAAGATTTTAGATAATGCTACAGAAGTTAAATGCAATGACAATTAATATGAAGTAACGAAAGAAAAGCAAAATAATATGTAAATAAGTTTACAGAATTATTTTGCTTTTTTGATAATATAAGACAAAATTGGACAAATTTTTTAATTCAATTATGGTATATTCCTATATTATGAGAGAAGGGAGAATGATATGTGGTTAGATAATGCAAGTAAATTAGATATGCTTTTTTATAAACCGTATGCAGATTTAATAAATGAAATATTAGAAAATAGTAGTTACAATCCATTAACTATTGGAATATTTGGCTCATGGGGAGCTGGAAAATCAACATTACTTAATATGATAAAAGATACAATAAAAAATGATGACGTAGAATGTATAGAGATAAATGCATGGATGTTTGAAGGATATGAAGATGCTAAAATAGCTCTTATGGAAGCACTATTAAAAACACTAGAAAGTAATGAAACGTTTAAGCAAAAAGCTGGCGCAGAAATAAAAGGACTTTTGAAAAGAGTAAATTGGTTAAAGTTGGGTTCTAAAGCTATATCTTATGGTGCACCATTAATTGCTAGTTTGGGATTAGGTAATCCGATACCATTATTATTGAATGTGGCAAGTGAAATTACTGGCGATAAAGAAAAATTGGCTAATACAATAAAAAATGCTGCAAATGGTGTAGAAAATATAAGGGAAAATTATTTAAATGAAGAAGAAAAGAGCACAGTAGAAAATATTAGACAATTTAGAAAAGATTTTCAAGATATGTTAGAAAAAACTAAAATTAATAATTTAGTTGTATTAATTGATGATTTGGATAGGTGTAATCCTGATAGAATAATTGAAACATTAGAGGCTATAAAACTTTTTTTATTAGTGGAAAAAACAACATTTATAATTGCGGCAGATGAAAACGTTATTCAATATTCTATAAAAAAGAGATATCCTAAAGCCAATAATAGTGAACCAGATATTTCAAAAGAGTATATTGAGAAAATAATACAGCTACCTATATATATTCCAGAATTATCATCAAAAGATATTGAAAATTATTTGATGCTATTGGTAGCTCAAAAATATTTAGAAGAAGATTCATTTAAAGAGCTATTAGACATAATATATGAAGATAAAGTACTTATAGATGAAAATAAAATTACATTGAAGAAAATTAATGAATTGATAAGTAGAACTTCTCAAAAGTTTAAAGATAAGGAAGAATTTGATAAAGATATAGAGATTATCGAAAACATAAAAAATATAGTCGCAATAACGTTAAAGGGAAATCCAAGACAAGCAAAAAGATTCTTAAACACTTTTATTATAAAAAAGAAATTAGCAGAATGTTATTATGGAGATGAAATCGATATAAAAATTCTTGCAAAATTATTAGTTTTACAAAAAATAGATAATAACCGTTTTAAAGAATTGAATGAATGGAATAAAGCATTTAAAACAAAAAATGATATGTTTGCAAGATTATTAGAAACTATAGAAAACAATACTATAAAAGATGAATTTCCAAATTGGGATTTCCCACAAATAAGAAAATGGATAGAATGTGAACCTAAAAAAATATATACAGAAAGATTAGATAAATATTTCTATTTAACAAGAGAATTACTTAATAATCCAATAATTGATGATAGTTTATTAGATTCTGAATCAAAAGTGATTCTTGAAAAAATAGGAAAATCTTCAAGACATAATATAAAATCAGTTACAGAAGAAATGAGTCAATTATCAACTGAACAGATAAAATCAATTTTTAATATATTAACTTCTGAAATTAGAGAAGGAAAACTAGAATTTTATATTATAAATGGTTTATATGAGAAGTTTGTATCATATAGAAAGTTGATGCTAGAACAGATAATTAACGGATCATATAACATAATTCCTCCAGATGTAGTATATTTAGCAAGTATGTACAAATTAGATAAATTATTAATGAAAGATTACTTAAAAAAATTGAAAGATGATAATAGAATAAGTGAAGAAATGTATAAAATGGTAGAAGGAGGGAAATAATGGGAACATCAAAAAGTTATATTATGCCAACAAAACAACATTGGAGTGATGCTAAAAGAGCTGCTACACAGTTATCAAAAGAAAATAGCTTGTCAAATAAAGAAAAGTTAGTAAGTAGATATGCTACTGCAATGAAAAAGGATTATGAAGGAACAAATACAGATACAATTAAAGCAATAGGACAATTATTAAGATTAAGCCAAAGTATATCTAATAAAGGAATAGCGCAAACATTAAGAGATATAGATAAAGAATATTTACTAGAAAAAAATCCAGAAGAAATATTAAGTATATTAATTAATGAATATTGTCAACAAGGTGATACAATTAATAACTATATCGAAATGGATACTCTTAGTTTAGCATTAAAAGAGTTGAACATAATAACTCTTGAAGATTTAAAGAAAGTACCAGTAGAAATTTTATTAAAGGAAATAATTATAAATTATATAAATCAAAATTTTAAATTTAGATTTGAGGAAAAGATAAGTAAGAAAAATTCTCCAGAAAATACAAATAGAATTATGGAGGAAATGGGAGTTTTAATGAGAAATAAATTAATAGAAGAGCTGGATATTTCTCAAATAAAAAACGTGAATTTTTCTAATTTAGAAAATGATAAGCTTATACAACAAAAAATAATTGAGGCTTATGATATATTAAGAAAATTATATGGAGAGGAGTAGGCAAATGGAGATATGGATAAATAAAAATAAGGTGCAAGAAGAAAAAAACAAGAAATATAAGAATGCTTATGAATTTTCAATCAAAAGGAATGAATATAGTACTATGTATACACACATTGATTATGTGTGGAGACAGTTTGGTATGAAAAAAATAAATGCAATATATGAAGATTTATTTATAATAGGAATGTCAGTATTTAGCATAGATAAAAGAATTTCAAGGACTTTGTCAATAGATAATTGGACAAGAACTTTTAATGTTTCAATTCCAGTATTAGAATTAAACAAATGGGAACAGGTAAGAGAAAAATTGAATGAAACATTAAGATTTCTAACAGGAGATATTTGGAATATTGAATTTAGAAAAACAGAAGAAATATACATGGATTGCAATAGACAAGTGAATAAAATAAATAGATTAGATAAAAATAATTTTAATGCAGTATCTCTATTTTCGGGAGGTTTAGATTCTTTTTGTGGTGCAATTAGCTTGATGAGTCAAGGGAAATCTCTGTGTCTAGTTGGACATAATGAATATCCTAAACTAAGAGCAAAGCAAGAAGAATTGGCTGAGGCAATTAATAAACAATATTCATCACAAAACTGTAAATTTATAAGCTTTTCTGCTAATTCCTATGCACCAATCTGTGAAAATGCTAAATTAAAAAAAGGAGAAAATACATCTAGAGGGAGATCATTCTTATTTTTATGTATTGCTATTACTATAGCAGGAATTATAGGAGATACAATACCAGTATATATACCTGAAAATGGATTTATAGGATTAAACATACCATTAACCAATAGCAGAAAAGGAAGTTGTAGTACTAGAACAACACATCCATACTTTATAAAGAATGTTAATGAAATCATAAAAAAAATAGGAATAAAAAATGAAGTTATAAATATATTTGCTTATGAAAGTAAAAGAGAGATTGTTAATAAAGTAATGAACAATAAGGTATTTAAACAATATGCAAAATACACAATTTCGTGCTCACATCCATGTATACCAAGATATAATAGGAAAGGAAATAATAAATATCCTATAAATTGTGGATATTGTTATCCTTGTTTAATTAGAAAAAGCTCTTTATTAGATATTGACAATTTAGGTGAGACGTATACATATAATAATATTGATTTTGAATTCATAAAGAAATTTGAAGACAGTGATATTACAAGTGATACTAGAGCGGTATTAAATACGATATTTAGATATGTAAATATGAATGATGAAGAATTGATAAGATTAATCAAATGCTCTGGAAAATTAGGAAAAGAAGAAATTGAAAAATTTAAAAATGTATATAAAAGTACAATGGAGGATTTAATTAAATTATTTTCAAAAGATGAAAAAATAAAGGAATATATAGGAATTAAATAATATGAAAAATTTAATAGATACACATTTTCATTTGGATTTTTATAAAAATCATAAACAAATATATAAAGATATTAATAATTTGCAACAATATACTTTATGTATGACTAACACTCCAGAAATATATCAAGAGTGTCAAAAGTTATACTTTAATACCAAATATGTAAAATTTGCATTAGGATTTAATCCGAAATCAAATAATACTAGAGAAAGTTTTACAAAATTTATTAACATATTTAAAGGAGCAGAATATATAGGTGAGGTAGGACTTGATTTTTCTAAACAGTATAAATCTAGAATAGAAGAACAAAAACAATATTTTGAAATAATTGTCGATTTATGTTCAAGTGTAAATAAATTATTATCAATACATATAAGAAATGCAGAAGATAGTGCTATAGAAATTATAAAAAAGTATAAGCCTAAAAAATGCATTATCCATTGGTTTACTGGTAATAATAATCAAATGCAACAATTAATTAACTTAGGATGCTATTTTTCAATAAATGCAAATATGATAAATAATAAAAATCTATTGTTAATACCTAAAAATAAAATTTTAATTGAGAGTGACGGACCATTTACTCAAGTAAATGGCAAAAAATATGAACCAAAACTTTTAAAACAGCAATATGACATTATATCTAAAGTTTTGAATGAGCCTAAATTAGAAGAAATTGTATATAAGAATTTTAACAATATACTAATTATAAAATAAAAGGTGAAATTCCTCACCTTTTGTCTCTTTCGCTTTAATATAACTTATAATCAATTGTGCTTTATCGAGTTCTCAAATATTATATTTTTTATTATGTGTTAGTTTTAATGTTTTCACCAATCTGAAAAAAGTATCTAAAAATCCAAAATTTTTTCAAAATTTTGAAAAAACTTTGGATTAATTTTAACTATCTATCAATACAGCCGATAATCAACTCGACTCCATCACAAAAACCATTCCTATAATACTTTTCATTCCAATAAACAATATAATCTAAAAAACTAGAATTAAGCAATTCAAGTTGTTTTTCCACAAACTTTCTATTCTGTTTAGGAACACTATTTAAAATCTTCTCAGAAATCTCATCAAATTTAACAGTATGCTTTCTATCTTCATCATTAACAAAAGCAAGATCTGTTTCCTCTCTAAAATCTAACCAATCCTTTAAAATATCATCATTAACTTCTCTAAAATTATTCATAATCTAAATCCTCCAAAA
>CAMMFK010000058.1 GCA_946496115.1 uncultured Clostridium sp.
ATTTATTTTACCAATTATGATTTTTGTGTTTGCAATTCAATATTTTTCTATAAGTGAAATTAATTTATTATTTGTTACACTTGAAATTAATGAAAATGCAGATATTTCAAATTATATTAGTAGTTTATCTGTAATTACAACAATTATTGTTTTATTTAGCATAATATTTATTACTATTAGAAATTTGAATAAGAATAGAGTTTTTCTATCTGGCAATATATATGGTACGAATTATTATATATTTTATAAACTTGCTAAATTATTAGGTTTTAAGAAAATAAGTTTAATAAGAAAACCTTATTATGCTATGTTTAAAATTGTTATGAACAATGATTTTGATGAATTGGTAAACTTAAACAAAGAAAATATTGAGCTAAACGCAGATATTTTTATTAGAGTAGATGAAAGTAAGTTTCATAATATTAATAACTTAAGAGAATGTAATTTGATTGTTTCTGATACCTATAAAATACGTTTAGAACAATTACCCATAGATAAGCAAGACATTGATACTATTGAAATTGAACGTATTGGACATGCTGGTGTTAGAATATCTTCTCAAGAACTAGTTAATGAAGTTAGAAAAGCTGTTATAAAAATAGTAGCTACTGGAGCAAAAATTAATTTGTTTTTGACAACCTCGACACTTAATACATATCAAATTATAAAAGAATGTTTTATGCAAGCGGACAGAGATAAAATGGAATTAGAAATATTTCAGCAAGATACAACAACAAGAGATAAGAAATTTAAAGATAAAGGAAAAAAAGTTTTAAGGAGGAAAAAATAAGATGAACGATAATACACGAATTGATATGGTATTAAGACAAATAGCTAAAGAATTAGATATTACAGACGAAAAATATGAAAATGCAGTTGCAAGTTATAATGCGATTGGAACATATTTATCAAATAACATAAATGTACAAGTAGATATTTTTCCACAAGGTTCATTTAGACTAGGAACAGTAATAAAACCTTTATCAGATGAGGATGACTATGATATTGATTTAGTATGTAAAGTAAATAAATATTTTTCAAATCCAAAGGATTTAAAAAATGAAGTTGGACAAGCATTAAAATCAAGTGACAGATATTCTAAAATGTTACAAGAAGAAGGAAAAAGATGTTGGACGCTAAAATATGCAGATGAAGCTCAATATCATATGGATATTCTACCTGCAATTGAAGATATAACATATGACAAGGATAAAAAACTAAAGATAACCAATAAAGATGAGATTAGTAATATTTATACTTTTACTACTACAAATCCAGAAGCATATTTTGAATGGTTTAATGAAAAGCAAAAAGAAGAAAAACGAAGATTGGTAGAAAGCTTTGCTGTTCAAAACAATAAGAATATAGAAGAAGTACCTGACTACAAAGTAAAAACGACATTACAGGTTGCTTTACAGATATTGAAGAGATATAGAGATAAAAAATTTGAAAACAATTTAGAAAATAAACCAATTTCTATAATCTTAACAACTATAATGGCTCAAATTTATACAGGAGAAAATAATGTATATGAATTAATAAAAAAATTCTCTAATAATTATTATAAATACATAAAAATAAAGGACGGAATTGAATGGGTGGAAAATCCAGTTAATAGTGAAGAAAATTTTGCAGACAAATGGCAAATACATCCTGAAAGAAAAGAGGCTTTTAAATTCTTTGTATCGGAATTAAAAAATGACATTGTCAATAATACTTTTATTACATCTGGAGATTTATTTGAAGAATCAAAAAGCTATAAGGAAATATTTGGCACAAAAATTGTGGAAAAAGCTTATGCAAGTATTGGAAAACAAGCAAAGACATTACGTGAAAATGGAAATATGTATATTGATAAAGATGCAACTATAAATTTTGAACAACAAGGGACAAATGTTAAGGAGCATAAGTTTTTTGGGCAATAAATTTCAAAAAAATAATAGAATTTATGCAACTATTCCAATACAAAAGTGGCATTTACTAATTAAATATAAGCGACTTTTAATAAAAGATAATTCAAATAGAAGATTAGATATGGATTTTCTTATAAAATCTTCTAATACTAGTAATGAATATATTATAAAAATTAAGCAAGAAACAATGTTAAAAACTCCAAAAGTATTTGTATTATCGCCTGAATTAGAGACACGTCCTAATGAAACTATTCCACATACTTATGGCATATATAAGATTAAGGGAAAAGAATATTTACAAATATGCCCGTTTTATCCTAAAGAAGATTGGGATAGTAAAATGATTATTGCCGATACAGTATTTTTATGGACTATTGAGTGGTTTTATTTTTACGAAATATGGCTTATTTCTGGACAATGGTGTGGACGGAGGAAAACATCCAGAAAATGAAAAAAAGAAACAAGAATGAATTATTAGGATTGATAATTCATTCTTGCTACATTTATATAAAATGTAAAGTTTTTTTGGAGTAATTTATTTAGCAATATATTAATTCATTAAAAATAATTTCTTCAACTGAATGCTTATAATTATTCATAAGTCCTATCCATTTCAAAGGGGCAGTGTTTTTTAGGTTTTCATCAATTGGATTTTTTTCTAGCATTTGTGCCATAAGTATTTCAAATCTTTCTTTAGCTTTTTTATCAGTATCTACAATATGTTTTCTTAAATTACAATTCATAAACATTATTATATATTCAGCCTTTTTATGATTTTTTAAATATTCTAATCTTAAATGTCCATATTTTCCAATAATATACTCTTTTTCTAAATATAAGTCAGGAATATAATAACCTCCTTCTTTGTGATATGTAATTTTACTATTCATTTCTAAAACCCTCCATAAATTGATTTTCACTACAAATCTGACTAAACAATTTATATCTTTTAGTGGCTATCTAACACAATAAAATTTTGAAAGAAATTTATAAAAACAATTTTGTCCTTATTAGACTTCTCCCAATGGAGAAACTGCTGATGACATTGCTAAAAGAAAAGGACTAAGATATAGAGAAGATATTTTAGACAATATGGGAAGTGAAGAACTTGCAGCCAACTTATTCCGTATTACACAGACTGAGTCAAGATTAAAAAAGGATAATATACATACTGAAATAGAGGCCAATAAAACTCATTATAATATTGGAAAAAATATAAGAGAAGTAATTGCTAAAAATGGAGGAACTATGCCAGAAGAATTACCAACGCCTGAGAAAAGTTTAAAGCAATTAGAAAAAGAAAACATTAGAAGTTTAAAGCAAAAATAGAATTAAAAAATTAAAAAATTTTCACCTTTAAATTACAAAATTGTCAAAAATTAAAATTTAAAATTGCGAAATTTGTAAATAAAAGAAATAAAAAAGGAAAAAATAAAAAATGAAAAGTCATATTTGACTTAAAATTTTATTAGGAGGTGAAAATTTATGAAAAATTCAATCAAAATAACAGCTATTTTTGCTGCAATACTTGCAATATTATTTATAGTTCCAAATGCAAGTAAAGCTACAACAAGAGAAGTTACAGATGAAAGTACTTTAATAAGTGAAATAAATTCTGCAAATCCAGGAGACACAATATCTATACAAAATAACATTACTATTACACAGCCAATAGTAATAGCAAAAGAACTTATTATTGAAGGAAATGGGTATACATTAACTGGTAGCGAAGGATGGACATCTACATCAGGAAACCAAACAATGTTTACAGCTCAATTATCTGATGCAAAATTAACTTTAAGAAATATCAACTTAGTCAGAGGACCTAAATATGGTGTTCAATCATATGATGGCGCTACTGTAATATTAGATAATGTTAATATAACAGATTTCAACTACGGTGGTGTATTAGTTAATGGTGGTAAACTTGAAGTAAGAGATTTACACTTAGGACGCAATGGTACAGGTGCAAATAATGGTATAGAAATAGATAAAGGAGCAGCTGCTACAAACAGTCCTACACTTGTAATGAATGGTGTATTAAAAAGTGATGCAGCAGAAAACGTTGTTAGAGTAGCAGATAACGGCAATTTAACAAATTTCACAATTGAAAATGCTGAAGGTACAACTAACAAGGTATTTGTTACAGGTGAGGCAGTAGTTTTAACAGATGAATATAACAATGTCATTTCAGAAACTGTACTACCTGACACAGTAACTCCAAATGTTGATAAAGAAAAAGTATTTGTTACAATAGCATACAACAAAGAA
Source organism: uncultured Clostridium sp. (assembly GCA_946496115.1). Classification (GTDB taxonomy): domain Bacteria; phylum Bacillota; class Clostridia; order TANB77; family CAG-508; genus CAG-793. Next base: position 4,185 of record CAMMFK010000058.1, read on the forward strand.
ACATTAAGAATAGTTGTTAACAAAGACGAAAAAATAACAGCAGATTTAATAGCTTCTCACATTGTATTAGATGAAAATCACAAAATAGATGGATATTTTACTGATGAAAGCTATCAAACTGAATTTGATTTCAATCAAGCTATAACAGCAGAAACAACAATCTACGTTAAAATATCTGAAATACAAGTAGAAGAACCTGCTCCAGAAGAGCCAGTAGAAGAAGAAAAAGATGAAACTCCAAAAACTGGTGTAAACAGTTATTTAGGCTTAGCTACATTTATAATTGCTATGGCAGTCGCTGGAATCATTTATACAAAAAAACAATAATCAAGGCATAGATAGATAAATTTGAATGACTAAACGTAGATAAGATTAAGTAAAAAATGTGCTTAAAATTAAAAAACATGCAATAATCTTCCGGCAGTATATTAGTGCTGGGAGATTATTTTAAATAAGATTTAATGGGAATGCTCTGGAACATATATTTGAAATTTCTTTAAAACTTATAATGTTAATTACATAAAAAATACACATTCTTTCTCATTTCACAGCGGAGCCACCGCTGCACGTTTCACTCCGCTCCTACGTCGCCTACGTTCAACTGAAATGGCAAGAACATGTATTTGTTTTATAATAATTAATAATATTAGAAAGGTATAGTTGTGGCGAAACATTTTAAGAGTAATAATAAAAAAATAGCGTACATTATTTTTACAATATTAATAATTTTATCAGTATCATATATAATTTATTTAATTGTATTAAAAATAGAAGCTAGGAAAGAAAGTAATTTATTAAATTCAGTAGAAATAGAAAATGTTCATAATGAAATTACTGTGGATATTACGAATCAAGTAGATAATGAAAAATCCGAGCCAGAAGTAACAGAAAGAATGCTAAAAGTAAGAGAACTGCAAAAAGAAAATTCCAATATAGTTGGATGGATAGAAATAGAAGGAACACGAATAAACTATCCAGTACTCCAAGGAGAGGACAATGAATATTACTTAGACCATAATTATAAAGGCGAAAAAACAGCTAATGGTTCAATCTTTTTAAATAAAGATTATGATTGGAGCGTGCCTTGTACAAACCTGCTTATATATGGGCATAATATGAAAAATGGCGAAATGTTCACAGATTTAATAAAATACCAAAGTGAAGATTATTATATAAACCATCCCAAAATCCGCTTTACAACTGCAAATGAAGATGCAGAATATGAAATATTTTCAATATTTAAGTCAAGAGTATATTATAAATCGGAAACGAATGTATTTAGGTATTATAACTTTATAAATGCAGAAAATGAAGAAGAATATAATGAATTTGTAAAAAATGCAAAAGCATCATCTATTTATGATACTGGAATTACAGCAAATTATGGAGATGATTTAATAACATTAATTACTTGTTCTTATCACGTAGACGATGGAAGGTTTGTAGTTATAGGAAGAAAGAGCTAGATTGAAAATTCAAATAAAAATACTTGAAAAAACATATAAAATATAGTATTATAAAAATCAGAGAGGTGAACGAAAGTGAAACAAAAATTTTTAAAAGATTTAGGTATAGATTTAGATGGAACAACAGATGAGTTATTACAACAATTTGACTTAAATGGATTTATGGATGAAATATCAGATAATAGATTAAAAGAAGAAAGTCAAAAAGTAGAAGAACTAAAAGATGAGATAAGCAAAAAAGAAGATGAAGAAAAATAAATTTTTAATACTAAAAAATTTATAGCATTATATGGCGTTGATGAGAAATATAAACAAGTTGTAATTTACAGAGTAATATATGGCAAAACAGACTACTTAAATTTAATTGAAGAATAGAGAGCAGTTAAAAATGGAAAATGTTAAGAAAAATGACGAATTAATTGTAGATGTAATAGATTATGGAGCAAATGGAGAAGGTATAGCAAAAATAAATGGCTATACCATTTTTGTAATGGGAGCATTAAAAGGAGAAAAATGTAAAATACATATTTTAAAAGTTTTAAAAACTCATGCATTTGCTAAAGTTATTCAAATAATAGAAAAATCAAGCAAAAGAGTAGAACCAGATTGCAGCACATTTAACAAATGCGGAGGATGCGATTTAAGACATATTACATATAGTGAGACTTTAAAAATTAAACAAGAAAAAGTACAAAATCTAGTAAATAAAATGCTAAAAAATAAAGTAAAAGTAAATGAAACGGTAGGAATGGAAAATCCAACTTTTTATAGAAATAAAGCAATTTATCCAGTAACTCAAGATAAAAAAGTTGGAATTTTTGCAAAAAGGTCACACAATATTATTCCTATAAATGAATGCAAAATACAAACGAAAATATCTCAAGAAATTTCAAAATATATATTAGATAATTGGGAAGATAGCATATATGATGAAGAAACAGGTAAAGGATTACTTAGAAATATAATGGTCAGAGAAGGTTTCAAAACAGATGAGATAATGCTTGTATTAGTACAAAATGGCGAAAAGAATGTTTTTGAAACAAATAGTAAGCTAAAAATAGAAAATGTTATCAAAGAATTTCCTAAAATAGAAACAATCGTAATAAATGTAAATACAGAAAAAACAAATGTAGTACTTTCAAGAAAAAATATTATTGTATATGGAGATGGAACAATAACAGATAGATTGGGAGACTATGAATTCAAAATATCTCCAAATTCATTTTATCAAGTAAATCCAGTTCAAACAGAAAAGTTATATAATTTAGCAATAGAAGGCGCTAAGCTAAAAAAAGATGACATATTATGCGATTTATATTGTGGAATTGGAACAATAGGAATATTTGCTTCTAAATACGTGAAAAAAGTTTATGGCGTTGAGATTGTAGAAGAAGCCATAAAAGATGCAAAGCAAAATGCAGAAATTAATAATGTAGATAATATAGAATTTATACAAGGAGATGTAGAGGTTGCATTTAACAAAATGCTAGATAATGGCGTAAAACCAAGTGTGGTCATAGTAGACCCACCAAGAAAAGGTTTAGATAGCAAAACAGTTCAAAATTTATGCGATTTGAAATTAGATAGACTTGTTTATGTAAGCTGTAACCCAGCAACTTTAATGAGAGATTTGCAAGTATTAGAAGATGTTTACAAAATAGACAGCATTACTCCAGTGGATAACTTCTGTTATAGCTCACATATAGAGTGTGTAGCAGTGCTAGAAATAAAGGAGAAAATGTAATGGGAAAAGTCATAAAAATAAGAGAAGTTGGAGACCCAATCCTTTCACAAATCTGTGAAAAAGTAAATCTCAAAAATATTAATCAAGAAATTCTAGATACAATAGATGATTTAAAAGAAACTTTAAGCTTTGGTACAGGACTAGGAATTTCAGCTCCTCAAATTGGTATAAATAAAAGAATAATTGTAGTAGGTGCTAAAAAAGAAAATATTAATTATAATGATGCGGAAGAAATTCCAATAACGGCTATGATAAACCCAAGTTGGAAAAAGCTATCAGATGATACAGATGTACAATTTGAAGGATGCATGAGTGTACCAAGTATTAGAGGAAAAGTAGAAAGATATAAAAATATAGAACTCACTTACTATAATGAAAATGGAGAAAAAATAGTAAAGAAAATAAGTGGATTTTTTGCAAGATTAGTACAACATGAATGTGACCATTTAGATGGGATAGTGTTTTTAGAGAAAGTAAAGGGGTCTAAAGATTTTGCCACAAAAGAAAATATTGAAAAATATAATTTGAGGAATGAAAAATGATATACCTAAAAATCTTTAAATTAAGTGATAGCAGAATAACAAATAATAATATATATCCATTTAATGTAT
>CAMMFK010000059.1 GCA_946496115.1 uncultured Clostridium sp.
TTGTTTACGGCGAGATGGTTAAGAAGATGCGGAAATTCCACACGCTGAAAGGCGGCAAGGAACAAAGCTATAATCCGAAGCTGACCGCCGCCCGTGTTGCCCTTGCAAAGACGGAAAGCGAGATCGAGAAACTTCTGGACACTTTGTCCGGCGCTAATCCGCTTCTCCTGCAATACGCAAACACCCGCATTGAGGAACTGGATGCGGAACGGCAGAAACAGCTCCGGCTGGTCGCAGACCTCACCGCTAATTCTGTTTCCGCTTCACAGATTGATAGCATTACGGGCTATCTTGATGATTGGGAGTCCGTGAGCTTTGACGATAAGCGCAAGGTGGTTGATATACTCATATCACAGATTGACGCTACCAGTGAGAGTGTTACAATCCACTGGAAAATCTAAAACCTTTTCACTTGGCATTATGCCCTTGTCAAGAATAGTTTGGCAAATTAAATTGTAATGATCATACCACAGCTCACTTAATAGGGTGTATATATTCTTTAAATAATTGTACTTATCAAAATTATTTATAAGATGCTCTATCATCATAAACATTGCTGGATATTCTTGAGCATTATGAGGCATGGAAGATACTGCTTGATATGTCCAACATAAAATGTTATCCCTTAACTTTGTTAATCCATAATTATAACTTTCATTCAATACTTTACATAACTCTTCAAGTTGCACCATATCAACGTCACTCTCTATATTAATGATGATTATAAATCTGCTCTCTTTATTTTGATTAATTAATTCCGGCAATTTATTTCGTTCAAATAAATCATTCTCAAGCAAATTAATATTTGTTATTTTTTGAAACCACTTGGCATAGTCATATAAGGTGAGCCTAATCTGAGGATTAATGACAGCTGCAGTACTGTGCTTTATTTTACTTGCACAATACAAGGCAGCATATCCTCCTCCAGAAGAAGCAAAAAATACTATATCATTACTCTTAATCCCATTCTGTAGTGCAAAACTCTGCACAATTTCGATAATGTAATCAAGATAACATTCATTTTTTGTTCCATAATACCAACCCAGGACTAATTCTTTGTAAAGTTTACAAGTAGGATCATCGATATTTAACATACTCCCGTCCATATACTTATAATAGGACCATCTTTTAAATGTTGGTTGAATATTTCCAGCTTTTCTAGAGCCACTAAAAATAACATATAATCTATTTGATTCTGTGTTCTTCTTATACAAACATTCAAATTCCACTCCTTTATATGGAATTGTAAAACGTCCTTCCGGAGGATTATAAAGATTATTGATATCAATAATCTTATTTGTTTCCTCAAGAAATTTTTTATCATTTTTATATAATTCTTTTCTAAATAAATTAACTTTATTTTTCATCGAATTAAGATTATTGGTTGATTCTTTTGTATTGTATGTAATATCCACTTTTAACTCTCCTTATCTAAAATAATATAAATACTTATCTATTATTTTTTCTGAATCATGCTATTTAATATGTCCTTTGTAGACACAACAATAGGTTTATCTTCTTTAATATCATAGTTATTCTGCAAAACAATATTAATATTACGCAGTTCCAACAAACCACAACATCCACTTCTCCCTGCATTATAATTCTTTAATGCTTTTAATTTTATTACAAATTTGTGAACACTTTTTTCTTGTAATAAAATAGCTATATTTACTTGATTATTTTTATCTTGATAATCACCTATGCTATCAATTTTATAACAAATAATATTATTTATTTCAATATATAATTCACAAAAACTACTCTTAAATTTACATGTTGATGGAATACAAAATTCTACTTGAACTAAATATATACCGGGTTTTACCGCTAAATTCAAAGAGAATTCGACAATATCCCCCTGCTTAACAATATTGTTTGCATAGCCAAAAACAGCATTATATCTTCCTATCCTTCCCCATGCTTTTACTTCTCTTGAAGACTCGGTACAAGAATATCCTTGCAAATTTGCACTATTTAACTCGATTAAATTTTTAAAATTATAGGTATAATAATCACCTAATGAATATTTACTATTAGGAATATAATAGTTCATTTGTGGCCATAATTTATTAATAATCTCATATACTAAAGTATTGTTTAACTTATAAATTCTTGGGATACTTAATGCAACTTCTAATATCCTTCTATGATTAAACAACATATATGTATTATAATTTAAATCGTCTTTATTTAAAACACTATTATTCATCCATATCCCCATTCGATATTCCCAATACATTAAATCACATAGATTATAGTTATATATATTGGTGTAATCATATTCCTTTTCATAGTCATTAAATATTTTAATAGCTTCTGCATCCCTTATATATTGAGATTGCATACTTGTACTTGCCAAGAAATACCCTTTGCTTTTATTAGTCGAGAGATCAAATGAATATATTTCTTGATTATGACTATCTCTTATTATTTCAATTATATTTGATCTAATGTTAATCCTATCTTTCGGCAGATATTTAAAATAACTTTCTATATTTGTGTAATTATGTTCATGATAATTGTTAATTCTTGCTACAGATAATAAATGCTTATGCTCTTCTTCTTGTAATGTTCTTTTTATATTAATAACGGAGAAACTCAGATCATTCTCTTCTGCTAATTTAGAAGGTATCTCAATATCCATTATATCTTGAGCAGGTGTATATGTCCAATAATATATCTCATCTTTTATGAAACGAGTAGCTGAAAGAGTTATTCTGGAATCATTTCCTGCAGTCAATTGTACCATTAATTTATGAAATTTGGCCAAGGTCCAAATTTGTTTTTTTATATTATTTGAAATATAATCCACCGCATAATCAACTGTTAAGTCTTGATGTTCTTTTCTAGGCCAAAATCTCTTTATTATCATTTTAGGCAATTGTAATTCATGGTTTGGTGTTAATATCATTATATCTAAATAGGGAGTTATATTCCCAGGAAGAGTCCAAGGTAATTTTTCATATTTTAAGTATTTATCAAAATAAGGATGATGGTTATGCGGAGTCACTTGATGTATTAAACTGTAATGAGAAGAAATTAATACATGTTTTTTTGAATAAGCAACAGATCTCATTCCTGTTGCATCCTGTAGTATGATAATTTTGTCACCATCATCTAAAGCAATAATATATCGCCCTGCTAAATCATCAATGTAATTATACATTAATTCTTGGCTAATAATGAATTTTTTTAAAATTTTTTCAGCAATATGATGTAGATTCATTGACCAACTTAATGTATCCAAAACTAATCCTAATAATAAAATTGCTTTACCGTTTTTTTCAATATAACAACATTCATTTTGCGGATCATAGGTTAGATAGTATGTTTTTTTTACTCCAAATTTAAGTATTTTCCAATGGGCCTGAACAGTATATGGTTTGTCTGAAATGAGATATCCTCTATAATATAGATATTTTTCAAATTTATTTATCCCATTTTCTTTTATTAGCTCATAATAGTCCCTTGTAGTTTTCATGTTATTAACCTCCTAATCATCATTTTAGGAATAAGTTATTGATACAACAAACAACCTTAATTACTAAGCTAATCTCTGCCAATATTGTTATGGTGACAGAAATTAGCTTAATATGCTACAATTTAATGTGTCAAATAATGCAAATTTTTATATAAATCAAAATCAATTACTCTTTTGTTTTATTAAACTCCTCAACTTTCTAGGTATATACGTCATAAATAACCCTAGCTTATGTGAAAAAGATTTGTTAATTTCTGTAATTTGATAATCTGCTGCCTTTAGCTTTGTTTCTAGATCTTTATTATTTTGTTCTAGAGTATGAACTACCTCTTTTTGTTTATTTAGCTCTTCTCTTATTTGCTTTAATTCTTTAACACACTCATCAACAGTTATCACTTCATCAGTATCAATTTGTATTGATTTATTGTTTATTTCTTTTTCAATCAAATTTATTCTATTTTCTAAGTTTTTATTAATTGATTCAAGTTTGCTTCTTTGTTCTCTATTCCACTTTAATTTTTGAATGCATTCATCAAGGCTTAATGTCTCCTTTTCATTAATTATTATTTTCTTTTCATTCTTATATTTTTCTACTCTATTAATATTCATTTCCAAGTTCTTTATCTTATCATTTTGCTCTGAGATTTTTTTGTTAATGCGAATAATTCCCTCTCGATAATGATCAAATAACGTTTCCCACATCTTGTCCATCTTATGTATGGATACTTCCGTAAACGCAATTTTCTCAAAAATTTCTTTCCATGTTTTTTTATAGTCATATTTTATTATTGTTTCCGCGTATTTGCTAGCCTTTTCTCCCAACGACTGCAGCTTTTCCTGATTCAATAATAAATCTATCACTGCATTAGCCGCATCTATAATACTTTTGTATTTTACAGATACTATTCCTTGTCCTTCCTCAACCAAAGACAAATATGGCAATTCATACATAACTGTTGGCAAACCACTTGCCATTCCCTCAAAAAGGCTGAGCGAAAATCCTTCATATTCACTTGTTATTAAACATACCGATGAAAGTTCGTAAAACGGAAGAACATCTTTTTGATATCCAAAAAAATGTACTGCATCGTTTAATTTGTACTCATTAACCATCAGTTGCATTTTTGTTATGAATTTTTCATTAACCCCCTTTCCTAATACGAACAACTTTGCCATTGGTATTACATCATGAACCTGTTTAAAAATTTCAATAGCATCAAATGGCCTTTTTTCGTCTGATAATCTAGCACACCATATAATGTTGTAGTTGGTTAATTTAGATTTTTCAATTAAGTCACAAGACTTAAATCTTGTTGGATTTGTTACTTTAAACACTCTTGAGTTAAAATTACTCCAGTAATTAAAATCGGTGTTGCTCAATGTAATAACCCCATCTGCTAAACCATAGACTTTGGGTAACCAACTAAAAAAAACACGCATATTCAACATTGGCATGGAAAAAATATTATGACAGTGTATTACAAATTTACACCCAGATAATTTTACACTCAGTAAATCCCATAATAATATATTTGAAAGCCATGCGTGATATACAAATATATCGATTTTAAATTCATTAATTATTTTTTTTATTTGATGACTTCTATTTATATAATTGTCCTTTGTTATTTGAAAAAAAGACGGAATAACTACCCTCTTTACTCCTTCTGGCAAATCATAGTCTCCATCACTAGGTTCACAATCTGTAATTACCACTACTTTATATCCTAATTCAACCCAATACTCTGCTAATTTTACTAAGACTAATTGAACTCCTCCACATTCTAATTTATGATAATAAGTACCTATTGTCTTTATTTTTTTTTGTGGTAATAACAAATTATGCGAATTTAAAATTTGATCAACAGCATCTCCACTATTCCACCAATATGTCCTTGCAACTGCTGAAATGACTTCTGTTTTTTCAAAAAACTGCAACATCAAATCAAAACCTTCTGACATATTATCCGTTTCTAATTTTTGCCAATTGCCAATACAATCATTTAGTAATTGTTTTCTTGTTTTTTCGTACAGTTCCGAATATGTGTCAAATTCACCTACCTTGATTAAAAAACGTTGAATTGCATCTGCAGTTTCTCCCATCTGACAATATCGTTTAAACTGATCAATATCTAATTTGTTATGACCTGTGATTCCATGTCCAAATTTATAATTATAGAAAACTTCCGGTATACCTAAATATGATTTTGCAAAATATGAAATAATGAAAAATGCATATTCATCTTGTGCCTTTGGCAAGATGATATCTTCTACATAATCCATTGCTTGTTTTACAATTTTTGCATTATAAATTTTATTCCATAGTGTAAATTGATATTTTTGATATTTAAAACACCCTTCAAAAACATCTTTTTCTTTTAGCTCTCCAAAATATGGTTGCACAAATTTTTCATTCTTTTTTATCCTTGCTTCTGGTAAGTTATCACAATTAATAATATTTGATCCAAAATGCAGTATATCAACATCTTTATTATCAATTTTATTTAACAAAAAATTACAAGCATCTGATTCAAGTGTATCGTCAGCATCAACAAACATAATATATTTTCCCTTTGCTAATAATACTCCAATTTTTCTAGCTATAGATGCTGATTTATTTTCTCTTAAGCTTACCACTTTTATTCTTTCATCAATTTCAACATATTGCATTATGATAGTAAGCGATTTATCTTCAGAACAATCATCGACGCAAATTATTTCAATCTGACGCAATGTTTGCTTTCTCAAACTATCTATACATTCCTCAATATACTGTTCAACATTGTATACTGGTATTATAATAGATATTTTTACATTTTCCTCAAGATTACCATTAAAATTTGTCATCTCTCCAATAAATTCATATTTTTCGTTAATAGCACCAAAATTTTCATTTTTTAATTTCATTTTGTTTTCCCCTTTCAAATTAATTATTGTATTAAGATTAATATAAGTTTATTTTTTATTATAAACCCAATTTCGTATTTTTCTTGGAAACCAAGTAATAACAAGTCCAATTCTATATGAAAAGGATTTTTTTATTTCATTAAGCTGGTATTTTGCTTCAAGCAAATCATTTAACTCCGTATCTAAGAATTTTATATCATTACTACAATTTTCTTCATATTCAAAATTCTTAATTCGATTATTGTTAACTTCTATTTTTTTAACAGTCTTATCTGCTATTTTTGTTTCTCCTTTAAATATTCTAATTTCCTTCCCTACACCTTCATGTCCATTAATTTGATTGCTTAAAACCTTATTCTCTTTTTCAGCCCCATAAATACTATAACTCCAATATCCAGATGGTTCTCCTCCATCTTCTGCTGCCTTCAATATATCCAGAAATTGATCATACTCTGTTTTATTTTTGTAGTAGTCTTTTCCATAATCTTCAATCCCAAGCTCTGCAAACCATTCTGTTTTAAGTTTATCGAACAACAGAAGTGCCTGCTCATGCGGCAAAGTGTTCAGATTCCAGAGGCAGCTATGCAGAGCATAGTTGATATAATCCTGCTGATATGTTTCATAAATGCCCATATCATTCAGCTCATCCTTTACTTTTTTTAATGCATGATAAAAACATTCCCAAGACAATGCCCTGGTTGCAGACAGTGAGCCCGGTACATTCCGCCGCTGATAATACAACGCTTTTTCTACGGTTGTAATTTTGCCTGCACGAAAAATTGATGCAAACACAAAATACATATCATTGGTTGTTCTTTGCTCCTGAAAATACAATCTGTTGTTCAATATAAAGGACTTTCTATATAATTTGTCCCATGCCCAACCCATAAACACATGAAAAGGACTGCTTGTCAAATCCGAAACAGAAAAAGGTCTTTTCGCCGGCAATTCATTGGTACGCAGCGAAAATGTACAATCCGAAATTTTCCCTGTCTCCATATCAAATTGCTTGGATTTAAAAATACAGATATCAGAGTTGTCCTGAACCGACTTCCGATAAGATTCTTTCAACATCTCTTTATCATATTAAGGAACAACCTTTAATACAAAAACAGCCTTCCAAATCGGAGGGCTGTTTTTGTATCTATGCCCGGAAAGCCTGATATTGTGGACTTTCCGGGCTTTTTCTGTTTTCGGGGACTCGGTGGAACAAGCCGCCATCAGCCCGCTTCCTATTGCGGCGATCACATAGTCCCATGGCGGCTCATTTTTGCACACCCTTGTCCGGCCCGTATATGCCAGAAACGAGGAAACGCTAAAAAGTATCCGCTCCCGGACAGCACCACCTCTTTCAATGAGAACAATTTAGCGGGAACCTCGCGGCCCCCGCTTTTTTCTTATTCCCGCTCGAAAGCCTCTCCGCAATCCCCGCAGATTACATTGACCTCCCGCGTTGCCCGGATAATGGTG
>CAMMFK010000060.1 GCA_946496115.1 uncultured Clostridium sp.
AATTTTTTGAAATTTTTTTCATTTTTCTATTGACTTTTCATAGTTGGTCTCCTTTTTAAAATACAAGTTTGATTGAAAAGTTAAATATTTCAATCTGTTTTTTAAATTTGATAATTTAATTATATCAATATACTAATAAATTTTAAAGTATATTAGTAGATTTTTTTATTGTATAGGAAAAATTAAGTTTTTCCTATACAATAAAAGCATTGCACACAATTTTACATTTGTAAAATTGGCGCACGAACAAAGACGCGGGCGATGTAAATTTAAAAGTAGAACAAAGTTAAAGGAGCCCGCTTTTGTTCTAATACAAAAAATAAAAAAGATAAAAACAAAAATTTACATAAATTTTACAAAGAACTAATTGACATATACTTATTCAGTAGATATAATTACAAAATACGTAAAAATTAGCGGGAAGGGGTAGTAAAGTTATGCTAAAAATTTTAAAAAATTTAAAAGAATCAATTTTACTAGTAATTGCAATCATTATTTTATTATGTATTCAAGCGGCAGCAGATTTAAACCTACCAGATTTTACATCTAGAATAGTAAATGTTGGTATTCAACAGGGAGGTATAGAATATGCTGTGCCAGAAGCAATTAAAGCGAGCGAACTAGAAAACTTAATGTACTTTACAGAAAGTGATGATGAAATACAAAGTCACTATGAGCTAATGGAGAAAACAGATGAAAATCTAGAAGAATATCCAGAATTGCAAAACCAAGATATCTATGAATTAAAGGACATTTCAACTGATGAAAAAGAACATTTAGAAAGCTTAATGGCTAAGCCATTGGCAGTACTATATCAATTAGAAAATGAGGAGACAGCAAATATTGACTTGATTAAACAAATGCCAGAAGCACAAAGAACTGCTGTATTAGAACAAATTAATTCTACAGTAAATACAATGTCAGATTCAATTATAGAGCAAGCTGGTATTCAAGCTGTAAAGAGTGAATATGCATCTATTGGTATGGATCTAGACAAAATTCAAAACAACTATATTCTTATAGTTGGATTACAGATGGCAGGAGTAGCATTAATTAGTATGCTTTCAGCTGTAACAATAATGTTCTTATCATCAAGAGTTGCAGCAAGACTAGGAAGAACTTTAAGAGAAAAATTATTCAAAAAAGTATTAAGCTTTTCAACAGCTGAATTTAATCAATTTTCAACGGCATCATTAATTACAAGAAGTACGAACGACGTACAACAAATACAACAATTAATAACAATGTTGTTTAGAGTATTAGTGTATGCACCTATAATAGGAATAGGAGGAGTTATTAGGGTTATAAGAACAGGTACTCTTTCTATGGCGTGGGTTATAGCTTTAGCAGTTATACTTATTATGGCAGTAGTTTTAGCATTATTTATTGTAGCAATGCCTAGATTTAGAAAAATGCAAGATTTAATAGATAGATTAAACTTAGTTGCAAGAGAAATTTTAACAGGTTTACCAGTAATAAGAGCATTTAATACACAAAAAAGAGAAGAGAAAAGATTTGATGAAGCAAATACAAACTTAATGAAAAACAGTGTATTTGTAAATAAGGCAATGAGCTTAATGATGCCAGCAATGATGTTCATAATGCAAGCAATAATGATATTAATTATTTGGGTTGGTGGACATAGTATTGATGAAGGTATAATGCAAGTTGGAGACATGATGGCTTTCTTACAATACACAATGCAAATTGTAATGGCATTCTTAATGATTTCAATTATTTCAATACTATTACCAAGAGCATCAGTATCAGCAAATCGTATTAATGAAGTATTGGAAACAGAACCTCAAATAAAAGATAAACCAGAAAATGAACAAGCTAAATTTGATGAAAGCAAAAAAGGATTGGTAGAATTTAAAAATGTTTCATTCAGATATCCAGATGCAGATACAGAGATACTTGAAGATATAGACTTTACAGCTGAAGCTGGAAAAACAACTGCTATTATAGGAAGTACAGGTAGTGGTAAATCAACTTTAGTAAATTTAATACCAAGATTTTATGATGTAACAGGAGGAGAACTATTAGTTGATGGTGTAAATATTAAAGATGTATCACAAAAAGATTTAAGAAGCAGAATTGGATTTGTACCACAAAAAGGAGTATTATTCTCAGGAACAATAGAATCAAATATTAAATATGGTAAAGATGATATATCTGATGAAGAAATGAAAAAAGCAGCATCAATTGCTCAAGCAACAGAATTCATCGAAAAAAAAGAAGATAAATATAATTCACCAATAGCACAAGGCGGAAACAACGTATCTGGTGGACAAAAACAACGTTTATCAATTGCGAGAGCATTAGCAATAGACCCAGAAATATACGTATTTGATGATAGCTTCTCAGCACTAGATTTAAAAACAGATAAAGCATTAAGAGAAGCATTAAATGAACAAACAGAAAACAAAACTGTAATAATAGTTGCACAAAGAATTAGTACAATAATGAATGCAGATAAAATAATAGTTCTTGAAGAAGGAAAAATAGTAGGAAAAGGTACTCACGAAGAATTATTAAAGAACTGCGAAACATATAGACAAATAGCTTTATCACAATTATCAGAAGAAGAGCTAAACAATACTAAACGGAAAGGAAGGTGAGTAGCATGCCAGGACCAATGGGAGGAATGAGAGGTGGCTCAAATAAGACACCTGAAAAAGCAAAAGACTTTACAGGAACCGTAAAAAAATTAATAAAAAATTATTTGGCACCATATAAATGGCAAATAATAATAGTATTAATATTTGCTATTGGAAGTACAATATTTTCAATAGTTGGACCTAAAATACTAGGTAATGCTACTACTGAAATATATAATGGACTTATAAGCAAATTGTCTGGAGGAAGCGGAATAAACTTTGAAGCAATTGCTAATATACTAATTACACTTTTAGTGTTATATGTAATAAGTATGGCGTTTTCAGCAATTCAAGGATTTGTAATGACAAATGTTGCCCAAAAAGTCAGCTATAAAGTACGTAATGATTTAGTAGCTAAAATAAACAAACTACCAATGAAATTCTTTGATAAAAGAACAAATGGTGAAGTATTATCAGTAATTTCAAATGATGTTGATATGCTTTCACAAAACTTAAATCAAAGTATAACACAAATCATTACCGCAATATGTACAGTAATTGGAATATTAATAATGATGTTATCAATAAGCTGGGAAATGACATTAATAGCTGTATTAATACTTCCTATAACGGTATTTGTAGTAAGTAAAATTGCAAAAAAATCACAAAAATATTTCAAAGCTCAACAAGATCACTTAGGATACTTAGATGGTCAAGTAGAAGAAATATATGGTGGACAGTTAATTGTAAAAGCTTTCAACAGTCAAGAAAAAGTATTAAAAGCTTTTAAAGAAGAAAATGATAACCTATATAATTCAGGATGGAAATCTCAATTTTTATCAGGATTAATGCATCCAATTATGAATTTTATTGGGAATATTGCATATGTAGGAGTTGCAATACTTGGTGGATACTTAGCAGCACAAGGACAAATTACAGTTGGTAATATCCAATCATTTATACAATACATGAGACAATTTACACAACCTATATCTCAAATAGCTCAAATATCTGGAATGCTTCAAACAATGGTTGCATCAGCAGAAAGAGTATTTGAATTCTTGGAAGAAAAAGAAGAAGTACAAGAAATTGCAAATCCAAAATCTACAGAAGGACTTAAAGGAAATGTTAAGTTTGACCATGTAGAATTTGGATATGATGATGACAATATAATAATTCATGATTTTAATGCAAATGTTCATGATGGACAAAAAATTGCAATTGTTGGACCAACAGGAGCTGGAAAAACAACAATGGTTAAACTTTTAATGAGATTCTATGATGTAAATTCTGGAGGAATATACGTTGATGGAAACAATATAAAAGATTTTAACCGTGGTGATTTAAGAAAAATGTTCGGAATGGTACTTCAAGACACATGGTTATTCAGTGGTTCAATAAAGGATAATATACGTTATGGAAAACCAGATGCAACAGATGCAGAAGTAATTGAAGCAGCAAAAGCTGCCCATGTACATCATTTTATTAAAACATTACCAAACTCTTATGATATGGTACTTAATGAAGAAACATCAAATATATCTGCAGGACAAAAACAACTTTTAACAATAGCACGTGTTATACTTGCAGACCCTAAGATTCTAATTCTAGATGAAGCAACATCAAGTATAGATACTAGAACAGAAATACAAATTCAATCAGCAATGGATAATTTAATGAAGGGTAGAACAAGTTTCATAATTGCTCATAGATTATCTACAATAAAAAATGCAGACTTAATACTAGTTATGGAGCACGGCGATATTGTTGAGCAAGGAAATCATGAAGAATTACTTGCTAAAAATGGAGCTTATGCTAGACTATATAACTCACAATTTGATGAGGAAGAAGAATAAAAATAATTATACTAATAAAAGAAAAAAGCCCCCAGTCAGGGGCTTTTTTCTTTGAGTCAAACATTCAGCTCACGCTCAAGAAAAAATTTTTTACATCACATCTTTCTAAAGTGTATAGTCCGACGTGAATTCATCATATGATGGACACGAAAATTGGGGAGTCGGCGTAACGATTTTGTTATCAATCATATAGTAAATTGTCTGGCTATCTGATAACATGCATAGTTTTTTCTTTTCTGCTAAACTTAGTTCTTTTATCATATGTTTGTCTCCTAACATAATGCAGTATAAGCAATAGCTTTCATCTGCATATTAAAAAGTTTGAGATTATAATAGTACTTTACCTCCATCTTCGAAAGTCATTTTAAAATATCTACCTGAAAATACTTCTTTGGGAACACCACAATATTTAACTTCTCTGAAGCTTCCTTCTTTCCAATATTTAATTTTAACAACCTTTTTAAACAATTTAATACTTGCTGTGTATGTTAGAGTCGCTAAGAAAATTTCTTTAACAGAATTAGGAGCCTCAACTTCTAAGACTTCGTTACTTTGAGAGTTTTCTTGTTTGTCGCTTTGGTAGTATTTTGACATTGAATAGCAGGAACAATTGATATATTGACTATCAAAAGAAATATCAATAGTTCCATCTTTACGGTTAATCAAAACACTTAAAGTGTTTTGATTTTTGAGTTTTAGTTTTGCTGGGAATCCACCAGTAGTGATTACCAACATCCGGTTCTCAAATAAATTTCTTTCGCCAGATATTTTGTTGCTAAGCATTATAACTCCTCCTTTTATTTTTATAATGCTACAATGAATAGTAACTATTATTATAGTACCTTTTATCCATTTAGTCAATAAAAAATCACCACTACATTGATTTGTAATGGTGGTTTATTTTTATGGTGCCGTTGGTGGGACTCGAACCCACATGATTTCTCGCAGCATTTTGAGTCTTTTAATGTATTTTATACTTATTTATTTTTAATATTCAATAACACTTGTTACAAGGCTCAAAAATATGGATTTTTTAACAATAGTCCTCATTTTTCTTAGTTGCTAAACTATATTATAAATTTTATTCATTTTGCAAGTTTTTTGGAAAAATGTTAGATATTTGTTAGATGTGTTAGATAATGTTAGATGTAACAAAAAAATTTACTATTGATTTTATTATAGACTATTTGTAATTATTTACAAATGGTCTTTTTATATGCAGAGAAATGCAGTACCTCTATAAAAGTGCTAGGTGTAATGAGCCGATGCTATAAAATTCATTCGTATTCGTATAAACGGTCTATTTATACAAAATGCGTGAGTGAGATTTTACAACCATAGACTCACAATAAAAAAAGAGTTCTTGGGAGGCAAAGCTTGGGTGTGGATTTATAATTGTAGAAAGTGTGGACAAGCATGCACATTGATAATTAAGTATATTTTTATTATATTATCAGCAATTATAGTAGTTATTCTACTTACTAGACTACCTATAAAACGAAGCGACCGACTGACAGTTTCTTGATTTTAGGTGTAATAATCCTTTTTTCTGATACTGGGATTATTGCACCTAATTCACTCTGCTCTCTCCCTCTAGTTTCTTATATAAATAATAAAAAATGAAATGGAGTTGATTTTAATGAAAATTGAATATACAAAACAAGGAGATTACTATATTCCTAATATAGTTGCTCACCAAAATATAAAAAATTTAAATTTAGGTAGATATGGTCGAATGAGATTAAAGTTTTTAAAAGAACATAAAAAAGCAGAATATACCATCTTACTAATGGATAATAAATTAGAAAAACATCTAGTGGAAATAGATAAAATTGCAAATGAAAGATTTGAATTATTAATGAAGCAATTTGCAGAAAGAGAAAACATTACTGAAGAATTAAAATTAGAAGATCAACTAAAATGGGTTGGATTAATGAACAATATAAAACACTCTGTTGAGGAAATTATATTTAAAGAATTAATATATGTTTAGGAGGAATTGTTATGTTAGAAATAAAATCATTTTATAAAGAATATGAAGATATGTTTGAAGAATATTTAGAGGATGTTAAAAGAATTTTAAGAAGGAAAAATCAAAAATATATAAAACTTCAAGAAAAATATCATAAAATTTTAGATGAAAATGAAAATCTAGTTTGGATTTTAGAAGGTCAAACTGAAAACAGAAATTTATCAAATAAAGAGTGTATTGCTCTAGCAAAATTAGTACAAATTTATTACGATATGCAATCAATAGAAGAAAAAGAAATATTCTTTTTAGGTGGTAAAGATGCTTACTATTTCTTCAAAAAAATTGGAATTTTAAGATAAAATTTAATAACTTTAAGGCACAATTTTTCAAAATTTTGTGCCTTATTTTTTCTTTTAGCAATTAATATTAAGAGATTTTGAATGTGAGTACTCTTTAGATTTATTGAATATGCAAGCAACGTATTTGTACTCACGCCACAAATACCTTTAATAATGGGACAAGTCCCAAACCCTGATTTAAAACAAAACTAAATTATAAAAATTTTTTTAGAAAGTGAGGTGGAATTCTATGAGAAATCGTAATATAAAAATCAATATTTTTTTGAATGAAAAAGAGAAAAAAATTTTTGATGAAAAAGTAAAAAAGTCAGGATTAAATAAATCAGAATTTTTTAGAAAATTCATATTAGATTATGAGCTAAAAGAAAAACCTGACGAAAGATTTTATGAAATGCTTTCCCAGTTAAGAGGAATGGCAAATAATCTAAATCAAATGGCAAGAACTTATAATAGATATCAAGGCTATATTAATACAGACAAATTTACTCCATTACTACATCAAATAGAAGATTTAGTTTTAAGTATGCAAGAAGTTTATATTATTCCTCAAAAGAAAGGAGGTTTGTATGGCAATAACAAAAATATGGAAAGTTAGTGAAAGATTAGATATTACAATTGATTACGCAGTTAATGGAGATAAGACTGAACAAAAGTTATATGTATCAGGTATAAATTGTATCCCTAATACTGCATTTAATGAAATAAAAAATGTAAAAAAGCAATTTTTTAAAACAACAGGAATACAAGGATTTCATGGAGTACAATCTTTTATTGTAGGAGAAGTTACAGCAGAACAAGCACATAAAATTGGATTACAACTTGCAGAAGAATTATGGGGAGACAGATTTCAAGTA
>CAMMFK010000061.1 GCA_946496115.1 uncultured Clostridium sp.
TAATTATGTGTCTTTTTATTTTTTTCAAAACGGTAATTTAATTTTACCATTTATATTATTATATAATATTATATGCAAAAAAGTTTAAGTTTATGATAAATTTTAATAAATCAAAGAATTTTTTTTACAATAGATACTAAAAAAGAGAGCTCCCTCCAATATAGAAGCTCTCACACAGGGGATTATTTACTAGAAAATGAACAAATTCGTATAGGCAACACTTCCTTTCTCTTAACTTAGTTATATTCTACCCATAAATTATGTCTAAAATATGTACAAAATTTGGAGTTTATGAAAATAATTTTTGACACAATTAAAACTATATGATATAACATACACTTGAAAGAGGGAAACATGGGAAAAAAACTAATTATAACAGAAAAGCCATCAGTAGCAATGGAATTTTCAAAAGCGTTAAAAATAAATACAACAAGAAAAAATGGATATCTAGAATCAGAAAACTGGATAATTACATGGTGCGTAGGACATTTAGTTACCATGAGTTATCCAGAAAAATATGATGAAAAATTAAAATTCTGGAGATTAGATACTTTGCCATTTATCCCAAAAAAATGGAAGTATGAGATAATTCCAGCAGTTGAAAATCAGTTTAATATAGTAAAAGGTTTATTACAAAGAGAAGATGTAGAAGTTATATATAATGCAGGGGACTCTGGAAGAGAAGGAGAATATATACAAAGATTAGTTTTTATGATGGCCCAGCCAAACCAAAAAGCAGAAATAAAAAGAGTATGGATAGATTCTCAAACAGAAGAAGAAATTAAAAGAGGAATTGATGAGGCAAAAGCAGAATCTGAGTATGATAGTTTATCTGATAGTGCTTATTTAAGAGCAAAAGAAGATTATCTTATAGGAATAAATTTTTCAAGAATGCTCTCTATAATATATGGTAGAAGGTTAGCAAAAGAAATAAATGAAGAAAAAGCTTCTATATCAGTTGGCAGAGTTATGACTTGCGTATTAGGTATGATAGTTGAAAGAGAAAGAGAAATACGTAATTTTGTCAAAGTTCCTTTTTACAAAATAAATGGAGACTTTACTAAATTTGGAGCTGAATGGAAAGTAACAGAAACATCAAGCGTTTACCAAACTCCAAAGTTATATAATGATAATGGCTTCAAAAAGAAAGAAGATGCAGAAAACTTTATAAAATCTTTAGAGGGAAAAGAAGCGGTTGCAGAAGAAGTAAAAAAATCAAAGCAAAAAGAAAATGCACCACTTTTATTTAACTTGGCAGAAATCCAAAATGAATGTACAAAAAGATTTAAAATAAAGCCAGATGAAACACTTGAAATAATACAAAATCTTTATGAAAAAAAGCTTGTGACATATCCTAGAACAGATGCTAGAGTACTTTCAACAGCGGTCTCTAAAGTAATTAATCAAAACTTAAATGGAATTGCTTCGGGTTACAAAGACGAAGAAGTTCAAGGCTATATAAAACAAATGAAAGAAGAAAAATTTTCTACAAATTTGGTAAAAACAAAATATGTTAATGATAGTAAAATAACAGACCACTATGCAATAATTCCAACAGGAAAAGGATACGAAAATCTAAACTCTTTGCCAGATTTGAAAAAAGAAGTATACAAAGTAATTGTAAAAAGATTTTTAGCAATATTTTATCCACCAGCAGAATTTAATAAAATGAGCATTACAGTAAATGTTGGCGGAGAAAAGTTTTATGCTAATACTAAAGTTTGCACAAAGCAAGGATATCTAACTGTATTAAAAAAATCCACAAATGATGAACAAAATGTGGAAAACATAGATGTAAAAAAGGGCGAAAAGCTAGATGTTAAAGAATATACAATAAAAGAATCAGAAACAACACCGCCAAGCAGATATAATTCAGGCTCTATAATTCTAGCAATGGAGAATGCAGGAAAGCTCATAGAAGATGAAGAATTAAGAGAGCAAATAAAAGGTGCAGGAATTGGCACAAGTGCAACTAGAGCAGAAATAATTAAAAAATTAGAAAAAATAAAATATATTCAAATAAATACAAAAACACAGATAATTACACCGACTCAAAAAGGAGAATATATTTATGATATTGTAAAAATGTCAATGCCAGATATGCTAAATCCAAAGCTAACAGCTAGCTGGGAAAAAGGATTAGATATGGTTGCAAAAAAAGAAATCAAAGGAGATATATTTATGCAAAAATTAGAAAATTACATAAATAGCAAATTTGATAAATTAGTAATAAGAAGGTAATTGTTGTTAATTAGCATCACTTTACATAACCACAAAAAACTTTATAAAACCATATCAAAAACGTAAAAAAATAAACCATACCAACTACCACAAATCACTACGGCTACGAGCATTTACCAATATATTCTACTTTACAAATTATAATATTTATGATATAAAGTTTAGGAAAAATAAAAACGGCGACTTTCTAAACGGATTATAAAAAAATAATTGGAGGGTGATTAAAATTAGTAGTTTGAAAAAAGTTGTAATTGGTTTTAGAAAAATCATCAAAATTTTAATAATACTAGTTATAGCAGCAGTACTAATATTAGGAATAATAAAAGTAACATATAAGCAAACATATAGTGTAAGCTTAAATGGAGAAATAATAGGATATACCCAAGACAAAGTAGCTCTGCAAAAAAGAATAAACGACTACATAAACACAGGAGATGGAGATAATGTAGCATTTGTTGAAGTAAAAGAGATGCCAGAATACACAGCGTGTCTTTTAAAAAATGGAATTGAGACAAATGATAACGAAATATTTAACAAAGTTGTATCTTCAGGAATATCATATTATAAGTATTATGCAATAACAGAAGATGAAGATGAAAAAGCATATGTAAAAACATTTGCAGATGCTGAATCAGCTGTAAATCAATTAAAAGAAAAGAAAAGTACAAATTCAGAAAAATTAGGAATTGTAGAAAAATATTCAACAGAACAAGCTGAATACAAAACAGTAGAAACCTGTGTGTCAGAATTATATAAAGAAAAGAAAGTAGTAGTAGCACAAACTAAAACGATTCCAAAAGCAACATATACAGGACCAAGTGTACCAACAAGTTTAGGCATATCACTAGTTAAGCCTGTATCAGGAACAATAAGCTCAAGATTTGGAATAAGATCAAGAGATAACCATAAAGGTTTAGACATTGCAGCACCAAAAGGAACAGCAATAAAAGCATCCGCATCAGGAACGGTTATATTTTCAGGATTTGGTGCAAATGGAAATGGCTATTCAGGATATGGATACACAGTAGCAATAAAATCTAATAGCTCAGTAACAATTCTTTATGCACACTGTAGCGCATTATATGTAAAAGCAGGACAAACAGTTTCACAAGGACAAGTTATTGCAGCAGTTGGATCAACAGGTATATCAACAGGTAACCATTTACACTTTGAAATTAGAGTAAATGGAAGAGCTGTAAATCCACAAAATTACATATATAACTAAAAAATATATAATAAAAGAATCCCAGAGACAAAACTCTGGGACTTTTCTTATAAAAACATAAGAGAAAAAATCACATTAAGCAAAATCTTTAACTTAATTTTTTAATAAAAATTAATAATTAAATTGATTAGCCATTTTTTGAATTTCACTCATATCTGCTGGGTCAGCAGGTTTGTAGTATCCTTTAGACTTGGCAACCTTAAATAATTCATATTGAAAATTTTCACTTCCATCTCTTAATTGTTGAAGTGTTTGTCTTAATTGCATATTTTCTGTTTCAGAAATTGCAGTTTGATAACTAGAAAGACCAGCTTTTGTACTTTCTAATACATCATTAACCATTGTTTTCTCGTCCATAAATATCTCCTTTCATAAAAATTAAACTTTGCAAACTTTAAAAATAATTTGCTAAAATGAATAAAAATAAAAAAATTAGTTTTCTAAAAAGGTCATAAGTGTTTGTTTAGTATTTAAACTATCTTGAGCAGCTTTAGTAAAAAGCTGTTTTATTTGTGGGTCAACAGCTGTACTTGCATATTGATTTAATTTTGCATAACAAGTATCAGAAGAACCAATAAAATGTCTTAAGTTTTGTAATTCTACTTTACTTAAATTAGCCATAAAAATCCTTCCTTTCATCAAAATATATTTTTATTTTTTGCAGTTTTCAAAAATTTATTCAAAAATTATTTTTGACAAAAAAATCAAAATTATGTTAGAGATTGTTGAACAAAGTCTCAATATATTTTCTGGAGCATTTCAGCAAACTGTAACATAATTTTGGCGTACTTTATAAAATATAAGAGAAAGGAGGAAATTTTTTGAAAAAACTGCTAACTATAATTCTAATGATAATAATTGTACTTCAAATTTCAATTTCAAAAGTAGAAGCCATTGAACCAGCATCTAGTGAAATATATGAAGGCATTGATGTTAGCAATTGGCAAGGAAACATTAATTTCACAGAAGTAGCAAATAGCGGAATACAAGTTGTATACATAAAAGCAACACAAGGAACTACATATGTTTCACCAACATTTGAACAAAGTTATCAAAATGCAAAAGCAAATGGACTTAAAATAGGCTTCTACCATTATGTAACAGCAAGAAGCGAAGAAGAAGCAAGACTGGAAGCTCAATTTTTTGCTTCAAAAATTGCAGGAAAAGAAATAGATTGCAGGCTGGCAATGGACTTTGAAGAATTTGGAAATCTAAATAATGACGAAATAAATGCCATAGGCTTAGCCTTTATTAGAAAATTAGAAGAGCTAACACAAAAGCCAGTAGTTGTTTATAGCAATGCATACACTGCAAGAACTGTGTGGAATGTAGAAATAGCCAGTTATCCACTTTGGGTGGCAGAGTATGGAGTAAGTAGTCCTCAAGATAATGGAAAATGGAGCACTTATATTGGGTGGCAATATACAGATACAGGAGAAGTTAGTGGAATAAATGGATATGTAGATAGAAACAAATTTACAAAAGAAATATTTATAAATGAAAGTGACAGTCCTAGTGAAATTCTACCAGAAGTGGAAGAGCCTACTGGAAATTATAGAACAATAACAATAGCACGAGGAGATACACTTTCAAAAATAGCAAGAATTTATGGCACAACAGTGCAAGAACTAGTGAGAATAAATAACATACAAAATCCAAATCTTATATATGCTGGCGAAAACTTAAGAGTACCAGTAAAAACATCTGGAGGAGATGACCCATTAAAAGAAATTGTGTATGTAGTTAAAAGAGGCGACACTTTAAGTAGAATAGCATTAAACTATGGAACAACAGTATCTCAAATTGTGCGAGAAAACAATATTTCAAATCCTAATTTAATATACCCGGGTCAAAGATTGGTAGTAAAAACACAAGGTATGGAAACAGAACTAGGACATAGTTGTTATAAAGTTGTAAGGGGTGACACCTTATATTCAATTGCTAGAAGATATAATACAACAATAGCAAATATAGTAATGCTAAATAGAATTCAAAATCCAAATTTAATTTATCCGGGACAATGCTTGAGATTAAGGAGATAAATTGTTACAGTTCTCATTCAGATTCTTTGATTAAGCTTCAATATACATTCTTCCGCATTTGCCTCACGGTTTCGCTTACGCGAAAGCGCTTGCACGCTCCGACTACGCTTCTAAGATAAAGACATAAATGCCTATCTTCTTTGTCAGCTACGCTACGCTAAATGCTCCAAAATATATATTGAAGTTTATAAATAATAGGTGTGAACTGTAACAATTTAGATAAAAGTAACATAGCATAAAATATAAAAAAGCTATTAATTTAATTATGGAGGAATGCGAAAATGGCAAAAATTAAAGTGTATAATAATGATACAAATAGGATGGAAACATATTACAGAGGAGAAAGGGAGGCTATGCCATATGTTACAAATAGAACACTAACAGTAGGAGAATTTAGAGGTTCAAGCAATAGTCCAACACTATGGACAGAAAAAAGATGTATGCAGGCATGGAATAGTCAAAGATATGCATTTGGTGGACCTATACCAGTTGGCTATGCATTTAAAAGACCATGGGAAGGTGGTCACAGCAATTTTTCACAACACTATGCAGGACTCGCTTTTGATGCGGGGCAAACTTTAAGCGTCGCAAGAAGAGCGCAATTATATACAAGTGCACTAAATTCAAATGTGTGGTCATATGTAGAACCAAAAAGTTTAACACCAACATGGGTGCACTTTGATAAGAGAAGAGGAACACCGGCTTGTTCAACAGGAGGTTTTCCAATTATAAAAAGTAACTCAAGAGGCTCATATGTACTTATAGCACAAGATTGTTTGAATACATTAGGATATAAAACAGGAGGGCTAGACGGAGTATTTGGCTCTCAAACATTAAATGCAGTTAGAAGCTATCAAAGAGTGAGTGGGTTAACTGTTGATGGCATAGTGGGCTGTAATACTTGGAGAGCATTGCTAGAAGCGGTAATTGGAACAGGAAGAACATCAACGACAATTGATTAAGAAAATTAAAAAAATTCAAAAAACACCTTGACAAGCCCTTGCTAAAAGCTGTATAATAATAAAAGTATATAAATGTACGGAAATAAAATCTAGAGGGCTAATAGATGATAAATTCGTTAATTATTAAATAACTGAAAATAGTAAGAAGGGTAAAATCGACTTATTCTGTCGGTTTACCTTTCTTTTGCCTTCTATAATTTTATTTATGTAAATTGCTTAAAAAGAGGAATTGAATATACAGGGCATATAAGTATTTTGACTAGAGAGCAGGAGCCGGAACACCTATAAAGCAGTATATTGCAAGAAGGACTTTTTAAGCAAAATGTACGCAAAAGTTTTGTTCATTTCTGCTTTTACATTTTTATAGCTTATTATTTTGCAAAATGAGATAACAATATTTATGTTTCAAAATAAATTAAGCTTAGCCCATTAAAAAATGTAAAAGTAATTAATTCTACAAATCAGCAAAACAAAAAGTCTGCTTAAATTTATTTAGGGGGGATTACCTTTGGTAAAAGTTAAAGACGTAAAACATGAAAAAACCACAAGAAAATCTTTTTCAAAAATAGGCGATTTTATAGAAATGCCTAATTTAATCAAAGTACAAAAAGATTCTTATGATTGGTTTATTAACGAAGGATTAGGAGAAGTTCTAAAAGATGTTTCTCCAATAGTAGACTATTCAGACAAATTAGTTCTAGAATTCCTAGACTATCGTATGGATGAACACCCAAAGTACACAGTAGAAGAAGCAAAAGAAAGAGATGCTACATATTCAACAAAATTACACGTAAAAGTTAGATTATTTAACCGTGAAACAGGAGAAATTAAAGAACAGGAAATTTATCTTGGTGACTTTCCACTTATGACAGACACAGGAACATTTGTTATAAATGGTGCAGAAAGAGTTGTAGTAAGCCAGTTAGTTCGTTCTCCAAGTTGTTATTATGCATACACAATGGATACAAAAACAGGTAAAAAATTATTTACTTCAACAGTTATGCCTTTAAGAGGTGCATGGCTTGAATATGAAACAGATAACAACGATGTATTCTATGTTAGAGTAGATAGAACTAGAAAAATACCTGTAACTACTCTTTTAAGAGCAATAGGTTTTGAAAAAGATGAACAAATACTAGCCTTATTCGGAGAAGAACCACTATTAAAG
>CAMMFK010000062.1 GCA_946496115.1 uncultured Clostridium sp.
GAGCCCAGCTTGATTTTGGTCTGCGACTCGAAGACCGGGTCGGCCATCTATGTTTAAAGATTTATCTGGTAACCTTGCTATTCAAGGCATTTCTACAGAGGATTTAAACAAAATGGCAGAAGATATGTCAACTGATGAAGATATAGACGAAAATGCAGATGGTCCTAAAGGATTTGCTATTCCACTTGGTTCAATTTTTTCTGGCATGTTTGGTGGAAGTGGATCAAACAATAACAACAATAATAATTCTCAAACTCGCCAAGCTGTAAAAGAAGATAAAAAAGCCAACAAGAAATTAAAAACACTTTATACATATGGAACCAACTTAACTAATAAAGCCAGAAATAATGAAATAGATAAAGTTATTGGCAGAGAAAAGGAAATTGCAAGAGTTATACAAATATTAAATAGAAGAACTAAAAATAATCCTTGCTTGATTGGTGAACCTGGTGTAGGTAAAACCGCTATAGCTCAAGGGCTAGCTTTAAGAATTGCAGAAGGTAATGTACCTGCTAAACTTTTAACGAAAGAAGTATTTTTATTAGATATGACTGCAGTTGTTGCTGGTACGCAGTTTAGAGGTCAATTTGAAGCTAGAATGAAATCTATTATAGAAGAATGTAAGTTAGCAGGAAATATTATACTAGTAATTGACGAAATACACAATATAATTGGAGCTGGAGATGCAGACCATTCTATGAATGCTGCAAATATTTTAAAACCTTCACTAGCTGATGGAACTATTCAATTAATTGGTACCACTACTTTAAATGAGTACAGAAAATATATTGAAAAAGACACTGCTCTCGAGCGAAGATTTCAACCTGTAATGGTTGAAGAACCAACTGTTTCTGATAGTATTGAAATATTAAAAGGCATAAAAAGCTATTATGAAGATTACCACAAAGTTCAAATACCAGATGATGTTATTCGCCAAACAGTAATTATGTCTGAAAAATATATACATGATAGATTTTTACCAGACAAAGCAATAGACGTCTTAGATGAAGCTTGCTCAAGAATTAATCTAAATAATAAAGATTTATACGACTTGGAAATACTAAGAAATAAATTATCTGATATACAAGCCCAAAAAGAAGCTGCTGCCGAAGCTGATTCTACAGAAGATTATAAAAAAGCAGCTGAATTAAAAACTCAAGAATGTTCTTTAACAGAACAAATTGAGGCAATTGAAAAACGTATGAAACCAGTAGTTTTAACCATTCAGGATATAGCTAGAGTAATTGAAAATTGGACAAAAATACCTGTTCAAAAAATTACAGAAGAGGAAACTCAAAAACTATTATCTTTGGAAGACAATCTTCATAAAAGAGTTGTTGGTCAAAACGAAGCTGTATCAGCTGTTGCACGTGCTATAAGAAGAAATAGAGCAGGATTAAAAAGCACAAAAAGACCACCTTCATTTATATTTGTTGGCCCTACTGGTGTTGGTAAAACAGAACTTGCAAAAGCACTAGCCTCAGAAGTTTTTGGTAGTGAAGAGAGTATAATTAGAATAGATATGTCTGAATATATGGAAAGCAACTCAACTGCTAAACTTATAGGTGCACCTCCAGGGTATGTTGGTTATGATGATGCAGGACAATTAACAGAAAAAGTTAAGAGACATCCATATTCTATAGTTTTATTAGATGAAATAGAAAAAGCACATAGTGATGTATTTAATATCTTACTTCAAGTATTAGACGATGGTAGACTTACAGACGCTCAAGGAAATACTGTAAGCTTTGAAAATACTATTATTATAATGACATCAAATGCAGGTTCTAATCAAAACATGAACTCTATAGGTTTTGGCACCAGTACATATGCTAAAAATAAAGTTTTAGATAGTTTAAAAGAAACATTTAGACCTGAGTTTTTAAATAGAGTGGACGAAATTGTAGTATTTGATCCTTTAAGTAATGATGAATTAACTCAAATCGTTAATTTAATGCTTGCAGATACACAAAAGGTTTTAAATGACAGAAACATAAAAATGTATGTATCTGATGAAGCTAAGAAATATTTATTACAAAAAGGAACAGATATTAAATATGGTGCTAGACCTTTAAGAAGAGCTGTACAAAGATATGTTGAAGATGAGCTTTCAGATATGTTACTAAGAAATGAACTAAAAAACGGACAAAAAGTATACATTGATTTAAAAGAGGACAAGCTAAGTTTTAGCGTAAAAGAGTAATGTCAGTAAGGACTCTCCTTATTGACACACTAACAAAACTCTTGTGTCAATAAGGGGTCCCCATTGACGTAGAAAGGAAACGATTTTAATGATAAAACACATACCAAATATTTTAACAATAATTAGATTTATATTTATACCATCAATTGTATTAGCACTTATATATGATAATTATTTACTAGCATTAATACTTTTTACCCTATCATCATTTACAGATGTATTAGATGGGAAGATTGCAAGAAAGTATAATGCAATATCCGATTTTGGAAAATTAATGGACCCATTAGCAGATAAGTTAACTCAACTTTCTATTTTATTAACTTTAGCAATAAAAAATGTTATACCTTGGTGGATTGTCGTTATACTAGTTTTAAAAGAAACTGTTATGATTGCTGGTGCTTCATTCCTATATGGAAAAAGCCTAGTAGTTTCAAGTAAATGGTATGGAAAACTTACAACAGTTTTAATATATATTGCTGTAGTAAGCTCTTGTATTATTAAAATATATGGTTTCTATAGATTTGATATATATATTTACGCATTGGCTGTTTTATTTGCTATATTCTCACTTATTATGTATTTTACATATTTCTATGGAAATGGATATTTGCCAAATAAAGAGGAATTAAAAAAGCAATCAAAAACTGTGCCTGAAAAAAATGTTAGAAACAAAAAGTAATAATAGTTAAGATTAAATAAATAAGTTCCAAGATACATTCTTCCGCATTTCGCCACGCGGGTCGCTAGTCGCTCCAGCTTGCACGCTCCACTTCGCAAATAACACATATTGCAAGTTATAAATGCTGTGACTGCTCTCGTTCGCTGAAATGCTCTAGAATGTATCTTGGTACTTTATGCACTATTAAATTTAGCTATTATTCAAAATCTTCTAATTTCTTGGCTAATTCATTTTGACCATAGGCTGTGATTCCTTGTTTTAAAAGTTCCACATCTTCTTCTGGCAAATACTGCACAGGTATATCTGTTTCTTCTTTTAAAGTCCTATTCCCCTCATTATCAATTGAATAAACAACTATGTTTTCATCATTAACAGTAATTAAATAATGTTCATCACAGCTTCCCTGAAAATCTTTATATAGTTTTACTTCGTCAGTTGTAAAGCTTTCAATTGTCCAATCACTATATGCATTTTTAAAATATTCTTCATCTTTATTTACTTCATCATTGTTTATTTGTTGCTTTTCTATAATTGTGTGTCCACAATCTGTATAATGTTTTTCAAAAACAATATATGCATTAGGTGAAAGTTTAACATCTGAACCACTTGTAGCAACTACATCTTCATGCATTCCATTTGTTTTTACTATATTAGATTCTATTAATTCATTAACTTTTCTAATTTCATTTATCTGAGCTTCTTGCAAATTGTTTCTATCTATTATGGCATATAGAATTCCGCTGACCATTCCTAAAACTATAGCAATACAAACTAAAATAATAATTGTAGATTTTTTCATATACTCATCTCCAAATTTTTGGACTAACACATATTTTTTTGGTAAGTTTGTCCAAATTATTTTATGAGTATATTTTTTCCAAAATATTAAAATTTATACAAAATATTAAAATAATCTACAATATGCTAGATATTTTTGTACTTACTGAAATTTTATTTTTAAACTTAAAATTAATTTCTCCGCATTTGTCTGTCCTATATATTTTGCAACCTATACTTTCAAGCCTTTCAATTACTCCACTATTTGGATGACCAAAATTGTTATCTTCTCCTACTCCAACTAGTGCAATTTGAGGTTTTACCGCTTCTAAAAATGCCTTTGTTGTAGAGGTTTTTGAACCGTGATGTGCAACCTTTAATATAGTAGATTTTAACTCTTCTAAATTGTTTGAATACAAGCTTAATATCTTGTTTTCCGCTTTTTCTTCAATATCTCCTGTAAATAATATTGATACATTTTTCCATAGAAATTTAAAAACTATTGCATTATTATTTTTTTCATTGTCTGTTATGGGCTCATTATCTGGAAATAAGATTTTTATAGTAGCTTTGCCTATTTTTATAATATCTCTCATTTTTACATAAACTAAATTTGTATTTTGCTTTTTAGCTAAACTCAGAAAAGTATCATATTCGTTCGACTCCTGTCCCAAATCTGATATTATTGCATTTTTTACCTTCATATTTTCCATCACAAAATTAAGTCCTTGGCAGTGGTCTGAGTCAAAATGAGACACTATAACATAATCTATTTCATTTATTCCTCTATCTAAAAGATACGGAAACAAAGTTTGTTCTCCTACATCAAATGTTTCTCCATATGAGCTACCTCCTCCATCTATCAAAATTGTTTTATTACTAACTCTAATTAAAGTACTATCTCCTTGTCCTACATCTATAAAATTAATTTCTAAGTTATCTCTTTTTGAAGTTATTACAGGATAAATAAAATTTAAAATTACTATTGCTATGGTAAAAAAAGCTATTGTTTTTTTACTTAATATCATGCTATTTTGCTTCTTTACAAGTAGATGCAAAAACAAGTAAAAGAATATTATTAAAACCACATTTGGAGTAACAACATATATTTTTGAAAATGGAATTAAACTACATATGTGAGCAATAAATATTAGTATTTTGAGCATTATATTAAGTATTATAAATAATGGAGAAATAAATTTATGTAGTACTATATATAAAAATATTAATGCAAAAGCATAAAGCACTATTATGCCAAGTATCGCTCCCGCAATTAAATTTGAAATTACAAATGAAAATGAAATGGTATTAAAAGTATACATCATTATTGGGATGATTACTATATTTGCTGAAATTGTTACACTAATTGATTCTTTAATGTAATTATTGATTTTATTGCTCAATTGTTCTATTTGATTTGTTACAATTTTATTAAAAGCAACTATTCCTATAACTCCACCATAAGATAGCTGTACTCCTACATCAAATATTATATATGGATTTAATATAATTTGAATTAGCAGTGCTATAGCCATATTGTTCCATATATCAGCTTTTCTATGTATTATGCTTGCTATTATTCCCAAAGCTGCCATTATTCCAGACCTAACCACCGAACCTGTATTACCGGTTAAATTCATAAACAATACTATAACTATTAGCATTAATACTTGTCCTAATCGTTTACGTTTTAAAAATTTGTTTATATAAGTTACTGCTAAAATAATATATACAAAATGAGAGCCTGATACTGCAAGCATATGAGTTAAATTTGAAGTTTTAAAATCTTCTTGTATATTTTCTGATAAATTTGTTCTATCACCAATAACCAATCCTATACATAGTTCAGCCTCGTTTTCATCTAAATTTGCCTTTAAAATGCCTTTTATATATTCTTTAAATGAAATTATACCTTTTTGAACAAAACTCCCTTTATTTTTTGATTTGAGCTGTAATTGTGACCCTTCAAAAGTTCCATATATGGTTTGAGTTTTTAAATATAGAGAATAGTCATATCCTCCATAGTTTCTTTGAGCATTTGGCTTATTGTATATGGCGTTAAAAGTAATAATGTCACCATATTCTAATTCTTTGCTATAATCTTTCTTTTTAACATCTAGTAGGAATTTTTTACCTACAAAAATTTGTGTATCTACAGTTTTTTTATTCTCTTCTTGTTCATTTTCATTTTGCATATTCTCATTTGTTTCACCAATTTCATTATTTTTCGAATTATTTTTTTGTGTATAACTATTTTGTGCTTCATTTATTTCTATAATATAGGTTGCTTTATAGTCAGTTTCAGATTTTTTGCCTAATATGATTCCCTCAAAATCTTGGGTAGCTCCATCTAATTCATAAACTTTATCATAGTCAAAAAAGACTACACCACAAGAGTACAGTCCTATTATTGCCACAATTACAATAATAGTGAGAACACAAATTGGCCTATTCATATACTTCCTTTCTGTGCCCCACTATTTAATTCATTGTCTACTATCTGATAAATATTGCTTCATCATATATCCATCGCCATCAGTAACAGATACTCTATACCAGTCTCCTTCTTCTCCCCTTACAGTAACTGGCGTATTAAGTCCTACACTTGCTACAATGTCTGATGAGGTTGTTGCTTGTGCCCTAATATATACAGCACCAACATTTACATACATTGTTTTTGGATAATCTTCTGAATTGGCTGATGAGTTACTGTCTGAATTATTTTCTTCATTATTTGAATTATTGTTTTCTTCATTATCCGTATTGTTAGCATTTTCTTCATTGCCAGAGTTTTCATTTGAAGAACTATTATTAGTATTTTCATCAGAACCCGCATTATTATTTTGATTATCTGATGAGTTTGTATCTGCCTCGTTATTATCTACAACATCACTGTTTCCATTTTCTGAACTTGTATCGTTATTATTAGTTTCACTAGCAGTTTCTTCTGTACCGTTAACATTATTAGTAAACACCCATCCAGAAGCTGTATCTGTTTGAATATATGCCCATTTACCAGTTATAGAAACAACTAAAACCTCTGAGCCACTATTTACTGTTCCTATTACTGTTGAATTAATTAATGGTAAAATATATATGTTTGAATTGCTATTTATTATCCCATTTGAATTTGTTTTTGCTGGAATGCTAGTATTTGCAGTAGTTTCACTTACTTTAACATATTGTTTGCTTACATAACCTGTATAGTCTTGATATTTAATTTGGTACCAATCTCCTTCTTCTGCAATAATATCAAATGAAGCATTTGCAGGTAAAACTGTTACTATGTTTGATGATGTTGATGGAGTTTCTCTTACATTCAAAAAGTCTGTATCTTTTAAAGTTCCTGTATTTGCCAAACTAACACTTGCCATTATTAAGGCAAATATTATAATTATTGATAATATATTTAGCAGTTTTTTCATTTAGCTCCTCCTATGTCCTATCATTTTGTTAAAACTATTTTGTGGTTCTTATTTCACAAAATCGATTTTATTTATATCATATTAATTATCTCTAAAACATAAATTATTTATATCGTATTCCTTTTAAAAATCTTCATAATTATCTTATAACTTATGCCCCTCAAAGTCAAGATATTTGTAACAATTTTGTAATATTTGTTTATGTACTTTTGATAAATTTTGTGATATACTTTTAATATGTTAAATTCATTTTACATATTGAGTAATTTAAATTAATTATGGGAGTTTTTAAGACTGATAGATTTTATAGATTAATACTATCAGTCTTAATTTTTATGCTTCTTTAAGGCTATTCTCGTTTAATAAAAATCATATATACTCATATATATTATTCCATTATCATCTTGCCATTTAATAAAATGAT
>CAMMFK010000063.1 GCA_946496115.1 uncultured Clostridium sp.
TGAAGAAGATAGAAGAATAGTAGAGATAATAAGACAGTTAGATGAAGAATATGGATTAGGACAAGCTTTAAAAAATGCATTACAAATAAAAGACTGGTGTGAAAGAAATTATGGAGATAAAGAAATATGGGATAGAAGATTGCCAAGTCAAATTTCAAAAGATAAGGCTGAAAAAGATTTAGGAAATAAATTAAGTAATGTTAGAAGAAAAATAAAACCATATGAAGGAATGCCAATAGAAGAAATAAAAAATGAAGAAGATAGAAGAACAGTAGAGATAATAAGGTATTTAGATGAACAATATAATCCCAGAAAATTAAAAGGTAAAGATATTGCAAAAGCATCAATAAGTTCAATTAAAAATCCTGAACTTTTAGAAAGAGAAGATATAGCATTAAAAACTTTAGCAGAAAAAACAAAAGAAGGAGGAATAAGTCAAGATGGGCAATCACAATAATGCTTATACAGAAGTATATGCAATATTACAGTATTTAAATGAAGAAGAATATAATAAGATTCCTCCTGAAATTGTAGATGCTATAAGATTGAATAGAAATGTAGAATATGAATATACTTTAAATAATAAATTGGACTTAGAAAAACAAGAAATGCTTCCTGAAACCAAAGCTATATTATTTAATTTATTTAGAGATTATCTTGCTACTCCAGAACAAAAAAATAAAATTATACAAATGCAAAATGAAGAAAGACAAAAAAATGAACTAAGAAAACAGCAATTATATTCTTCTAATGTTTTTGAAAATAGGCAAAAAGAAAATGTATATAATCCTAATAAAGAAACAATGCAAATTGTAAAATATAAAGAAAATATATTTAAAAGAATTTTAGATAAGATAAAAAAGTTTTTTGGAAAAAAATAAAAAAGGAGGAAAACAATGGCAAACATTAAATTAGATTTTAAAGAATCAAAAGTTAAAATGGAAGAAATACTAGAACATTCTGCAGTAGTAGAAGAAATAAATCAAGAATTAATAGATAAATCAGAAGATGAAAGTGAATTTTTAGGCTGGCTTAATTTACCTACAGAATATGATAAAAAAGAATTTGAAAGAATAAAAAAATGTGCCAAAAAAATAAGAGAAGATTCAGATATTTTACTAGTAATAGGAATTGGAGGATCATATTTAGGAGCAAGAGCTGTTATTGAAGCTTTGCACAGCTCATTTTCTCAAATGAAAGACGAAAAGCCACATATCATATTTGTTGGAAATAATTTAAGTCCTGACTATGTGAATGATGTAATAGAAGTTTTGCAAGGAAAAGATTTTAGTATTAATGTAATATCTAAGTCTGGAACAACAACTGAGCCAGCAATAGCTTTTAGAATTTTTAGAGAAATACTAGAAGGTAAATATGGCATAAAAGAAGCAAGAAAAAGAATTTATGTTACAACAGATAAGAAAAAAGGAGCATTAAAGCAATTAGCAAAAGCAGAAGGATATGAAAGCTTTGTAATACCAGATGATGTGGGAGGAAGATTTTCAGTTCTTACAGCAGTTGGCTTACTGCCAATTGCAGTAAGTGGAGTAAATATAGATAAATTAATGGAAGGTGCAAGAATAGCTGAAGATAAGTACTCTGATAGTTCTTTAGAATATAACCAATGCTATCAATATGCAGTTGCAAGAAATTTATTATACGAAAAAGATAAATTTATAGAAATGCTAGTTTCATACAACCCAAGAATGCATTATTTTATAGAATGGTGGAAACAACTATTTGGAGAAAGTGAAGGAAAAGATGGGAAAGGATTGTTCCCGGCAGGAGCAGAATTTACAACTGATTTACATTCTCTTGGACAATATATACAAGAAGGAAGAAAAATATTATTTGAAACAGTTATAGATATAGAAAAATCAAACACAGACATTACCATAAATATGGATGAGGATAATTTAGACAATTTAAATTATTTATATGGAAAAAAACTAAGCTATGTAAACAAAATGGCAATGGAAGGAACATTAAAAGCTCATTCGGAAGGTAATGTACCAAATATAGTAATTCATATAGATAGATTAGATGAAGAAACATTAGGCGAGCTAATATACTTTTTTGAAAAAGCATGTGCTATGTCAGCAGAGTTATTAGAAGTTAATCCATTTAATCAACCAGGTGTTGAAAAATACAAAACAAATATGTTTAAGTTATTAAAAAAGCCAGGATATGAAGAAAAATAATAAAGTACTTATATAGTAAAATACTTAAAACCTCTTGACTTTTTTACATAAAATGTTGTAAAATAGTCATATCATATATAAAAACTATATATAAGACACGGTAAATAAACAAGCCTTCCAAGAGAGCTAGTGGCGGTGAGATGCTAGTAAGAAACTATTTATTTATTATCACTTATATGTTGCTTAAGCGAAAGCATAAGTTATTAGTTTAAGTCGTAAATCTGCGTTAAAGATATTAAAGAGAAAAGAATAAGAAATAATATAAATTCTTTTAAATTAGGTGGTACCGCGGAAAGACTTCGTCCTAAAAGGATGGGGTCTTTTTCCGTTGGGGACGGTCCTTTTCGTAAAATTTTACTTTTTGGTCTGTCAATAACGGAAAATACAACTGCCAACACCATCAAAAATTCAAGGAGGTAATTATGGAAAAAGAAAAGAAAGATTACAGTCAAACACTTAACTTACCAAAAACAGACTTTCCTATGAGAGGAAATTTACCTGAAAAAGAACCAGGTATATTAGAAAATGTTTTTGAAAACGGTTTGTATGAAAAGATTTTAAAGAAAAATGAAGGTCATCCAAGCTTTGTACTTCACGATGGACCTCCAT
This sequence comes from uncultured Clostridium sp., assembly GCA_946496115.1. Taxonomy (GTDB): domain Bacteria; phylum Bacillota; class Clostridia; order TANB77; family CAG-508; genus CAG-793. The sequence continues at coordinate 2,811 of CAMMFK010000063.1, forward strand.
ATGCAAATGGAGAAATACATGCAGGACATGCTCTAAATAAAATTCTAAAAGATACTATTGTTAGATACAAGTCAATGAAAGGATATTACTCGCCATATATACCAGGTTATGATACTCATGGTATGCCAACTGAAAAGAAAGCTATTGAAAAATTAGGACTAGATAGAAGTAAAATCCCTGTAACACAATTTAGAGATACTTGCCAAGATTTTACTAGAAAATATAAAGATATTCAAACAGAAGGATTCAAACGTTTAGGAGTTCTAGGAGATTGGGAACATCCATATATTACTTATGACCCTAAAATGGAATCTAGACAAATTGGCGTATTCGGTGATATGTATCAAAAAGGATATATATATAAAGGATTAAAACCAGTTTATTGGTGTACTGACTGTGAAACAGCATTAGCTGAAGCAGAAATAGAATACAAAGATGATGAAGCAACTTCTATATATGTTAAATTCCCAGTTGTTGATGGAAAGGGCATATTAGATGATGAAAATACTTATATTGTAATATGGACAACTACCCCTTGGACATTACCTGGAAATATGGCAATTACTGTTGGACCAGATTTTGAATATAGTCTAGTTAAAACATGTGTAGGTAACCTAGTTATAGCAAGTGAATTAGTAGAAAAAGTTATGAAACTTGCTGAAATAGAAGATTACAAAGTTTTAAAAACATTTAAAGGTGAAAATTTAAAAGGAGTACAATGTAGACATCCATTCCTAGAAAGAAATTCAGTAGTTGTTTTAGGCGGAGAAGATGGAGTTAATGTTACATTAGAAGAAGGTACTGGAGCTGTACACACTGCACCTGGATATGGTAAAGAAGACTATTTACAAAGCCTAAAAGATGGTCTAGAAATAAAAGTTGCAGTAAATGACAAAGGTGTTCAAACAGAAGAAGCAGGACCTTTTGCGGGAATGTACTATGCAAAATCAAATAAAGAAATAACAAAATGGCTTGAAGAAAATGGTTACTTATTAAAAGCAGTTAAATTAGTTCACTCATATCCACATTGCTGGAGATGTAAAAAGCCTATTATATTTAGAGCAACACCACAATGGTTTGCATCAGTTGATGGATTTAGAGATGAAGTTTTAAAAGCTGTAAAAACAGTTAAATGGCATCCAGCATGGGGCGAAGAAAGAATGTCAGAAATGATAAAAGGCAGAAGTGACTGGTGCATATCTAGACAACGTACATGGGGAGTTCCACTTCCAATATTCTATTGTGAAGACTGTGGAGAGCCATATGTTACAAAAGAATCTATAAAGAAAATCCAAGATATATTTGGAAAAGAAGGTTCAAATGCATGGTGGGCAAAAGAAGTAGAGAAACTTATGCCAGAAAATGCAAAATGTGCTAAATGTGGATGCACTCATTTCAAAAAAGAAACAGATATAATGGACGTTTGGTTTGACTCAGGTTCAACACATCAAGGTGTTTTAGTAGAAAGAGGACTAAGCTATCCAGCAGATTTATATCTTGAAGGAAACGACCAATATAGAGGCTGGTTCCAATCATCACTTCTAACATCTGTTGCAACAAAAGGTATAGCTCCATATAAAGAAGTATTAAGCTGTGGATTTGTTGTGGATGGACAAGGAAGAAAAATGTCTAAGAGTTTAGGCAATGGTGTATCTCCAATAGATGTATGTAAAAAATATGGTGCAGATATACTAAGACTATGGGTACTTTCAGCTGATTATTCAATGGATGTAAATTTATCTGATGATATATTAAAAGGTATCTCTGATGTATATAGAAAAATAAGAAATACAGCAAGATATATATTAGGAAATACAAATGACTATGACCCAGAAAATCCAGTTGCTTATAAAGATTTAATGGAAATAGACAAGTGGGCATTAACAAGACTTAACAAATTAATTCGTGATTGTACGAAAGACTATGATGAATATGATTTTGCAAATTGCTATCATGATATAAACCAATTCTGCGTTGTAGATATGAGTAGCTTCTATCTAGATATAATAAAAGATAGATTATATACTTCAAAAGCTGATTCGCTTGAAAGAAGAGCAGCTCAAACAACAATGTATTATATACTAGACGCTTTAGTAAAAATATTAACACCAATGACTTCATTTACAGCAGAAGAAATTTGGAAAGCCATGAAGCATACTGTGCAAGAAAATGTAGAAAGTCCAATGCTTACAGATTACCCAACTCCAGTAGACATGTGGGATAACAAAAAATTGTCAGACAAATGGGAAAAAATAATAAAACTAAAAGATGTAGCTTCAAAAGAATTAGAACTTGCAAGAGCAAATAAAACAATTGGAAATTCACTAGATGCAAAAGTTACAATTTATGCAGAAGGTGATGAATACAACTTCTTAAAAGAAAATGAAGAATTAATAAAATTAGTTTTAATAGTTTCTGGATTAAAAATAGAAGAAAACAAGCGTAAGGAAGAAAAAATGGGTATAAAAGTTGAACATGCTGATGGCGAAAAATGTGAAAGATGCTGGATGTATGATGAACATACAGAAGATGGCTTATGCCCAAGATGTAGAGAAGTTTTAGGAAAATAGAAAGAAGGCTTTTTAATGGAACTTAAAGAATTTTATTATGACTTACCAGAAGAACTAATAGCACAAGTACCAATAAAAAATAGAGATGAATCAAGATTAATGGTACTAAATCGAAAAAAACAAACAATAGAGCACAAAATTTTTAAAGATATAATTGATTATTTAGAGCCCGGAGATTGCTTGGTAAGAAATAACACAAAAGTTATACCAGCAAGACTTTATGGCAAAAAAGAAACTGGAGCAAATGTAGAGTTCGTGCTTCTAAAAAATATAGAAGGTGATATTTGGGAAGCAATGGTTAGACCAGGAAATAAGCTTCATGTTGGAGCAAAAGTTATATTTGGCGATGAACTTTTAAAGGCTGAAATACTTGAAACTTTAGCAGATGGAACAAGAAAAGTTAAATTTACCTATGACGGAATATTTAATGAAATACTTGACAAAATAGGACTTATGCCACTTCCACCATATATACATGAAAGTCTAAAAGATAATGATAGATATCAAACTGTTTATGCAAAATATGAAGGCTCAGCAGCTGCTCCAACTGCAGGATTGCATTTTACACCAGAATTGTTGCAAAAAATAGAGGAAAAGGGCATAAAAATAGCAAATGTTACTCTACATGTTGGAATAGGAACATTTAGACCAGTAAAAGAAAAAAACATTGAAGACCATCATATGCATACAGAACATTATTATATAAAACAAGAGGATGTAAACAAAATAAATGAAACTAAAAAGGCAGGAAAAAGAGTTATAGCCATTGGAACAACTTCATGTAGAACACTAGAAACAATTGCAGATGAAAATACAGGTTTGGTTAAAGCCTGTGAAGGAGACACAGGAATTTATATTTACCCAGGATATAAATTCAAATGCATAGATGGATTAGTTACAAATTTCCATCTTCCAGAATCAACATTACTAATGCTTGTATCCGCTTTAGCAGGAAAAGACTATATAATGAAAGCATATGAAGAAGCAGTAAAAGAAAAATATAGATTCTTTAGCTTTGGAGATGCGATGCTAATATTATAAAAAATAAAAAGGAGGAATAATGAAACCATCAGTAACTTATGAATTACTACATATAGATAAAACAACAGGAGCAAGAAGAGGAGTAGTGCACACACCTCATGGAGATATACAAACTCCAATATTTATGCCTGTAGGAACACAAGCAACTGTAAAATCAATGACAGTAGAAGAGCTTAAAGAAAATGGAGCACAAATAATTTTATCCAATACATATCATTTATATTTAAGACCAGGAGAAAAAATTGTAAAAGAAGCGGGAGGACTTCATAATTTTATGAGATGGGACAGACCTATTCTTACAGATTGTGGAGGATTTCAAGTATTTTCTTTAAGTGATTTACGTACAATCTCCGAAGATGGAGTAGAGTTTAAATCTCACTTAGATGGTAGTAAGCATTTCTTCTCACCAGAAAAAGTTATGCAAATTGAAGAAGATTTAGGGGCAGATATTATAATGTCTTTTGATGAATGTTGTCCATATCCTTCAACATATGAATATACAAAAAATTCAATGGAAAGAACAACAAGATGGGCAAAAAGATGTAAAAAAGCACATAAAACAGATCAAGCTTTATTTGGAATTATTCAAGGAGGATTTTATGAGGATTTAAGAGAAAAATCTGCAAAAGATTTAATAGAATTAGATTTTCCAGGTTATGCTATAGGTGGTATTAGTGTTGGAGAACCAAAAGAAGAATATATTAAAATGCTTAAATTCACAGCACCACTTATGCCAGAAAATAAGCCAAGATATTTAATGGGTGTAGGAAGCCCAGATTATCTACTAGAAGCTGCAATGGCAGGAATAGATATGTGTGATTGTGTACTTCCGACAAGAATTGCAAGGAATGGAACAGCAATGACATCACATGGAAAAGTAGTTGTAAGAAATGCAAATTATGCAGAAGATTTTACTCCTCTAGATTCAGAATGTGATTGCTATACATGCAGAAATTATACAAGAGCATATATTAGACATTTATTAAAATGTAATGAGATATTAGGAGTAAGATTATTATCAATTCATAATATAAAATTCTTGACTAATTTAA
>CAMMFK010000064.1 GCA_946496115.1 uncultured Clostridium sp.
TCATCTAACCATTCCATAAGTTCCAACTTATTGACTATATACCTATTTTTTACCATCTTTAAAGGTAAATCTTCCACGCTATATAATTGCATAATTTTATGCCTAGAGCATTTTAAGATTTGAGTTAATTCTGTAATCGTATAATAGTCCTTATATTCATCATATTTTGTTTTATTATTCTGTTGAACTTTTCTATAACCTATAACTTTTTCTTCTACTTCTTTTATTGTTTCACTACTTATTTTATTTATAGGTATTATAAAAATTTTATTTAATCTAGGATTATATATAGCCAATTTTTTTATTTTAGAATATTTACCTTTATCTGAATGCATTCCCATTAAATAATAAACTAATAATTGCAGGGTTTGTGCGCTTCTAGATTTATTTTTTGATACTTTAAAATCCCATAAAGTATCTTCTGTCATAAAATCAGCATCACCTACTGTTATAGTCTGAGTGTAACCTCCTTCAAAGGTCATACCTATTTCTTTTACTGGTCCATACTCATCATAAAATTTTTCTGTCCTTTCTATCATTGTTCTAATATTTTCTATTGTATCTTTGTCAGGATTAATATTTTCTACTGATTTATAATATTGTATACCAGCTCTAAAACAAACATCATATCCTACTAGTTTACATGCTGCCGAAATAGATTTATCGTCTATGCCATTAATTTCATTTAACAACTTATCCGCTTCACCTTCTTTTCCAATTATCTTGGCTCCTAAAATAGAAATTTTAAAGGCATCATTTTTGTTATCACCCATTTTCATTCTTGAAATATAATCTACAACTAGTCCTATAATATTAGCTGGTATATTTTCTATATTGTTTAGAGTTACTCCATCATTTAATTCTATTTCATCAAAACTACTTGGGTTTAAATATCCACCTCTAGGTTGTTTTATTTCTTTTATCCTACTTGTAACAGATGTCATATTATCTCCTTTTTTATTTATGTTATTATTTATTTTAAAAAGCTCATTTGAATTTATAAATGTCTTATACCTAATTTTTATTCTCTTATTAGAATTTTGAGCTTTTATCATATTGAATACTTTAACAAATTAAGAATGTGTTAGTAGTTTTATTTCTTTTTTCAATATATCCCCTCCTTAATAAAATATATCACAATTTTAATTCTTATACCATCCCATAACTTATTTTTTATGTTAAAATATAATTACTTATCATTTAGGAGGTACACCATGCCCATTTTATTTATAATAACTGGCCCTGCTGGAGTTGGCAAAAGCACAATTTCAAAAGAACTAGCCATGTCAAGTAATAAATCTGTTTTAATTGAAGGCGACAATATTTACCATCAAGTCATAGGAGGATACACTCCTGCTTGGAAAGATGGCAATCATTTGCAAACATTTTGGAAAGTTTGCATGAATATTTTCCAAATTTATTTAGATGACGGATATGATGTAATATTTAATTACATTGTTACTCCTAAAAATATAGAGATGATAAAAGACGAATTCAAAAATTATATTATAAAATTTGTTGTTTTATTAACGGATGAAGCCACATTATTATCAAGAGATAAAGAAAGACCTGAAGATTGTCAAATGAAAGAGCGCTGTATAACTTTATTAAATAGTTTCAAAAGTAGAAATTACAACGCTCAAAATATATTAGATACAACCAATTTATCTATTAGCCATACCTTAGAAATCATAAAAAATGATAATAGGTTTATTTTACTCTGATAAAAATAACACCTCCATTATTTTATCATACCTTTCTTTTAGCTTTTCCTTTGTACGAGGACTTAGTTTATTATAATCACGCTCTAATTTTCTTTTTACATATTCTGCCCCATCTGATATTGATAAATTCATTTTATTATATACTAAAGAAAACAATGATGGTATACAATCAAAATGAGCTATTACATCTGCATCAGCAACACATTGTTCTTCTATAGTATTTCTTTGTGATTTTCTACTACTTCTATGATTTAATACACAATTTTTTACTTTTTCTATCCTATCTTTTGGATAGTCTAACTTCGTTAGTAATTCCTCAGCAATTTCTGCGCCATAAATATGGTGTTCTTCTCTATCACCATATTCTTTTGCAAGTTTCACAGCATTGTCTACTACATATTTAATATGTTCATTCCAAAAGTCATAACCATCTTTTTGTTTTGATTTTTCACATCTTACTAATAACTCTTGTTTAATTTTTTCTGTAACCTCACTCACTTCTATCCTCTCCCTCTTTTTCTTAATCTCTTCTTGCTTGATTTCTATATAAGCATATCATATATTTTCAATTTATACTACAGATTTTTTCATAAATACCACCATTTTCTTTATTTTTATGATAAAATATAGGCGGAGAGTGAGAATATTGAAAATTATAGAATATAATTCCAAATATGATGAACAAATCAAAGATTTGCTAGTGGAACTTCAAAATTATTTAATAGATATTGATTACTGGCATACTCAAGTTATGCTTCCTGAGTATAGGGAAGGTAATTTTAAAATGGATATGAGGAAAGTAAAAAATCAAAACGGAAAAATTTATTTATCTGTTGAAGACAATGTAGTTACAGGTCTGATTATAGGTATAGTAGAAGAAGCAGATGAAGTTGATAAACTTACAAATGATTGTGCTAAAACTGGCTCTGTAATTGAATTAATTGTAAAAAACAATACACGTGGAAATGGAGTTGGTAAACTTCTTTTAAATAAAATAGAAGATTATTTTAAGAGTATGGACTGCAAAAGAATTAATATTGAAGTATTTGGGCCTAATAAGAAAGGATTAAATTTTTATAATAAAAATGGCTATATTGTAAGAGACATGATTGTGTCAAAAAGAATTTAGGAGGTCATATGTCAATTTCTGTTCAAAATTCTTCTATAAAAGCTAGCGAACTTACCTTAGAAGAATGTAAAAAACAAGTTAAAAAAATTTCAATTATAGGTGGCTCAGGAAGTGGAAAAAGTACTTTATCAGATATACTTTCTAAAGAGCTAGACATTCCCGCCATTCATCTAGATGCTATCAATTACAAACCTAACTGGGTTCAAATTGATAAAAATGAAAGAGATAAAAAAATTTTAGAGAAAGCTAATGATGAAAAATGGATTATTGATGGCAATTACAACAAAACTTTGCAAGAACGTCTAGAAAAGGCTGATTTAATTATTTGGCTAGATTATTCAACTTTTGCTCAATTAAAAGGTGTTTCTAAAAGGATATTTAAAAATTTTAATAAAGATAAAATCGACATTCCCGGATGTAAAGAACGTTTAGATTTTACTTTTGTTAAGTATGTTTGGAGTTATAATAAAAAGAAGCGTCCAAAAGTTTTGGAAATGCTTAAAAGTATTCCCAGCAATAAAGTATTAATTTTTAAAAAGCAAAAAGATTTGAATAACTGGCTAAAAAATTTTACACAAAATGATAAAATATTAGATAATATAAAATAATTGTTTCTTTGACACTTGAAAGCTCAAATTCATTGATACATCTAAGTTTTGGTTAAATTAATTTTGCGTACCGTGGACTATTTTTATAATAAAATATAAAGGAGGTTTTTATGCTAGTTAAAAAAGCTGGAACTATTTTAATTAATTTAGACACTAAAAAAATTGCTTTAGTATATCGAGATAAACTTCAAGATATGTCTTTTCCTAAAGGTCATGTAGAAGATGGTGAAACTTTTGAAAAATGTGCTGTCCGTGAAACCGAAGAAGAAACTTTAAGAGCCAATCATTTATTAATTACTGAGCCTATTTATACATTAAAATATCACACTCCTGCTAATGAAGATGTGGTTTGTAACATGTACGTTGCAATTGATGATGGTCCTACAGCTAAAAATATTAATGATAATGATGTTGAAAATTTAGAGTGGACAGATTTTGATGACATAGAAAATTTGTTATCTTATGATAATTTGAGACAAGAATGGAATAAAGTTAAATTTGGAATTAAGTCATTGCTAGATAATGATGGTAAACTGTCCGCTTCTATTTTAACAGATTTAGGCATTTGTCCTACATGCTATGATAAGAAAAATAATTTTTGTATTTATGGAAATAATTCAGACAAGCTTTTATATGAAAATAATGATTTTGAATGTTACTTATGTGGAAACCCACGTTCCATTGGTCACACTATTATTTCTTCAAAAAAGCATTACAAAAATATGCTTGAAATTCCAGATGATTTGTGTAGTGAAATATTTATTTTTGCAAAAAAAGCTATGAATATTATAAAAGAGGTTTATGGTGCTGAAAGTGTTTATCTATGCACAATGTGTGATGGTCCTATGAATCACTTTCATATTCAATTAATTCCAAGATATAGCTTTGAAAAAAGAGGTTCTAGCAATTTTGTCAAACCAAGATTACCATACAAGGAAGATTTGTCTAAAATTAATGAAATTAGAAAGTTGTTGAAATTATGATTTTTCTAATAATATATTGAAACTATAATTTTAAAAAACTGCAAGCATAATTTTAATTATGCTTGCAATTTTTAATAATTTTTCTATTTCAAACTAAAAATCTTCTATTACAAAATAATTTTGTTCAATTTACCTATTCTTAAATTTCTCCCATTTCTTCATTTACCTTATCTTCGCAGTTTCTCATTGCTAAAATAGTTTCTTCAAACAATTTATCTAAGTCCCATCCTAGTATTTCTGCACCTCTTTTTATTACATCTCTTGAGCAACCTGCTGCAAATTTTTTGTCTTTGAATTTCTTTTTTAAACTTGATACTTCCATATCTTTTGTGCTCTTTGATGGTCTCATTTTTGCAGCAGCCCAAATTAGTCCTGTTAGTTCATCTGTTGCAAATAGTATTTTTTCCATTTGCTTCTTTGGTTCTAATTCTGAGCAAACACCATATCCGTGTGAGCAAATGCTATATATCATGTCTTCGTCAGCACCTGCATTTTTTAGTATTTCTCTAGCCTTTTTACAATGTTCTTCGGGATATTTTTCATAGTCTACATCATGAAGTAGTCCTACTATTCCCCAGTATTCCTCGTCTTCTCCTAATTCTTTTGCAAAATATTTCATTACACCTTCTACTGTATATGCATGTCTTAAATGAAATTCTTCATTATTATATTCTTTTAATAATTTTTCCGCTTCTTGTCTATTCATCTTTATACGTCCTTTCTTTTTTATTTACTTTCTTATATCAAATTTTTCTTTTAATATATTATCATATTTTACAAATATTAGCCATAAAATTTTAAATTTTTACACCCCAATTAGTTTATTTTGGTTATTTTCATTGACTCGAATAATAATATTTTTTATAATAATGCAAAGGAATTGATAGTTTGAAAGAAATTACTTTCATAACTATGTGTACCTTGGAAAGGAATGTGATTTTTATGGATAAGTTTAAAGAAATTAGGCCAATAGCTTTAGGTCTTGCAATTAAAGATAATAAACTATTAGTTAGTGAAGGTTATGACAAAGTGAAAAAACAAACTTTTTACAGATGTTTAGGTGGTGGTATTGAATTTTTAGAAAAGAGTGAAGATACTCTAAAAAGAGAGTTTCTTGAAGAAATAAATGTCAACATAACTGTTAATGATTTTCTAGGAATTTCTGAAAATATTTTTACCTATAATGGAAAAAAGGCTCATGAGTTAGTTTTATATTATAATATCAGTATTTCAGATAAAGATTTTAAAGATGAATATGTAGTTATCGATGACCACGGACAGTCAAAAGCTGTTTGGATAGATATTAACGAATTCAAAAATAAAAGTAAAATCTTATATCCTGAGGAAGTATTTAAATATTTATGATTCCTTAGCATAATTAATAAATGTCTTCTAGTTTAAAATTTAAGATATAAAACTAATATAATTTACTCTTCTTTGTTTTCTATATCACCTGCTTTACATGATTTATAATATGCCTATCTCCAATTTTGTACACTTCAATTACATCTACTCTAATACATTCGTTTTCTATCCTATTTGAGTAGATGTAATATTTTATGGCTTTTATCAAATGTTTTTGTTTTGTATTGTCCACTGCTTCTATTGGTTTTCCAAAAGCATCATTTGTTCTTGTCTTTACTTCTATAAATATCCATTCATTTTTTTGCTTTGCTATAATGTCTATTTCTCCTTGTCTTGCATAAAAGTTTCTATCTACAATTTCATATCCATTTGCTTTTAAATATTTTTCTGCAATGTCTTCTCCCTCTTTTCCTATTTCTTTTTTAAAGTAAATAATGCATCACCTCGTTTAAGTTTTTTACAACTGCTATAATTATAAAAATTTCAATATATGGTCTGTAGCTAATTTTTCCAATATTTTTTATCCAAATTTCTATACTGTATTGCTTCTGCCACGTGTTTTAACTCTATATTTTGCTTATTATCTAAATCTGCTATAGTCCTAGCCACTTTCAAAATTCTATCATATGCTCTTGCACTAAATCCTAACTTGTTGAAGGCATCTTCTAGAATTTTTGAAGTTTTACTATCTATTTTGCAATATTCGTTTATTAATTTTGGTGTTAATTCCGAATTTGAGTATATTCCATAATTTTTATAACGCTCCTGCTGTAATTTTCTTGCTTTGTTTACACGTTCTTTCATTTGTTGAGAAGATTCTCCCGGTCTAGCATCTTCTAAGTTTTGATATTTTACCTGATTTACTTCCACTTGTATATCTATTCTGTCTAAAAGCGGGCCGCTTATTTTGTTTATATATCTTGTTATTGCATCTGGTAAACATGTGCATTCTTTTTCTTTTGATCCATAATATCCGCATGGACATGGATTCATTGATGCTACTAGCATAAAGTTGCACGGATATGTTAAGCTAGCGTTTACTCTACTTATGGTTATGTTTTTGTCTTCCAATGGTCCTCTTAAAACTTCTAAAGTCTTTTTATTAAATTCGGGAAGCTCGTCTAAAAATAGCACGCCATAGTGTGCTAAACTTATTTCTCCTGGTTTTGGGCTTATTCCTCCTCCCACAAGTGATGTTACAGATATTGTATGGTGGGGCGCTCTAAATGGTCTTGTTGTTATTATTGGCTTATCTTTTGGCAATGTTTCCGCTATACTATGTATTTTTGTAATTTCTAAGGCTTCATTAAATGTTAGGTCTGGCAATATTGTTGGTATTCTTTTTGCCATCATTGTTTTGCCACTCCCCGGGCTTCCGATAAGGAGCAGTCCGTGTCCACCGTGCAGATGCTACTTCTATTGCTGTTTTTACATTTTCTTGACCTTTTACTTCTGAAAAGTCTACATTATATATTTGCT
>CAMMFK010000065.1 GCA_946496115.1 uncultured Clostridium sp.
GGTCCATGTAATGGACAAATCATTTTAATATCTAAAGAAGTGGCTTTTTTTAGTACATTTTGCGCTTGCATTCCGTTTTTTCCAACTATATTTATAAAATATCTTCTAGATTCATCTACCCATGGTTCATCTGTGTCTAATGTTCCAAATTTTCCAAAAGCATCTGCTGAAAATAATATTTTTTCTGTTTGCTCATATGTTAGCATAACCTCTGGCCAATGGACCATTGGTGCCATAAAAAATTGTAGAATATGCTTTCCTAAATTTATTGTGTCTGTTTCTTTTACCACTATCTTTTTATTATCTAACCAATTTTGAATATCTAATTGCTTTGTACCATCTACTTCTTCGCATATTTTGCCAAAGTCTACAAATTGTGGTAGCATTGAAAATACTTTTTCATTTGAAATTATCTTAATATTTGGATATTTATTAAATAGTTTTCCTATACTACCTGAATGGTCTGGTTCTAAATGAGATATTACTAAATAATCTGGCTTTCTGCCATCTAATTCTTTTTCTAAATTACTAAGCCATTCATCAGTTTTTCTTTTGTCAACAGTATCCATTATGGCAATTTTATCATCTAAAATCAAGTATGAATTATATGACATACCATTTTTTAAAATATATTGGTTCTCAAATAAATCTAATTCTTTATCATCTACACCAATATATTTGATATTTTCTGCTATATTTACGTCCTTCATATTTTATTTGTTTTTTTCTCCTTTTGACAATTTAACATCTTTATTTTTCGCATTTTTTATGATATTATTTATCAAATTATTTTTTAGAAATGCTACTATTTTTATATACTTCTTCACTTTGCTTTTTTACAAATAAATTACACTTGCATATTTGTTTTTCTACAAATTCATCACAAGGGCATAATGTTGTATCATCTACATTAAGTCTACATGGGCAGTGTCCATCTTTTCTATATATACCCTCTAATATTTTTTGCACATATTCTTTGTCCGGATTTAATTCATAACCTTTCATTTTGTTTACCTTTCTTTGTTTTATATTAAATTATATATACCTTTTTAATACTTCCTCTAATTCTGCTTTTGGATAAAATCCGCCAATTCTATCTATAGCAGTTCCGTTTCTAAATATAATCATTGTTGGTACAGCTTCTATTTCATATTGATAAGCTAAGTTCCTTGATTCATCAACATCTATTTCTATTATATCTATATCTTGTCTTTCTTCTGCTATTTCCTTTAAAACTGGCATTAGCATTTGACATGGTCCACACCATGTTGCAAAAAAGTCTACAATTACTGGTTTTGTATTTTTTAAAACCTCATTTTCAAATTCATCTTCTTTTATCTTTTTTAGCATGATTTACCTCCATTTGTATTTTTTTATTTCAAAATATTTATATCATATTATGCTCATGTTTTCAATATTTTATAAACAAAAAAATGAACTTTAAGCTTAATACTCAAAGTTCATTTTTGTAATTAGTCATTATGTTCATACATAAAGTATCTTATTGACCACAATCCTGATAGTCCAACTAAGGCATATATAATTCTACTAACTATACTCATTGTACCAAATATGCTATCTACTAAGTTAAAACCAAAGAATCCTATTAATCCCCAGTTGATTGCGCCAATGATGACTAAAACTAAAGCTATTCTGTCAATTACTTTCATATCTTTTTTACTCCTATCTTTTAGTTTTACATTTTTAGTTTATGCAATTTTTTATATATTATTCATTTTCCATTACTTACAAAATCTATGTTTTCCTATTGTTACAGTCATGGGTCTTGACCAAATCCATTTATTTGTAGCTGTTGCTGGATTAAAATAATATATTGCTCCATATGTTGGATCCCAACCATTTATTGCATCTTGAGCAGCTTTTCTTGCTGTAGCATCTGGTGTTAAATTTATTTGTCCATCTGAAACACAATCAAACGCCCCAGATTGATAAACTACTCCTGAAATGGTATTTGGAAATGAACTTGATTTTACTCTATTTAAAACTACTGCTGCAACTGCAACTTGTCCAGTATAACTTTCACCTCTTGCTTCACCATAAACTACTCTACTCAGAAGATTCAAATTACTTGAGCTTACATTACTACTCGACGTAGATGAGCTACTAGATGAATTATATATTCCCATTGCTTGTAAAGTTTTCGTTCCAGCTATTCCATCAACAGTTAATCCATTTTTCTTTTGAAAACTTTTTACTGCTGACAAAGTTGCACTTCCATAAATACCATCTACACTTCCAGAATAATATCCCCAATTTTTTAATTTTGTTTGAATTTGTCTAACTTCATCTCCCCTTGAGCCATATTTTGAAAGTGCCTGAACTTCGGCATTTCTAACCACAATATTATAACTTACAAAAAGCATAATTGCTAAAATCAATAAAATACCAATTTTTCTTTTAATTTTCATTTTAAAATCCTCAAATTAAATTTTGAAGTTTTAATATTTTGACTGAAATTCAAAATTTTACATTCAAATAAAAAACCTTCTTTGAAATTATTTTTTCCAAAAAAGGTTTTTTTATGCAATAATTTTTAATTTAAGCTTCAATATATGTTCTAGAGCTTTTAGCGACCTGAGGCAGCGTGAGCATTTTAATTATAACTAAGTATATCTGTCGAAGTGAGCGTGCAAGCGTTTTCGCGTAAGCGAAACCGTGAGGCAAATGCGGAAGAACATATATTGAAGCTTATTTTAAAATTATTAGAGATTGTATCATAATTTTAGAAAATTCCTACAATATTGCCATTTTCATCTATGTCTATGTTTTCAGCTGCTGGATTTTTTGGAAGTCCTGGCATTGTCATTATTTTTCCTGTTTTTACAACAACAAATTCTGACCCGTTTTTTAGTTCTACAGAACTTATATGTATATCAAATGGATTTTTGCAAAGTAAATTTTTAGGATCATCTGAAAATGAATATTGTGTTTTTGCAATGCATACTGGCATATTTTTTGCTAAGTTTCTTATTTGCTCTATGTCTAATTTAGCTTCTTCTGAATATACCACATTTTTTGCCCCATATATTTCTTTTGCTACTTTTTCTATTTTTTCTTCCAAGCTCAAATTTAATTCATAAATTGGCTTAAAGTTTTTTGGCTTTTCACAAATTCGAACTACTTTTTCAGCCAAATCCTTTGCTCCAATTCCGCCTTTAGCCCAGTTTTCTAATAAGCTAAATTCTACTTTTCCTTCTAATTCATTTTGTAAAATTTCTATTTCTTTTTCTGTATCTACTGTAAATTTATTTATTGCTACAATTGGATTTAGTCCATATTTTTTTATATTTTCTACATGTTTTAATAAATTATTTATTCCTTCTTTTAAAGCTTCTTCATTTTCATTGTTTACTTCATCTTTAGCCACTCCACCATGATATTTTAGTGCTCTTAATGTAGCTACTATAACTACTGCATCTGGTGAAATTCCCATTTGCCTACATTTTATATCTAAGAATTTTTCTGCTCCTAAGTCTGCCCCAAAACCTGCTTCTGTAACAGTGTAATCACCAAGTTTCATTGCCATTTTAGTTGCTAAAACGCTATTACATCCATGAGCAATATTTGCAAATGGCCCTCCATGAATTATCGCTGGATTATTTTCTAAAGTTTGCACAATATTAGGATTTAATGCATCCTTTAATAATACTGTAAGGCTTCCTTCTGCATTTAAGTCGTGACAATATATTGGATTGCCTTGTTTATTATATCCAACAATTATGTTTCCTAATCTTCTTTTTAAATCTTTAATAGATGTTGCTAAACAAAAAATTGCCATTATTTCTGATGCAACTGTAATGTCAAAATGATCTTCTCTTGGAGTCATATTTTTTTCTCCTGAAAGTCCTATTTCAACAGTTCTTAGAGCTCTATCGTTTAAGTCAACACATCTTTTCCAAGTAATTTTTTCAAATCCAAGTTCATTTCCTTGAAAAATATGATTGTCAATTATTGCACTCAGTAAATTATTTGCTGAAGTTATTGCGTGAATATCTCCTGTAAAATGAAGGTTTATATCTTCCATTGGAGCTACTTGTGAATGTCCACCGCCTGTTGCTCCTCCTTTTATACCAAATACAGGACCTAGTGATGGCTCTCTTAATGCTAGAATTGCATTTTTATTAATAGCATTTAATCCATCTGCGAGTCCAATTGAAGTAGTTGTTTTTCCCTCTCCAAGTGGTGTTGGATTAATTGCTGTGACTAATATTAGTTTTCCCTCTTTTTTATTTTTTAAATTTTCTAAATAATTTAGAGAGATCTTTGCTTTGTATTTTCCTATTGGCTCTACTTCACTTTCTGGAATATTGAGCTTATTTGTTATTTCCATAACATTTTTTAATTTTGCACTTCTTGCAATTTCAATATCTTCCATTTAAACACCTCGCATTTTTTACTATATAATATTTCTTTTGTACTTGTCACTAATACTATTAATTCTTTTATTAAAAAATTACTCCTACAACAAAACCAATTAGTGCTCCTGCTGCAACTTGTACAGGTGTATGTCCTGTTTTTTCTTGTAAATATTCTGCTGGTGTCATATCTTTAACTTCTTTTACAACCCTATTTAATATATGTGCTTGTTCTCCAACTGCTCTACGTACTCCAGCTGCATCATACATTGTAATAAATGCAAATAATACACTTAATGCAAATATAGGCTCATCAACTCCTATGTGTTTGCCTATTAAAGTAGCAAGTGATACTACAACTGCTGAATGTGAGCTAGGCATTCCACCTGCTCCCATAAATCTTTTAATATCCCATTTTCCTTCTTTAAAATATTCATATAATACTTTAAACATTTGTATCCCAAACCATAAAACAAATGGTATTATTAAGTATTTATATTGATTAAAAAAATTTAGCATTTTGTTTCCCCTTCTTTAAATATTAATACTATTCTTTAGAATAAGCAAAAATAATCAAGCTATGAGTAAGAATAATTATTCAGCATTATCTACTGTAAAATCTTTTTCTTCTCCATTTACAAGAATAGTTATCTTCTTTTCGGCTTCTTCTAGAATTTTATTGCATTTTTGAGATAATTTCATTCCTTCTTCGAATTTTTTTACTGAAGTATCTAAATCTAAATTATCATTTTCTAATTCATTTGCAATTGACTCTAACTTTTGCATTGCTTGTTCAAATGTTAATTTTTCTTCCATTTTGAAATTCCTTTCACTTTATTTTTTCTAGTACTTTTGTTTTTAACTTTCCATCAATTAATCTTAGTTCTAGAATATCATTTATATTTGCATCATCTAGTTTTGATACAACCCTTCCGTCTTTTTCTGCTATAGAGTAACCACGAGTTAATGTTTTTAGTGGACTTAAGGCGTCTAACTTAGCAATAAGTTTAACAGCATCTGCCTTCGATTTTGTAATTCTATTATTTATGCTATTTTGTATAGATTTTACCAGCATATCTAAGCTTATAGACTTTTCATTTATTTTTTGCAAAGGTTCTTTAAAAACTCTTCTAGTCATACATTTTTCATATCTTAGTTTCATTAATTCTAATCTTCTCTTTAATGCTACTCTATATCTATTTTGATATGTACTTATTGTATAAACTACATCTGCAATATTTGGTACAGCAAGTTCAGCAGCTGCAGATGGTGTAGGTGCTCTTAAATCTGCCACAAAATCTACTATTGTAAAATCTGTTTCATGCCCTACTGCTGAAATAATAGGTAATTTTGAATTATATATAGCTCTTGCTACAACTTCTTCATTAAATGGCCATAAATCTTCTAGTGATCCTCCACCTCTACCTATTATAAGAACATCAGCCAAGTTTTCGTCATTCATTTTTTGAATAGCATCTGCTATTTGTTGGCTCGCTCCCGGTCCCTGTACAGGAACTGGTAAGAGCCTTATATGTACATTTGGATTTCTTCTAGTAGATACATTAATTATATCTCTTATAACTGCTCCGGTTGATGAAGTAAGTACACCAATTGTTTTAGGAAACATTGGTATTTGTTTTTTGTGTGATGTGTCAAATAAGCCTTCTTTTTCTAATTTTGCTTTTAGTTTTTGATATTCTTCATATAGTGTTCCCATTCCCTCTTGTTTCATTGCTTTGCAATATATTTGGTAAACGCCATCTCTTTCAAAAACTGAAACAGTTCCCAAAACAACAACTTTCATACCATCTTTAGGCATAAATTGTAAATGAGGTGTATAACTTTTAAACATTATACATTTAATAAGTGAGTTTTCATCTTTTAAAGTAAAATACATATGCCCAGTATAGTGTAATTTAAAATTTGAAATCTCACCTTTTACATATACATTATTTAAAAATTCATCACCATCTACCTTTTGCTTTATGTATTTATTTAATTCTTGAACGGTAATTGGTTTTATGTCCATGAATTTAATTCCTTTCACTTGCTCAGTTTGTTTAATTTTTACTTTTTATCTAAAACTTTATATAAGTAAAAATTAAGCTTCATTTTTCTTTACTATGCTTGCTAACACTCCATTTACAAATGATTTTGAGTTATCATCACCATACTTTTTGGCTAATTCTACAACTTCGTTTATAACTACTTTGTATGGTAATTTTGAATAGATGATTTCATATATACCTAGTTTTAATAAGGTTAGATCTATTTTTGAAATTCGGTTTATATCCCAATCTGCCTTTATGTTTTCTGATATTGATTTTTCTATTTCTTCATTATATTTATTGGTTCCAACTATTACGCCTTTTATGTAGTCTATACCGTCTTTATCTTTAATTTCATTTTCTTGTATAAATATTTCTAACTGCTCTTCTATATTTTTTTCATCCATTAATTGTAGACTATATAATAATCTGAATGCTTGTTCTCTTGCCTCTGTACGTTTCATTTAATTAGTTCCATTTCTTGCATAATATTTAGGTTTTTAAGGCTACCTATAAACCATGTTATTGTAAACTTAATTTTACATTTTATCAATTATTTTTCTCAATTTTTCTTTTACCTTGTCTTTATTGTGTTGAAAATAATTTCCAGCCCAAATTCCCATACCAACAAGAACTAGTCCTATAACTAATCTATACATATCTGTGCAAGCAATAATTAAAGCTACTATTCCTCCTAATACTGCTCCCCAGTAATTTGCCATAAACTTTTTAAAATCGTCCATTTTGCACCTCCAAATTTGTTAATTGTCTAATCT
>CAMMFK010000066.1 GCA_946496115.1 uncultured Clostridium sp.
GATATTTAAATACAGAAGGAATGTTACCATTTGAAAATAAAATAGCAGAATATACTGATAATAATGAAGATAACCATGTTTTATATAGAGTAACACCAGTTTATGAAAGTGATAACCTTTTAGCAAGTGGAGTGCAAATGGAAGCATGGTCAGTTGAAGATAATGGAGAGGGTATTTGCTTCAATGTTTACTGTTACAACGTTCAGCCAGGAATAGTTTTAGATTATGCAACAGGAGAAAGTCATGCAGAATAATTATTACAATTTAAATTTTAATGCATTTTATATTTTTATGTAAAGGTGTTGCAATTTTATGTAAAATAATATATAATCACTCTAGTTTAATTCTTATTACTATTTTTCAATAGTAAATTCCCACAATGCATAAATTTACAAAGGAGTGATTTTATATTGAGCTTAGATTTAATAAACAATTTTTTTAATAATTTAAAGGAGAATGATTTTGTGCAGAATTTTATAAATGAACTTTCGAATCATTTGAAAAATAACGCCTCTAACACATTAGAAAGACCTATTACAAGTTCTACATGGAATAACTTGCTTGCTGATGATTTAACACTTTATAATACTAAAATAATTTCAATATATAGAAACGAAATGTTATCAGAAAGAAATAATATTTTGCAAGATTATGCCAAATCTACTCAGGAATTAGGTGAAATGTATTATATTTATAATACAAGCACCAAAGAAAAAGGTGCTTATATTTTATGTAGTTGTAACCCTGAGAAAAATAATGAAACAATAACAATGCAACCTAAAGATTTACCTCAGGGCTCCGAATTGGGTAGTGTTCTAAGAAAACAAAATAATGGTTTCGTATTAGACATGGATGCAACGAAAATTATTGAAGAAAAAATAAATAATATGATACTTGAAAAAATTGAGGAGCAAAAAAAATATCTTGATGACAATAGAATTTATGGGCATACGTATGAAGTTGGAGAAAAATATTTAGGTAGAATTTGGTTATATGATTTGAATAATAACTCAAATGGAGAAATTAGTGGTATTGAAGAAATAGATTTTCCACAAGATTTATATGAAGCTGCAAAAGAAGGAGACTTGTTTGTATATAAGGATGGAACATATCATAGAAAAAAAGAATAGATATTCTTTAAAATTATTGCATTGCTTTTGCATTATTTGCCATATAAAAAACTGTCTAAACACTTAACATACCAGTATTTAGACAGTTTCTTGTTTTGGTGCAACTGGAGGGATTTGAACCCCCGACCTTCCGGTTCGTAGTCGCACACTTGGGACTTCTCATACTATGATGAAATCAGTATAACACAACAATATCAATGCTTCAAGACTTTTACTAAAATTTAAAAAGGTTTAAAAAAGTTTAATAAAAGTTAATAAAGTTTAAAAAAATAACTTTTTTCTGGGGAACTTTTTTTAAGAAATTGGGGAACATTTTGAAAAACAGTTATTTATGAAAATAAAGTAATATAACTCTTTATTTGCAACGGTTACAGCATTCCCCTAAAAAAGTAAAAAATTGGGGAACTAGAATTTTTACTACAATAAGTCTATTAAATTTATAAAAACGGAGTTGATAATATGCTTGGATATATAATCAGTTTCTTTTTAGGGGCTAATGTTAGCCTCTTTTTATATGCTCTAATTCTATGTGGATCAAGAGCTGATAAAAGAATAAAAAGAGAGGAGGAGAAAATTGAATGAAGATAATAAAATTAATTATTATGCCATTATACCAGCCACAGTTAGATATAATCAAAAATTAAAAGCAGCAGAAAAATTGTTATATGGTGAAATAACAGCTTTATCAAATGTAAAAGGTTATTGTTATGCTCAAAATAGGTATTTTGCACAACTATATGGGGTTAGTATAGAAACTGTTAGTAGATGGCTTTCACATTTGCAAGAGTTAGGATATATAGAAATAGAGATTATAAGAAATGATAAAAAGGAAGTTATTGAAAGAAATATTTATATTGCGGATACCCCCTATTGTCAAAAAAATCAATACCCCTATTGTTCAAATGGTCAATACCCTATTGACGAAAATGTCAAAGAGAATAATATAAATAAAATAATAGAGGATTTATTTTATTATATTATAAATAATAGCGACAGAATTTCGAAAGAATTTTACTCAATTTTAAATCGCTTAGAATTCATATATACAAAAGAGATTCTTTCTATTATGCAAGATGATAAAGTTCAAATGCTAAAAGAAATAATATACACATTATATTCTCTATACAATAGCCAATTTAAAACTTTACTTTTAAAAGTTGATAGGCAGGAACTTATAAATTTGTATCTTATTTCTAAAGAACATTGCATTGGTAATTTCTTTAACTATTACAAAAGAGTGATAATAAAGGAATACTCTAAAAGCAATGCAAGGAGGCTATGAGAAATGATAGAAAATTATATGAATAATTTTGAAAACATAGTAACATCCATTATATTTATAGGATTTTTGTCAGTAATATTTATGTTATTAATAGTTCTAGTTATATCACTGTTGCTATTAATTTTAGGATGCATAATTAAATCGCAGACATTAAAAACAAAATTTCTAAAAGCAGTACCAATTTTATTAATTGGTATTATTTTTGTAATGAGTTTACCTATAGTTTTTGTATATCTTAAAGAACTAATGTAAAAATAGTGTGTCCTATACAAATAAGCCCTTTTAAATTTTTGTATAGGAGATGAGATTTATGAAAATAACCACTAAGAAAAAGCTAGTTGTAATTAGAATATTTACAATACTAGCAATTATTATGATGTTTTTTACTAATATAAACGCAGTATTTGCAACAGAAGGTGGAACAACAGGAATTGGTACAGCTGAAGTAACACAAGCAACAGATAATATAAAAAGAGTAATAACAAGCATAGCAATGCCATTAGGTGGAGTTTTAATATTTGCAAGTATAGTAATTGCAGCAATTAAAATGATAGCAAATGCTAACAACCCTCAGAAAAGAGCTGAAAGTATAGGATCACTTGCTTGGATATGTGGCGGTGGAATAATACTTGGTCTTTCATTGATAATTGCAGGCATTATAATCAATATTGCAACGAATAATACGCGGAAGTTTACTATAAGGGAGGTATGTTATGCGAGTTTTTAAGATACCGTTTAATACAAAAAGAGAAGAAAAAATATTTGGTGGATATTTGAGTTTAAGGCAAGTTGTATATTTAATGATTGCAGCTTCTTCCCTATCTGTTCTTGCTTTACATATACCAATACCAGTTAAGATTATAATAATTAGCATTATATCTATATTTTTCTTACTTTGTGCTTTCCTAAAGGTAAAAGAGCAAAATTTTGATAAACTTTTCTTAAACTGTATTAAGTTTCTTATGAGAAATAAAAAATATGTTTATGAGAGGTGTTGCAAATGGTAGTAATGATAATATTTTTAGTGCTAAGTATTTTTGCCATTTTACTTACCTTCTTGTATTTAAAGAAAAGCAAAAACAAAGTAAAACAAGTAAACAAAACTACTGATAAAAATATTCAAAAGGATAATGGCAAGAAAAAGACAAAACAGCTAAAAGATATTCTAGGTTTAAAGATAGACAACTCAATGATAAATATGGGAAATAGATATTCATGTATTTTAAGAATCGGAAGTATTGACTACAATATGATGTCTGAAAGTGAACAAGAAACTATAGAAAATGTACTAATGCAAACAGCTTTGACATTTGACGGTTTTGTTCAATTTCTAACAACTACAGAAAATATTGATACAAATGAGATTATAAATGATATTAAGAAAACAAGATCAACTAATATGCAAATAAAAAACTGCAAGGAAAATTTGATAAATTTTCTAACAAATATGATGGAAAATATGGATACAGCAATTAACAAAAACTATATTATTCTATCATATGACGGTTTATATGAAGATGCAATAAAAGAACTAAATAGGAGAATAGCAAATTTAAAAACAAGTCTTTCAAGAGCTAAAATACAATGTGAATTACTAAGCGATGAAGATATCTACAATTTACTCTATAAGGAACTAAATAAGAACTCAAATATAATAAAAATGGACTTTAGAAAGGAGGAATTGTATGTTGATAAAAAAGAAAAAAGCAAAAGAAGAAAATAACATTTTTGAAAATATTTCTGCTATTGAAGATAGAATATTGCCAGATGTATTAGAAGAAAAAGCTGATTATCTATATCTAGGTTATAACAAATATTCAAGGACTTTTGTTATAACAATTTATCCAGAGCAAACTTGGCTACGGTTGGTTAGAGGAACTTGTATATTTAGGAGATGTAACAATTTCAATAAAAGTTGAAACTTCTTCCAATGCTTCTGTTATAAACCAATTAACAAAAAAATTAGTACAGTCGCAGGCAGAGTATGCAAATTACATGCGACAAGGAAATATTGCTCACACTCCAGTACTAGAAAAAGAAATTGCAGATTTAGAGGGCTTAAGAACTTTAATACAAACAAATCAAGATAAACTATTTTTCGTAACAGTTTTTATTTCGCTTACTTGTGAGAGTTTGGAGAAATTAAATGAGAAATCAAAAATATTGGAAGCAGAAATGAATAAGAAAACTGCTATGGTAAGAACTCTAATATTTAAACAGATAGACGGACTAAAGCAAATGCTACCAACTGGAGAAATTGCACTAGCAGGTTTTGAAAGAAATATGGTATCTGGCGGTGTTGCAACATTGATGCCAATTACAAATCCTAATGTATCACATAGTAAAGGCACATTTTTAGGAAGAAATTATTATACAAATGCACCGATCTACTTAAATACATTTATTGGACCACCAGCATTACCTAATCCCCACATATTTATATGTCGGTACAAGTCGGTGCTGGGAAAAGTGTTTCACTAAAGCTAATGGCAGAAAGAAATATAGTTACCTATGGCTGTTCTGCATTTTTTATAGATGTTGAAGGCGAATATGCTAAATTAGTACAAAAATTAGGTGGAAAAACTATTAAAATAAGGCAAGGTGAATCTACAGGAATTAACCCATTCGAATTAGAGAAGGACTACAAAGGAAATAGAGAGTTTTTAAACATAATGGACAAGGTTGCAGACATAAGGGCATTACTTTCAACAATAGCTAGAAATTATATGGGTAGAACTTTAAATGGAACAGAGATAACAGAAATTGAAATTGTGGTAAATCAGCTATATGCAGAGCGTGGCATCAATGATGATATTAACTCAATTTATGAAAGAAACAAAGGAAAATTAAATAATGGCAAATATGTTGTAGGAAAAGTAAAAAAGAAAATGCCGACACTATCTGATTTTCAAAAGAAATTAGATGAAAGAGGAAAATGTAAGGAATTAGCAGAAATACTAATTCCTTTTCTTAAGGGCAATTCGCTTGGAATATTCGACTGTGAGAGTACAATATTCTCAAATGAGGACATTATAAGTTTTGATATGAGTGAGATAAAAGACGAATTTACTAAACTTTATTCTTCTTTTGTAATACTTACTTGGGTTTGGCAAAAATTCATACTAAAAAATAGAGAAAAAAAGAAACTAATTATATGTGATGAAGCTTGGTTATTTTTAAAATATAAAGAATCTGCTGACTTCTTGGCTACTGTTGCTCGTAGAGGTAGAAAGTATAACACACCACTTCTAATTGGTAGTCAATTTATTGATGAATTTATAAATTGTGAAGAACGGTAGAACAATTATCAATATTTGCTCTACTAAATTTTTGTTTCGACAAAGTACAGGAAATGTTGAAAATATTAGAAAATTCTTCAGTTTATCTGAAGGTGCAAAAGAAATTCTGACAATGGCCTCGCCAGGAGAATGTATCTTTTCATTAAATAACTCAGTTACAGCAATGAAATTTGAAATAGCAGATTATGAAAAGGATTTTGTTTTCACATAATATGAATATAAAAAATTATTTAAAGGGGGGATGCCTATAAGCTAAATTAAATATAGTGTGCTATCGTTTGCCCTATCTTAAAAGATAGGAGAAATTAAGTGAATAAGATTTTAAAAAGTTTTGTAGCTATAATAACAATACTTTTTTTGCTTGTTTCAATATGTCCTACATCGCTTGCGGAAACTGACTTCGCTGAACAGATAGACAGCGAGGAACGGAAGCATGTTCGAGAAAATAATAGCACGGAATGCTTGGTGGAATTGCACAAGCAATTTTTGACCTCTGTACATCAGAGACGATGGGTATCGGCTTTAAAGACTATGACGAGTTAATCTTCAATAAAGGAGTTGATGCCAATTCTGTTGCACCATTTACGGATGAACTGTGGTCAAAAACAATGACCTGGTACAAAATATTTGCAAGTGTTGCAGGTATTTTAATACTCATTGCAGTCATAATGCTATCATACAAGATGATGATGGCAGGCAATAGTACAGCCAAAAAAACAGAAGCAAAAGACAATTTGATGAGACTATTGCTGCGGTGGCTTAGCAATAGCTCTAGCACCACTTTTTGTTAAGTTTTTACTGTTTGTAAATAATTCATTAGTAAGCTTGTTAGTGGTAAATGCCAATTCTTCTTTAGACGGTTTACTTGGTGAAAGCATGATGACATCTATTCGTACACGGAAATGCAATAACAACAGCTATTGTAATTGCTATGTTCATATATCTATTTATAAAATTAAATATACAGTTCATTGTAAGACAGTTTGTACTAATAATATTTACAGTTTTTACTCCTATAGCACTTAGTATTTGGATAGTAAATAGGAATGCAACAGCAATAAGTATCTGGGCAGGACAGATAATAACAAATGTATTTATGCAGTTTATCTATTGCTTTTTATTTTTAATGTACCTAACTTTTCTACCTTCTGGTGGTGGTTGGGCTGTAAGCTTAATATGGGCTATGATGATATTACCTTTAGCAAGTACAATACAAAATTCATTACAGGATCTTACAAGTAGAATCTGTGGAATTGATACAAATGCACAAGCAACACAAGCATTTGCAATGGGTGGAGTTGCTGGTGGTGCTATTGGCTATGGAATAAGTGCAATAAAAGAACAATTTAAAACTCCAACAGGAGATAGTAATTCAACAGCTTCTAATATGCAAGGCCAGAATAATAATGGACAGCAACAAAGTTTTGTAAGTAGGGTAAAAAATTTTGTAAATCCTCAAATGAATTTATCTGCTGAAAAAG
>CAMMFK010000067.1 GCA_946496115.1 uncultured Clostridium sp.
AGTAATTTTTTGTCTACTTCGTCTTCAACTCCTCTAGATGTAATATCATCATCACTTCCTAATATGTCGGTAAGTAACAATTCATTACCATCTCCATCTTGGTTTAGTGGTTCATCTATAGATATTTCACTTTTTAATCTATTGCTCCTTCTTAAATGCATTAATATTTCATTTTCTATACATCTTGATGAATATGTAGCAAGTTTTATGTTTTTGCTACTATTAAAAGTATTTATTGCTTTCATAAGTCCTATTGTTCCAATTGAAATTAAGTCTTCTAATCCTACTCCTGTGTTTTCAAATTTTTTGGCTATGTATACAACAAGTCTAAGGTTATGTTCTACCAACTTCTTTTTCGCCTCTTTGTCTCCATTGGATAACTTTTCTATTTCCTCTGCCTCCTCTTCTGGTTCAAGTGGTGCTGGCAGATTATCATTTCCCCCAATATAAAATATATCTTCAAAATTCTCATCTTTTTGAATGTACTTTTCGTACATTTTGCTTAATATTTCTAAAACTTTCATCCTGTTTTTCTCCTTCCAATAATTCCAAACCTATTAGTGCATGATAGTCTTTGTTTATTTTTTTGTCATACATTCCAATAACTACATCATAAATGTATTCTTCTCTATCTTCATACTCTATTTTCACAAAGTCTGGTTTTACTCCTATTAACATTCCATTTTGTTTTCCAATTGAATTGAATGGAATTATTTTTAATTTTAGTTTTTCTATGTTTGGCTCATCACCTCCTATCATTTTTTCTAAATCTATATTTGCAAAATTCTTTATTTTATCTTTTTCAACTATTATTACTGGCTTTTTTGAAATTGGATCTTTTAAAGTATTTCCAGAGTCTAGGTATGCTTTTACTTCTGTTTTTTGCTTGTTTATGCTTATTTCTAAATTGCAAATCATATCTTTCTTTTTTAATTGCCTTTTATTTATTTGAAATGCTATTTGTATTATGCAAAATCCCACTAAACCAGCCACTATTGTAATTTTCATTGGATATTTTCCAACTAATACTCCATCTTTAAAAATTACGCTTTCAGGGCTTATCATATAAAGTAAAGCAAGTGCACAACCTCCCATTACGAATGATGTTAAGTAAAATAAAAGTATGGTTTTGCACATTTTTTTAACATTTGGTGGATTAAATGCAATATATATCATTATTATTGAGAGAAGTATTTTCATAAATATATTTGAATATATTGGAATAATGTTTAAATATGAAATTATTGCATATACTCCACCAAATGCACTAGATAAGATTAGTCTTAACTGTTTCATTTGCATTTTTTGTATAAAGCCCGTGGCAAATAGAATAATATAATTCATTAGTAAGTTTTCAACAAAAACTATATCTAAGTAAACTGTCATGATTTCTCCATTGTTACTATTCACAGCTTATATTATTTTTATAAAGGTTACAATATATGTTCTGTAGCTTTTAGCGAGCGGAGCTGATAAGGGAGCAATATCCATATGTCTTTATCTTAGAAGCGCAGTCGGAGCGTGCGAGAGTTTTCGCGTAAGCGAAACCTCGAAGTAAATGCGGAAGAATTTATATTGGAGCCTTAGTAGAAAATTTTAACTGTAAATAGTAACTCTCCATTAAATAATGAAAATGTATATTGTTCTTTTTTAAAGTATATAATTTATTTGGTACTCTTATTTTAGACTCAATTAATTAAAAAAACTGTCAAATTTATGGACAAAAAAATAAAAAATGAACGACTTTTTATTATATTTTTCGCTCATTTTTTGTTTAATTTAAAAACTATTTTGGTATTTATTTTTTATTTTAATATTGTGCCTTGCAAACTAAAAAGCCTCCATTTTATTGGAGACTTTTTAGTTATTTATTCAAATTTTTATTCTTTTTTAAGAATGGTGGTATATCTAAGTAGTCTGTTCCTCCATCATTGTTTGGAATTGGTGTTGACGATTTTGTTGGCCATGCTGTTTTTCCTATGCTAGTTTCTTTTGCTCCAGGTTCTTTGTCGAATCCTGTTGCTATAACTGTTATTACTATATCTTCATCTAGGCTCTTATCTATTACTGCACCAAAGATGATATTTGCTTCTGGATCAACACTTCTTTGTACAAGTTCGGCAGCCGTGTTTACTTCATGTAATCCTAAGTTTTCGCCACCTGTTACATTTATGATAACACCTCTTGCACCTTCTATTGTTGTTTCTAGTAATGGGCTTTGGATAGCTTGTTTTGCAGCATCTTCTGCTCTGTTTTCTCCAGATGCTCTACCAATACCCATATGTGCCATACCTGTATTTAACATTATTGTTTTGACATCTGCAAAGTCTAGGTTTACTAGTCCTGGTACTTTGATTAAGTCTGATATACCTTGAACACCTTGTCTTAATACATCATCTGCCATTTTGAAAGCTTCTACGATTGATGTTTTTCTATCTATTATTTGTAATAGTTTGTCATTTGGTATTACTACTAATGTGTCAACTTTTCCTTTAAGGCTTTCTATTCCTCTTTCTGCTTGAGTAAGTCTTTTCTTTCCTTCAAATGTGAATGGTTTTGTTACTACTGCTATTGTAAGTATTCCCATTTCTTTTGCAATATTAGCTACTATAGGAGCTGCACCTGTACCAGTTCCACCTCCCATACCGGCTGTAACAAATACCATATCAGCACCTTTTATTGCTTCAGATATTTCTGATTTGCTTTCTTCTGCTGCTTGAGCACCAATGTCTGGGTTTGCACCAGCTCCTAGTCCTCTTGTTATTTTTTCTCCTATTTGAATTTTTGTTCCAGCTTTTGATAGAAGCAATGCTTGTCTATCTGTATTTACAGAAACGAATTCAACTCCTTCTATTCCTGAGTCTACCATTCTGTTTACAGCATTGTTTCCTGCTCCTCCAACACCTATAACTTTTATTATAGCTGTATCTTCTGTTCCGTAATTTTCATCATAGTTATTATCCATCATCATAAAGCTTTCCTCCTAATAATTTTATATAATTGTTCTTGTTAACTTATTTAAATTTGGCAGTTTGTTTTAAATTTTTTTAATTAATTATTTTTTTGCTTTTATCATTTTATTTTTTTCATTCTATTATTTTATTTATAGTTTTACGAATAAAAAAATTCTTTTACTTTTTCTATTATGTTTTTAAAGAATCCTTTATCTGAATTTATATCTAAACTACTTGATACATTTTTTGCAAATGGTCTTGAAGCTATGTATCTAACTAAAGCATATGCTGTTGCATAATTTGGTTTTATTATGCTAGCGATTTTATTGTTTGCCATTTTTACCGGTATATTTAATGTTATTTTTCCAACTATATCACTTTTGCTTATGCTTGTTATACCTTGTCCTGTTATTACAACTGTATTTATGTTTTGTTTGATTCCTTGGTTAGAAACATCTTGATTTACTATTTCAAACATTTGCTCAACTCTAGCTTCTATTATTTCAACAATTTCAGAACTTTTTACTATTTTATTGTTTTCATCCTTTGCTGTATTTAGTACAACATCTGTGTCATTGTCTATATATGATTTAAGTGCTAAGCCATATTGTCTTTTTAATCTTTCTGCTTCATCAATTGATATTCCTAAAACTACCGCAATATCGTTTGTAATGTTATTTCCTCCAACTGGTATTGAATTAGTGTATACATATCTATCTCCATCAAATACACCAATGTTCATTGTTTCTGCACCTATGTCTAGTAACATTACATAGTCTTTTTGTTCCATACTATCAAGTACAAGATTTTTTTCTGCAAGAGTTATTGGGACCATCCCATCTATATCTACATCTACTTTTTTGAATATATTAGTTATGGCTCTCATATAGTCTTTTTCAGCTAAGATTATTTGTGCATTTAGTGTAAATTTACCACTAAAAGTTCCTATTGGGTCATCTACCTTTTTGCCATCTTCTAATACAAATTCGTTAATTACTATATCTATTATTTGTTTTCCTTCAGGTATA
This sequence comes from uncultured Clostridium sp., assembly GCA_946496115.1. Taxonomy (GTDB): domain Bacteria; phylum Bacillota; class Clostridia; order TANB77; family CAG-508; genus CAG-793. The sequence goes on from CAMMFK010000067.1 coordinate 3,983, forward strand.
TCTATATCTTTTGCTTGCATTAAGCTACTAGACACATCTCTTGCTGATATTCCCGAATATTTATCTTTAGCTTCTTTTGTAACACTATTTTGTACAATGGTAACATATTTTCCTGGTATTGTTATGTATGCTGAATTAATTTTCATGTTCATTTCTTTTTCAGCTTCTTTTATAACATATGAAATAGATTCACTTAATTGTTGTTCATTAACTATTTTGCCTTTTTGTATGCCATTGCTTTTTTTACTGGTGTTACATATTACTTCAATCTGATTAAAGTTATTGACCTCACCTACTACTAAACTAATCTTAGATGCACCTATGTCAATAGCCACTATTATGTCACCTATAGCCAAAGCAAATACCTCCAGTCCGCCTTAATTTTTTCTAGTAAGCATATTATTATATTTTTCGAAAAAAGTCAATAGAATTAGACATATTTTTGTAATATTTGTAACTTAATTGTAATAAAATTTCATTTCTTGTTTTGTTTCCTTTTTTCCGAAAATTTTGATAAATAATATCTACGTATAATTCCTAGATTATTAAACATTCTTCCTACAAATACTATTATTGCTGCTAAGTATATATCTACATTCAATTTTTCCCCTAAATATGTAAGTAGCATTGCTAATATTGCATTTACAAAAAATCCAGAAATAAATACTTTCATGTCAAAATTCTTTTTTATGTTTGATGCAATTCCTCCAAATACAGAGTCAAGTGCGGCAACTATTGCTATTGCCAAATATTGTGATACTGTATATGGAATTGTTGGTGTTAGAATTCCTATAACAACACCTAACACACATCCTACTGCTATTGCTATTATCATCATGTTACTCTACCTCCTTTAAATATCTATTATTTAGTTCTCTAGTATAAGCTCCTATTTCTATATTGTTTTCTTGTTTTACTTCAATGGACATTCCATTTGCTTTCATTTGATCAATATATCCACTATTTTTTATGCTAAGTGTACTCATTAAATATGTTGGATCTCCTATTGCTTTTACAACATATGGTGATGTTAATCTTACATCTCCATACAATATAATTAATCCATCATTTAATGTTACAATATCTGCTAAATTTATAATTCTGTTATCATTTATAGATATTGCTTCTGCTCCTGCATATCTTAATTCACTGAGTAACAATACTAAATCATCTGCTATATATGTATAAAGTGCTTCATCTGTGTCTGTTAATGTTACTACTACTCCGCTTCCTTTTACATTTGTAAGTCCTAGTAGAGTTTTGGCTTGTTCAATTTCTTGGTCTAAAAGTTCTGTTGTTTCTTTGTTTTCATTTATTGCTGTTTCATATTCATTTATTGTGTTTTGATTAGCATTATATTGTTCCATTGTTTCTTCGTATTTAGATTTATAACTTGCTATCTGAGTTCTTAGTTCATCATCTCTCATACCTTCAATGTCTAATTCTTTTGATTCATTAACTGTTCTAAATTGAACAAATATTGATGCTATAAGTAATAATGTAATAATTCCAGCTACTATTGATAAAACTAACGTTGCTTTATTAATTGGCTTTTTATTCTTATTCATAAGCGTTTAATATTACATATTAAAGTAATATTTTCCTCCTTTCTCGGGTTTTCTCAAGTTTTAATTATCATTTTGAGCATATTTGAAAGTAAGTGCTCCTGTATATTTTGAAATTTGTACATTATCTGATTTTCTTGTATCTACTTGTATTGATCTTGCTCTTAGTCCATATGTATATCCACCCGCTCTGGTTATTGCTCCATACAAACTTTCTTGATTTCCAATTGCTTTTATTGTAAATGGTGATCCCACTTTATTTCCATTTATTAATATGACATTTCCTGCACAAGTTATCGCAGTTGTATTTACTATTCTTTCATCATTTATTGATATTGCCTCTGCACCTGCATTGGCTAATTCATTTACTAAACTCCTCAAGTCAGAATCATGAACAATTAAATTATTCATGTCTATTGATGTACCTGTTTGAACACTATCTGTCACTATCATGCTTATGCCTTCTCCAGTAACATCTGTAAGGCCTAATAACTGATTGTATGTTTTTAGCTCTTGCTGTTTTTCTTCTGAACTATTTCCATTTTCTGTTGAGGTTTGTCTAAGTTCTTCTAGCCTTTTAACTGACTTTTCTAAATCTGCTTCAGCATTGTCTGACCTTTCTTTCCATTCTAGTAAACTATCTTTAAGCTCACTATTTGCAAATGCTTGTGATACAGCTGAGTTTTCTCCTTGCATAGTCCTTACTTGTATTGTAATTGCTGCAGCTAAAACAACACAGACTATTCCAATGGCTATGTATGCATTTTTATTTTTCATCAAAATCTCCTCCCGTTAAACTTTTTGCCTAAAAAATGGATATTTTTCATTTAAATTCATGTCTACAAATATCTCTCCGGCTATTCCTTTTTCTTTATCTAGTATTGCTTTTACATATAACATTCTAGTATCTAAATTTGTGCAATCACCTAAGTAAACTGTTTTTTGTTCTGTATCTAAATATAATTTGTAATTATTACTATCCTCTATGTTAATACTTGTTATTAAACTATCAAACTGATTTGTTTTTGCAGATGCTGTTATTCTTAAAACTGTATTTAACTTTTCTAAATCATTTTCACATAATCTATTTCCAGGTACTATTTCATCTTGCACAGTTTCATATCCTACTATTTTAGCTAGTCCTTCTTTCGTGTTTGCTGAAATTTCTAGAATGTATCCTTGATTATCTATGTAAGCATAAGAGCCTCCATATTCTAACATATATGTTGCTATTCTTTCTGTTATAACAAATGTAATTGTATCTGGCAACTTCCTTCTTATTTCAACTGATTTTACATATGGATTTTCTTTTATTGACGCAGTTGTATCTTTATTAGACACTTTAAATAAATTTGTTTCCTTTTGTACTTTAGATAGACTTATTATTTGTTCAGATGATATGCTTGAATTTCCCTCTACAATAATGTTTTTTATATTAAATATTGGTGATAACATCAAATAAATAATTATTCCTGCAATTACAGCTAAAAGCAAAATGAGTTTTA
>CAMMFK010000068.1 GCA_946496115.1 uncultured Clostridium sp.
ATTTAATAATGTTTTTACATCTTGAGGATGCAAACCTATACTTGGCTCATCAAATATAAATACGCTTCCATCTTGAATTTTGCCAATTTCTGAGGCAAGTTTCAACCTTTGTGCCTCTCCGCCAGATAAAGCTGGAGTTGCCTCTCCAAGTGTTAAATAGCCTATTCCTAAATCTACTAAAACTTGTAATTTATCTCTAATTTTTTTATTGTCTTTAAATACTTCTAATGCTTGTCTTATAGTTAGCTTCATAACATCCTTAATAGAATATTTATTATACAATATATTATCTACATCATGAGAGTATCTTGTACCATCACAAGAACTGCAAGTCATCTCTATATCAGGCAAGAATTGAACATCCATAGATATAATTCCGGTTCCATCACAAGCTTCGCATTTTAATTTTCCAGTATTATATGAAAAATCGCTTGCTGTATAATCTTTACTTACTTTCCCATATAATTTTCTTAAATCGTCAAACACTCCTGAATAAGTTGCAACTGTACTTCTTACATTGTTTCCAATTGGAGTTGCATCTATCAAATCTATTTTGTTCACCCAGTCAGCTTTTAATTCTTTTATATGTGATGGCATAGTCTCATTATTAAGTTTTGCTTTAATTGCTGGATATAAAGATTCCAGAATCATTGTAGTTTTGCCACTTCCAGACATTCCTGTTATTGTTGTTAATCTTCCTTTTGGTATTTCTATACTAAGGGGCTTTACTGTGTGAATAGAATCTGTGCTTAAAGTTATTTTTCCAAACTTAAAAATGTCTTCTTTATTAACTTTTTCACGTATTTTGATTTCTTCTTTATTATTCAAATATGGTCCAATTATTGAATTATTATTTTTTATAATATCTTCTATTGTACCTTTGGCAATAATTTCTCCACCTTTTGCTCCCGCTTCTGGTCCAATTTCTATCATATAGTCCGCTATTTTAAGAATTCGTGTATCATGGTCTACTAAAACAACAGAGTTGCCATCCTTAATAAGTTGCCTCATCAAATTAATTAATCCATCTACATTTGCAGGATGAAGTCCGATTGAAGGTTCATCTAAAACATATAAAACTCCTGTAGTTCTATTTCTTACGGTTCTAGCAAGTTGTACCCTTTGCAATTCTCCAGTAGACAATGTGTTGCTTGCTCTATCTAATGTCAAATATCCTAACCCTAATGAAAGTAAAGCATCAGCATTTAGCATAAATTCTTCTAATATGTTTTTTCCCATTTGTCTAACTTCATCATTTAATTCATCTACAACTTTTGGAAGCCATGAAGTTAAATCTCTAAGGCTCATCTGGCTAACCTCAGTTAAGTTTTTACCACCTAACAAAGTAGAATTAGCCCTTTTATTTATTCTAGAGCCATGACATTCAGGACAAACATCTTGTTTTAAAAATTTTGAAACTCTGCTCATGCTTTTTTCATCTTTTACTTTTTTCAAAGCATTTAAAACTGTTGCCTTAGCACTATAATAAGTAAAATCCATTTCTGTAGCTATAGCTGTGTCTCCATTTTTAGGTCTATAAAAAATGTGCTTTTTCTCCATTGGTCCGTCATATACAATGTCTTGCTCTTCCTTGGTTAAATCTTTAAATGGTACATCAGTTCTCACTCCCATTGCACGGCATACATCTGTCATTAAAGACCACATTAAACTATTCCATGGTGCAACTGCCCCTTCATCAATTGTCAAATCTTTATTTGGAATTAAAGAATCCATATTTACAGTTTCTATAGTACCAATTCCACCACACTTAGGACAAGCGCCAGATGAATTAAATGCATATTCTTCCGCACCTAGTCCACTAAATTTTTCATAACACACTGGACACTCTAGCTTTTCCTCCCTAGCAACATTCACACTTGCTGGTAGAATATGTCCGTTAGGGCAAATATAATTTCCACATCTTGAAAATAATAACCTTACAGAATTTAAAAGCTCTGTTGCAGTTCCAAACGTTGACCTTATACTAGGAACATTTGGTCTTTGATGTAATGCTAGTGCACTTGGTACATGAAGAATACTGTCAACTTTCGCTTTTTCTCCTTGTGAAATTCTTCTTCTAGTGTATGTAGATAGTGCTTCTAAATACCTTCTTGAACCTTCTGCATAAAGCACTCCCAATGCCAAAGATGATTTACCGCTTCCGGATACTCCTGATATTGCTACAATTCTATTGAGTGGAATATCTACATCTATATTTTTTAAATTATGAACTTTTGCACCTTTTATTTCTATTTTATCTACCATAATTTTAGCCTTCCTTTATTTTGACATATTTCTTTCTCTTATTTTATATTACCATAAAAAGAAAAATTACTCTATATTTTCATATAAAGTAATTTAAAAACTTGTAATTACCAATTTTCATATCTTTGACTTATATTAATATTTGCAATATTATTCATATCTTTTTCACCATCTATTTTTTAGCATTTTTAGGTATATCAGCAGTAGGAAAATCTTTCTAATATTTTAAATACGCTTAATATAAAGGATATAGAATTAGATTTTAGTAAAATTATATTTTATATAATTGTCATCCGTTACAGTTGTAGTTATTTCTTCAGTCGTTAAATTATAAATAGATACATCTACATTTTAGACTTTTACTGTTAAAATATATTAAATTTTTGCTTGTAGAAATATTATTTATATCACTGTTAATTTAAAATTACAATAACTGTAAAAACTCCCCCAAGCAGAACAATTACGTTCCACTTGGGGATAGGTTGGTTAATATTCGGTCAGCCAATAGCTGTTTTTGCAACTATTTCGGCAATTTTGTTGATGAGTTCCTTTTTTTGATTTCCATAGAGTTCTTTTTCGAACTCAACTTTGCTCGAAGAAAGAACTTCTTGCATTTCTTTCACTGTTTTTTTACAGTTCCTTATCTTCCATTTTGAAGGAAAGATAAGGAGTTTGTTTACTTCATCGTCGATTTTCATTGGGACAAATATCATCCTTCTGTTCAATTTATCTGTTGAGAATAAAATTCTCTCAACATAGACACCATGAAGGACATATTGCCCTACCCAAATGGCAACAGATGGAACCTCTCCATCTCCGCTCAGAAATTTGGATACTGCCTTTCGGTTAGCATTCCGAATTCCATAAGTGTTGGTAACTGTCGTTGCAGTAAGACCGAACATGTTTCAAACCTCCTTTTTTGTTCAACCTGTTGTATCGGATAAAATATATTATACATCAGTTTCCAAAGTTTGTCAATAGGTGTTTATTATTTCTCAGGAGTAACGAATAAAAAAAATTTAAATTAATATCCTTTATTAACTTCATAATCTATAACTTGTCCATTATCATCTATTGTAAATTTAACAGAAATAATTTCTTTGTCATATCCATTTGTTAAAAAACTATTAGGCTCATCACATGCATCTCCCATAACAAATCTATACTCACCACTTTCTAAAGATCCATAAACCTTACTCCAATCAAAAGTCCACCTTGTGCTATTTTCATCTATTGTTTCAGTTGCTGCTACATTTTCCATATCATTAGGAGTTTCATAAATTAATTGCCATTTGTCCCCATCATATGGCAAAATTATGATTGACCCATCATCATTCTCTATCAAATTTTTATCTGTCTTTTCAGCAATATTTTTTGAAAGGTAAAATTTACTTGCAAATTCATATTTAATATCATTATTGTCTGTTATAGTAAATATAAGTTCGGTATTTGTTAAGTTTTCTATACTTACTTCAACATTATCATAGGTGGTATTAAATCTTTTTAATATTTCATCAGAAATAAGATGATTTGCATTATCTATTATTTCAATTTTTCCAACATTTCTTAGTTCAGCAATTCCATTTCTACCAGAGCTAATAGATTTTCCATTAAAGTATATTTTTATTTCTTGTCCTATTTCAAAATCTCTGCTTCCTTCTTTTGGATAATATACGTTATATAATAAGTTTTGATCTTGACTATCTACTACACACAAATAATCATCATCTACTACCGCAACAATAGCAGTTTTAATTGCTAACATATTTCTATTTGCTAATTTTTCTTTTGTTTTCTCATCAGTCTCTATCACTTTAATTGATTTTACATCATAAATAGAACTACAAGATGAGCCTTCATATGTTTGTGCTATATCTGCTGTGTACTTTGGATTGATATTTATTACCTCGATAGTATCTCCAACATTTAAATTAGATGAATCTATTTTGTTTCCATTTATGTCTTTAATTTTTACATTTTCTGTAAAAAAAGAGTAGAACTCCCATTCCGGCATTTCAACATTAATTTGATTACTATCTATTGAATTAACTTTGCAATAATATGTAGTATTTCCAGAAAAATTATATTTATCTTCTTTAAGAAATAGATATACATAATCACCTAAATTCACACTGGTTTTATCTATTTCATTTAAATCTTCATCTTGTAAAATAACCTCATCAAATTCATAACTATAATTAGCACCACCAAATATGTTGCCAGCATAAATTAGTTTGTCAGATATCTCTGCTATTGTAAAAGTATGTACTCCTATTTTTCTATCCAAATAAATCACTAAACTAAAAAATCCTATAATTGCAAAAACTAATAAAATGCTTACAATGATTAAAATTTTCGTTCTTTTCTTCATTTTATATCCCCCTTTTGATTCTTTGAAATTTAGAATTACTTTTCTACTTTATATCATTATTTTTATGAAAACACAATACTTTATTTTAATTATTATTCTCACAAAAATAGAGATAGTATGTAAAACTTGAACTACCTCTATTTTCTTTATTATTTCGTTTTATTTTTAAACACTATATTTACTCTATCAACTAAATCTTTATTTGTTTTTGTTGCCATCATTTGAGATAGAAGTTGTTCTACAACCTCTGCTTGTGGCATAGTTGACATTGCCTTTCTTAAAGAGTAAACAGCACTTAATTCTTCTTTAGTTAATAGTAAATCTTCCCTTCTTGTACCAGATTTATTTATATCTATTGCAGGGAATATACGTTTTTCTGAAAGTGATCTATCAAGTACAACTTCCATGTTACCTGTTCCTTTGAATTCTTCAAATACAACATCATCCATTCTACTACCTGTTTCAACTAAAGCAGTAGCTAAAATTGTTAAGCTTCCTCCATTTTCGATTTTTCTTGCTGCCCCAAAGAATTTTTTAGGTTTATGTAATGCTGCCGGGTCTAAACCTCCAGATAAAGTTCTTCCTGAAGAAGGTATTGTTAAGTTATATGCTCTAGCTAGTCTTGTAATACTATCAAGTAATATAACAACGTCTTTTTGTTGTTCAACTAACCTTTTTGCTCTTTCTAGTACCATTTCGGCAACTTTTGCATGATGTTCTGGTAATTCATCAAATGTAGAGTAAATTACATCTCCTTTTATAGATCTTTTCATATCTGTAACTTCCTCAGGTCTTTCATCTATTAGAAGCACTATAAGCTCTACTTCTGGATTATTAGTTGAAATACTATTTGCTATTTTTTTAATTAATGTAGTTTTACCAACTTTAGGTGGCGCAACTATCATTCCTCTTTGCCCCTTACCAATCGGACATATTAAATCAATCATTCTTGTTGCATATTCATTTGGACTTGTTTCTAGCTTTATTTTTTCATATGGATAAATTGGTATTAAATCATCAAATTTCTTCCTTCTATATGCTTCTTCTGGTGGTTGACCATTTACTTCTCCAACATAAATTAGTGCTGGGAACTTTTCACCTTCTTTTGGTGTTCTTGTAATACCCTTGATTTTATCTCCATTATCTAATCTAAATCGTCTTATTTGTACCGGTGAAATGTATATATCATCAGGTGTAGACAAGTAATTTTTTCCTCTTAAAAAGCCATATCCATCTGGTAGAATTTCTAATATGCCTTCTGAAATTCTGTCATCAGGACTTGTTAATTTATATCCATCAACATATCTAACTTCTGCCTCTTGAATTTCTTCATTCTGTTCACTGTTTTCCTCTGATATATCATAACCTTGTTCACTGCTATAATTTTTATACTCTTCTCTACTTAATACACTTTCTCTTGATTTTACACTAGTATTGTTTGAAATATCGTTATTTTCATTAGCTGATAACATTGTAATTAATTCATCTTTTTTTAATTTTGATACTGATTTTATTCCTCTTTCTTTTGCTAATTGTCTTAGCTCTACAAGAGTACACTCTTCTAAATTCATATTGTTTCCTTTCTTAAGAATAAGATAATAAATAAAAATAGTTATTATTCAAATTCCTTTTTAATTGATTATAGATTTTTAAAGATATAAATATTATCTTAGGTATGTAAAAAAAATGGATAATTTAACTTAAAAATTTAAGATAAAAATAATTTTGAAAATCTACATATATGTATTATACAATATATTACAAAATTTGTAAATAGTTTTTTTGGTAATTTATTACATATTTCTTAGCCTTATGTCAAGTCTTACAGCTTAATAAATGTTATGCTCAGAAGTCTAACTGAATTATTGTCTTAAATAATAACATAAAAATGAACTGAAATATTAGAAAATTTAATATCTCAGTTCATTCTTATGTTTTATTTATTTTACAAATATTATTTATTTATATCTATGTAAACTCTCTCATTTGGCAAATACATGTCTAGTTGTTCTCTTGCTTGTTCCTCAACATATTCTGTTGAATTTAAATCTTGTATTGTTTTGTTTAATTCCTCTTGGTTCTCTTTGGCTGACTCAATTTGACTCTCGTATTGTTTACTTTCTGTATCATATGAATTAAGAGTACTTTGTTGAGTAATAAACACATGTACAAGGTATATTGAAATTAAAATTATAAATGCATATTTAAGAAATCTTTTCATATGTATCCTATCTTTCTAAATTTAGTACTTGATATTTTATTTATT
>CAMMFK010000069.1 GCA_946496115.1 uncultured Clostridium sp.
TTAAGCTTCAATATACATTCTTCCGCATTTGCCTCACGGTTTCGCTTACGCGAAAACGCTTGCACACTCACATCCGCCTTAATATGAGAGCAACGTTCATGGCAACCTCGAGCAAGTCTCGAGGCTTGCATGGCTACGTTCGTTAAAAGCTCCAAAACATATATTGAAACAAATTACAACGCACAATAATTTTACGAAAAGGTCCGTCCCCATCATAAAAAGAAAGGAGTTTTTATTTAAAATGGAAGATTTAGAATTTGAATCTGAAAAAGAAAAATTAAAAGAAACAGTACATAAGTTTAAAGAAACAATTTCATACTATGAAGAAAGAGCAAAAGCAGTTCCGAAGCTGTATAAAGATAATGACATAATGATTGAAAGTCTCATCAATATGTATGATGATAAAATGAGGCTAATTTTTAAAAACATGGACAAACCATATTTTGCAAGAATTGATTTTAATAGGGATAATGAAAAGAACATAGAGAAAATCTATATAGGCAAGGTTGGAGTTACAGATGAAGAAAATAATATTGTTACTGTTGACTGGCGTGCTCCTATTTCTTCAATTTATTATGATAGCAATATAGGAAGAACAAAATACATAGCACCAGAGGGCATTTGCGAAGGTGAGCTCTTACTAAAAAGACAATTTAATATAGAAAATCAAAAACTCATAAGTTACCAAGATGTTGATACTGTTGCAAATGATGAATTATTAAAACCATATTTATCATCTAGTGCAGATAATAGGCTAAAAAATATTGTATCTACAATTCAAAAAGAACAAAACGAGATAATAAGAGAGCCATTAAATAAAAATATAATTGTTCAAGGAGTTGCAGGTAGTGGTAAAACAACAGTTGCTTTGCACAGAATAGCGTATTTAGTATATAACTATCGAGATACTGTTAAACCAAATCAATATCTAGTAATCGGACCAAATAAATTCTTTGTAAGTTATATTTCAAATGTACTTCCGGATTTAGATGTAGATAATGTTAATCAACTTACTTATGATGAACTTTGCAAAGAGTACATAAATGAAGATTTTTCCTTGATTAGTGAAGATGAAAAAATTAAACAATTTATTAAAAATCCTAATTCACTTAATTTTCAAAATTTAAAAGTTTCCATGGAGTTTAAAAATGCTTTAGACAAATATATAGAAGAAATAGATAAAAATATAATTCCAAATAAGAATATAGAAATAAAAGGCTATGTTGTATTTTCTTCGGAATTTATTAAGAATACATATAATTCGATTAAAAACCATGTTATTTATGACAATATTGAGAAAAAAGTTAATAGAACAAAACTGTTACTACAAAAGTATATAGAAGATAATTTAGATAATATAAAAGAAAGTTTGAAAAATCAGTTTAAAGAAAAGACTAAAGATGTATCTAATGAAATAAAGTATAAAGAAATGGACACTTTGTCTAACATTGAAAAAGAACTTTCAAAAGGATTTAAACAAAGATTAAATAAGTTTTTCAATCCATTATTACCTAATATTTATAAAACATATATTACCTTTCTAAGTAGAATAAATAAATATATAGATTTGAGTAATTATAATATAAAAACTGAAGATGTAAATTATAATATTAAAAATTTAAAAAGTAAAAAAGTTGAATTTGAAGACTTAAGTAGCCTTATATATTTAAAAACTTGTATTAATGGTGTAGGAGAATATGAAAACTACAAGCAAGTTGCAATAGACGAGGCACAGGACTTTGGAGATTTTAATTTTGTGGCATTAAAGAAATTATTAAGTAATGCTACTTTTAGCATTTTCGGAGATTTAGCTCAATCAATATACCAATACAGAGGAATTAAGAATTGGGAGAGTGTGCAGGAAATAGCGTTTAATAATAAATGTGAAATAAAAAATCTGCACAAAAGTTATAGAACAACTACAGAAATAATGAATTGTGCAAGTAATATAACTAAACATTTAGGATTAAATGTAGCAGAACCTGTTATTAGACACGGGAAAAATGTTGAGTTTATTAATTTTAGCGGTGTAGATGAGCAAATTAAAACGATTGAAAATATTTTGGAAGAATATTTAAAAGAAGATTTTAAAACAATTGCAATTATTTGCAAAGATGAAGATGAGGCAAGCACAATAAGTAAAAGGATTAATAAAAAATATAAAGCTGTTAATATTACAGACTCTGATACAATGTATAATGGCGGAATATGCGTTATTACAAGTTACTTAGCAAAGGGATTGGAATTTGATGGGGCTATTGTTTCAAATGCTTCTAAACTAAAATACGATGAAAATAATGATATGGAAATGAAGTTACTTTACGTTGCTATGACTAGACCGCTTCACGAATTGAAGGTGTTGTATGATAATGAATTAGCTAAACCATTAGATAATATGTTATAATTATTAATATTAGGAGAATTTAATTGAAAAATTATAATGATTTTTTAGGAATAAAAGAGTTTGAATATGGAAAAATATTTACAGTAATCTCATCATCTAAAAAAGACATTCTATATGCCGGAAGATTTTATTATCCAATTATTGCAACAAATATAAATAATAGTATTGTTATTTCATGTTCAAGCAAAATTGCAGATAAATTAAATAAAAAAATAAATGAGATTGAAGAATTAAACGAAGATAATTTAAAAGATTTCTTAAATCAATTTGCTGAGAATGAATTTAAAACTTTTGAAATAAAAGAAATGTATAGATTGATAAAACAATCGAATACAAAGAGTGTCAATTGTGATGATGTAGAATTAATTGATGAAAGTAAAAAGCAATATTTTTATAATATTGTCAAGAAAAGTAATGAGTTAAAATATAAAGAGCAAAAATGGAATGAATTTAATAAAATAAAAGCTCCTTGGCGGAATTAATTATGGAATAATCAAGGATAATAAAATAGTTTCATTAGGATATATATCAAATATAACAAGTAATATGGCAAACATTGTAATTCAAACTGAAGATGGATATAAAAATAAAGGATTTGCTACAAAAGTTGTAGAGAAAATCGCATATGAATGTTTGAAAAAAGGTCTTATTCCTACATACTGGGTGAATAAAAATAATATTCCATCGAGAAGAGTTGCAGAAAATGTAGGCTTTGAATTGCTTAGTAAAGAAATGGTTGTCAGTATTGACAATGCAAATAATTAAATATAAAATCATAAGCAAATGAGGAGGTAATAATTATGTCATTAGTAACAACAAAAAATATGTTTGAAAAATCTATTGCAGAAAAATTTGCAGTAGGTGCATTTAATATTAATAATATGGAGTTTGTTCAAGGAATAATGGATGCAGCAGCAGAAGAAAATTCACCAGTTATCCTTCAAACTTCATCTAGTGCACTTAAATATGCTAGAATACCATATTTAAGAAAGATGATTGAAGCTGGTTTAGAGGAACACGATATTCCAGTAGCATTACATTTAGACCATGGACCAGATTTTGAAACTTGTAAATTATGTGTAGACAATGGATATACATCAGTAATGTTTGACGGTTCAAAATATGATTTTAAAAAAAATATTGAATTAACAAAACAAGTTGTAGATTATGCTCATGAACATGGAGTAGTAGTTGAAGCGGAACTTGGAAAACTTGCAGGTGTAGAAGATGATGTAAACGTTGCAGAAAATGATGCAATGTATACAGACCCAGAACAAGCTCTTGAATTCGTTCAAAGAACAGGATGTGATTCTCTTGCTATTGCAATTGGTACAAGCCATGGAGCCTATAAATTTAAAGGAGAAGCAAGACTTCGTTTTGATATCCTAGAGAAAGTAAAAGAATTAATGCCAAATGTTCCAATAGTATTGCACGGAGCATCAACAGTAATACCAGAATATGTAGAAATGTGCAATAAATATGGTGGATATATGCCTGGTGCAAAAGGTGTACCAGATGAAATGCTTCATGAAGCAAGTATGCGAGGTGTATCAAAAATAAATGTAGATACAGACTTAAGACTTGCAATGACAGCAGCAATAAGAAAGGTATTTGTGGAAACACCAGAACAATTTGACCCTAGAAAATATCTAGGACCTGGAAGAGATTTTATAAAAGAAACTGTAAAACATAAAATAAGAGATGTGTTTGGCAGTAGCAATAAAGCATAAGTTATTAAATTTGCAGTTATTTAATCCAAACAATATATCTTTTTCGCATTCTCGGCGCGGGTCGCTGCTTGCTCCAGCTTGAGAATGGAAAATAGATATATTGCTTTGGCTTTTATAATATACCAAAGAATATGATGATAACTGAAAATTTTACTCGACATTTTTTGCATATATTTTTAAAAATAACAAATACTAATATTGATTTCACAAAGTTATTAAGGGGGAAATTATGCAAAAAAAGATTCTAATTGTTAGTATTCTTTTATTTATATTTGCAGCTTGTTTTAGCACAGTTTTTGCTACTGGAAATATGGCTAACTTTGCAAGAGAAGCAACTGAAAATGTTGCAGGTGGTGTTGAAAACGCATTAGATACTACAGGTAATGCTATTGAAAATACATGGGATGCTACTAAAAATACTGCTCAAAGTGCAGGTAATGTTGTAGAAAATGTTACAGAGACTACAGTTGATGGTGTCAGAAATACTATGGATACAACAAACAGTGCGATAAATGATACTACAGCAGGAGCATCTAATTATAAATTTTTAGGTATGAGCCTTGATGTATGGATGTGGATAATTTTAATTGCCATAGTGGTTATTGCAGTTGTCCTAATATGCAAATATATGAAAGAACATAACGACAATGATTAAGTAATGTAAAGTGATTTGCTTATTATTTAAGTAAGTCACTTTTTTATGCAAAAATATGGATATTTTAAAAATTATATGATATACTAAGAAAAATTAAAATTTACTTTTGGAAGAAAGGGACTTTATGAGTAAAAGATACAAAAGAACAAAGAAAAGAAAGCTAAATAAAAGAAGAGTTGGCTTAGTTCTTATAATCATCATTTTAATTATTACAGCTTGTTTATATAATAGTGTAAAGCCTAAGGAACAAACAGCCGAGACCATTGCATATAGTGGTCCAACTAAAATAAATAAATGTATTGTAATTGATGCAGGGCACGGTGGGGAAGAAGAACCGGGTTGCATATTTGGTAATGTTTTAGAAAAAAATATTGATTTACAAATTGCAAAAAAGTTGCAAGAAAAATTATCTCAAGAATATACACAAGTTATAATGACAAGAACGGAAGATGTTAATGTATATTTGAATGAACGTGCAAGAATTGCCAATAGAAATAATGCGGATATTTTTGTAAGTATTCATCAAAACGCATTGGAAGATGATACTGTTACAAACGGTATTGAAACATGGTATAATCCTGAAAAAGATACTGTAAGCAAAATTTTGGCTGAAAATATACAAGAAAATGTGATTAGCGCAACAGACGCAGAAGATTTGGGCATAAAGGAAAGCACAGGACTTATTGTAACTACTAAAACAGAAATGGCATCTTGCCTTATAGAAACAGGATTTTTATCGAGCACAAAGGAAAGACAAAAGCTAGTTACTGATACTTATCAAGATAAAATTGTGGAGGGAATATACAATGGAATAAAAGCATATTTCGAAGAAATAGAGTCACCAAATGATAACACAAACACTATAGCAGGCAATAATGTTTAACTCTAAAATAATTAGCAAGGTACACATATATAGAAGCACTTTAAATAGACATAATAGTTAACAATTTAATTGAAAGGGAGAAAATGAATAAAGATAATAGAATAATAGCTAAAAATCCAAATGCATATCATAATTTTGAAATAATAGAAACAATTGAAGCAGGAATTGTGCTTTATGGAACAGAAATAAAGTCTATTAGAGCAGGCAAAGTTAATTTAAAAGATAGTTATGCCACTATTGAAAAAAATGGAGAAGTGTATGTTTATTCCATGAATATAAGTCCATATGAACATGGAAATATTTTTAATAAAGATCCGCTTCGTCCTAAAAAACTATTGTTAAATAAACGTGAAATACATAAATTAATTGGTATGACTACTCAAAAGGGCTTTGCATTAGTTCCAACAAAAATATATTTTAAAGGCAACTTTGTTAAGCTTGAGCTTGGAATAGGTAGAGGTAAAAAATTATATGATAAGCGTGAAGATTTAAAGAAAAAAGAGGCTCAAAGAAAAATTGAAAGATATATGAAACAATAAAAGGGGTCGAAATCGCCACCTTTCCTATATTATAAGAAAAGTGGCTTCGCCACATGCCACGAGCTTTGCTCGGGCTGCCTAATGTAACTTTATCTTGAAATATAGGCAAAATCTTCGATTTTTCCTATATTATAAAACAACGACACACTAGATTTAGTGTGCCGTTACTGATTATAAATTGTTGTGTTCTAATAATTTATTACTTTCTTAATCTAATTAATATTGCAATTGCAAGTAAAACTAAAATTAAACCTATTGCAATTAAAAATATATTCAAAATTTGATTAATTTCTAAAGTTGAAGTATTTACATCATTTATATTATTTACACTTTGAACATTAGCATTTGTTTCAGCACTTGTTCCAGATAAAGTATTAGAATTTGAAACTGTATTACTAGAACCACCTGCAACTGTATTTGTTGTATCTATATTATTTGTTGCTGTACCATTTCCAGCTGTTTCATTTGTAGTTTCATTATTTACATCATTTGCAGCTACATTACCAGAGGTTAAATTCATATCAATATCTGTAGCGAATACAACGCTTGTACAAAATAAAAGTGTTATAATTAAAACTATAATTTTTTTCAAATTTAACATAAACAATTCCTCCTAAAGTTTATTAACATTAATATAATAATATATAAAATAA
>CAMMFK010000070.1 GCA_946496115.1 uncultured Clostridium sp.
ATAGGAACAGCGAAATTAGGAAAAAAATTTGGCTTTGGCATCAAAGAGAAAGTAAAAGCAGAGTTTAATATATATAACTATACACAAATAACTCCAACCATGTATTGGGTAGATGACTCAAACTCGACTCATTACAATAAACTTGTTGACACAAAAGAAATAAAAAAAGACTGGCAAAGTGCAGAGCATTTATGCGATTTTCCTATAGAATATGAATATGGAATAGAGATAAAAACAAATCCTAATAATATTCCTAACAAAGGAAGTGCAATATTCTTACATTGCTCAAATAATAAGCCTACTGCGGGTTGCGTAGCAATACCAAAAGATGATATAATAAAATTGTTAAGATTTATAAAAAATGAAACAACGATAAAAATAGTACAAGGAGACATATGGAAAGTGTAGCAAAGGCAAAAAGCAAATTGCCATTAGATTTTATAACCGAACTAAATAATACATTTAATCCAAGAATTGTAGATAAAATACTTTCAGGAATGTTAGAAAAAAGATACACAACTTTAAGAGTAAATAGTATAAAATATAATGTAGAGGAATTAAAAAAATATTTTGATAATATAGGAATTAAATACGAAACAGTTCCATGGTATGATGAGGCCCTAATTATATTAAATTCAAATGAAAGTCAAATACAATCATTAGAAATATACAAAAATGGTTTTATTTATATGCAAAGTTTATCAAGTATGCTTCCACCTCTAGTGTTAAAGCCAAAAGAAAATGAAAGAGTACTTGATTTAACAGCAGCACCGGGCAGTAAAACAACTCAGATGGCAAGCTTAATGAACAATAAAGGATATATTTTAGCAAATGAGTTAGACAAAATTAGATGTGATAAGCTAAGATTTAATATAAAAATGCAAGGAGCTACAATTTGTGAAGTTCAAAATGGTAGAGGAGAAGAAATTGGCGAAAAATATCCAAATGAGTTTGACAAAGTTTTGCTAGATACGCCTTGCAGTGGTGAAGGAAGATTCATACTACAAGATGAAAAATCATATAAAGCATGGTCTACGAAAGAAGTAGAAGACTTAACCAAAACTCAAAAAGGTTTATTTGCAAGTGCATATAAAGCCTTGAAACCTGGTGGTGAAATGATATATTCAACTTGTACTTTAAATAAATTTGAGAATGAAGAAGTTTTAAACTGGGCGCTTAATCAATTTGATATGGAAATAGTAAAAATTGAAATAGAATTAAAAAACACACTAAAAGGAATTACAAAAGGATATAATAATGAATTAAAGAATGCAATTAGAGTATTGCCTACAAAAGAACAAGAAGGATTTTTTGTCGCAAAATTAATTAAGAAATAATTTGGAATAAACTATTTATCATATAATTATACAAAAGATTATAATAATACTTATATAGAAATTAATAAAATAATTTATGAAAGGAAATAAAATAATTATGAGATGTCCTAACTGTGGAAGCACTAATATATCTAGTATTACAGATACCCATACACATACTAAAGGTTTTGATGGCAGTGATGCTTGCTGTGGATATTTGCTATTTGGCTGGCCGGGAATTTTGTGTGGACTTTGCAATACAGGAGATACAACAACTACAACTAGAACAACATATATTTGCAATGATTGTGGAACGAGATTTTAGTTCTAATAGATAATATTTAATGACGGAGAAATATTTTAATATTCGATTTTGAAAGGATTATTAAATAAAAAGCTACAATGAAAAAACAAACAAAAATAAAAACATGGGCGTTTTTTATGCGATTAGGAAATAGATTGGGATGCCATCAAAGAGAAGATAGAAGTTTCTTCATAGGAAAATGGCAATTTCCAATATGCGCTAGATGCACAGGAATACTACTAGGTCAAATTATAGCAGTAATTTTATATTGCTTTAAAATAAAAGTGCCAACAATTTTAGCACTCATATTTCTACTTATAATGTTTTTAGACTGGTATATTCAATACAAAAAAATAAAAGAATCTACCAATATTAGAAGACTAATAACTGGCACACTTGCTGGAATTGGTCAAATAAGCATTGTTTTAAATGTTATAATCTACATTGTATCATTATTTAATTAATATGCATAATAAATAGTATAATATATTTATTAGATAATTCTCAATATATATTCTTCCGCATTTCACGGCGCGAGTCGCTATTCGCTCCAGCTTGCCCGCTCCACTTCGCAGATACCCCATATGGCAAGTCATAAATGCTGTGACTGCTTTCGTTCGCTGAAATGCTCTAGAACATATATTGTATATTGCTAATTTATTAATGTATAAGTAAGAAAGGATTATTTATTATGAAATTAGTTGGTAACACTCCAATGATAAAAATAAATTATGAATACAATGACAAAAGAAAATATTTATATACAAAATTAGAATATTATAACTTAACAGGAAGCATTAAAGATAGAGTGGCAATGTATATAATACAAAATGCCATAAAAACAGGAAAATTAAGACAAGGCACACCTATAATAGAAGCCACAAGCGGAAATACAGGAATAGCTCTTTCAGCAATTGGAGCAAAAATGAAATGTCCTGTATATATTTTTATGCCTAATTGGGCGAGCATTGAAAGAATTGAATTAATGAAAATGTATGGTGCAAATGTAATTTTAGTTAGCAAAGAAGATGGCGGATTTATAAAGTGTACTGATTTGGCAATAAAAATGGCAAAGGAGAATGGAGCATTTTTAGCAAATCAATTTGAAAATGAAGATAATTATTTAGCACACTATGAAACGACTGGAAAAGAAATAATAGACGAAGTCCCAGAAGAAATTGGCTCATTCGTATCAGGAGTTGGAACAGGCGGAACTTTAATGGGAGTTGGAATAAGAATAAAAGAGAAGTACAATAATAGCAAAATAATAGCAATTGAACCTGAGAATATGCCAATAATATCTAAAGGAAAGAAAATAGCAAATCACAAAATAGAAGGAATAGGAGACGACTTTGTTCCCGGACTTTTGGATAAATCTAAAATAGATAATATTTATTTAATTAATGATGATGATGCAATAAATATGTCAAAAAAATTAGCAAAAGAGCTGGGATTAGGAGTTGGGATTTCATCAGGTGCAAATTTTATAGGCTGTGTAATGGAAAATGAAATGAATGAAAAAACAGCTACTACCGTATTTGCAGATGATAATAAAAAATATCTCTCAACAGACCTTTTCAAAGAAATTGAGGTAAAAGATGAATATATTTCAAGCAAAGTGCATTTATTAGATTATGAGGTTGTCTAAGTTAATTAATCAAACTTCAATATATATTCTTTCGCATTTACTTCGCGGTTCGCTTTGCTCAGCGCTCGCACGCTCCGACTGCGCTTCTATGTAAAAAATTATAGCTATCGCGCCCTCAGTCAGCTTCGCTCGCTAAAAGCTCAGGAATATATATTGTAGTAATTATTAAACAATTATTTGAAAAAACTCTTTACAAGCTTTGAATTTTGATTAATAATTAAGAAGAAAGTAAAAGAGATTTCGAGGAGACAACATTATTAGCCTTTTGACTAAAGAAAGGGATGGAAAATAAAATGCGAGAAACAAAAGCTAGAAAAAAGAAGAAAAATGTGAAAAATATTGTATGTATTATATTAATTATTATATTACTTGCATTAATGATATTAACTTTGTACATAGACAAAAGAGATGTATCAAAAGAAGTTTTTGCCCCTATAAAAGCATGGGCAGAAATTGCTCCAACTATAAATGTAGATGATGCAATATATTTAGAAGAAACAGAAAGCGAAGAAGTTAAAGATTTAATTTCACAAATTATGAGCAAGAACGGGTTGAAATCAAGTAATTTTGGATTTTTCTTCTATAATATAAATACTAGAGAATATTATTTCTATAATGAAGATAAATATTTTACAGCAGCAAGTACAGTAAAAGTGCCAGTCGCAATGCTTTATTATGATAAAATAAATGCAGGTGAAATAACTGAAGATGATACATTATTATATAAATCAAATGCGTATGAAGCTGGTGCAGGTGATGTTACTTCTAAGTATAGACCTGGCTCATATATACCATATTCAGTTTTGCTTGAAGAATTAATAGTAGATAGCGACAACACAGCAAACAACATTCTTATAAGCAATATTGGATGGAAACAATACAGATATGACATAGCAGAATATTCAGAAAGAAGTCTTTCAAGCACATTTTATGGCTCAAATGTAACCTGTCCCGGATTTGCATATGATGTCATCAAATACTTATATAATCATTCTAGTGAGTATACTGAACTTATAGAAAATATGAAAAAATCATCTTATGGAAAATATTTAAAAGAATATCTAGATTATGATGTGGCACATAAATATGGTAGTTATGGCGGATATGTTCATGATTATGGCATTATATATGGAAAGCAAACTTATTTAATGGGAGTGTATACAAAAAATAAAAATAATGCACCAACTTTGATTGCAAGTATTGGAAAACAGGTAGTGGATTTGGTTGAAAAAAATTAGTTAAAAAAATAATTGCGTTTTGGCGTCGTTTAACTGCACTGCGAAAAGCCTCAACGTGCAAAACAGCACGCCTCCGGTTTTCTTGTTTGTTAGCCTAGCCAAAAGCACAATTCTTTTTCAATTAGATTATTACAAATAAATATAATAAAAAACAAAGAAAGGAAACAAAAAATGGAACAAGAAATAATAGAATTATTAAAAAGTACAAATAGAACAGGAATGGATTTTTTAATTAGCTTTTTACAAAAGTCAGACTTTTTCAAAGCACCAGCTAGCACAAGATTTCATGGTAGCTTTGAAGGAGGCCTTGCTAAACACAGTATGAAAGTATATGAGATATTAAAGCAAAAAGTAGAAACATCAGTAAAAGAAATAAATGTACCAAATGAATCATTAATTATAATAGGATTACTTCATGACATATGTAAAGTAAATTATTATAAAACAGATTATAGAAATGCAAAAAATGCGTTAGGCGTATGGGAAAAAGTACCTTATTACACAGTAGATGATACAATACCATATGGGCATGGTGAAAAATCTGTTATGATGCTTTCAGAATACATAAAATTAACAAACGAAGAAAAATACTCAATAAGATGGCATATGGGTTATACAGAACCAAAAGAATTATACACAACAATAGGTGAAGCATATAAAAAATATCCAATAGCTCTTCTTACACATGAAGCGGATTTGGAAGCAACATATTTTTATAATATTTAAAATAACAAGAAACAGGAGAAAAAATGAAACACAAAGATACTCTTGATGAAGTAGTTAGTCTAGTAAACAATTCAACAAATGGTTATTATCTTGCAGGGGATGTTAGAGATTTACTCGCAAGTAAAAAACTAAATATGACATTTGTAGCAAAAAACTTAAGCTATTTAGTGGATAATGTTTCGAGTAACAAATTTGCAAGACTAATGAATTTTATTTCAATGGAAGAAGAAGTAAGCAATTCTATGCTTCAAAATATAAGTGCATTTTTAGATAGATTTAAAAAACGTGACATTTCAGATAAAGATGTGGAAATATTTTTTGAAGCTTTTAAATGTTTGCCAAATAGCGACAAATATTTAAAGTCTAACTTAGGAAAAATAATAGATTCTGTGAGTGTTGGAGTTTTATTTGAACTGTCTCCTGAATTAAAAAAATTAAAAAAGTTATCTATAAGATTTGCTAAAAAGATAGATGATAATATAAACAAAAACCAAGATGAAGTATGTAAGCATATATTAATAAAAAGTTTAAGAAAAGGTACACAGAGTGCGAATATTAGTTTAAAAGATATAAATGATTATTCTTTAACTTTGCAAATTTTACTTAGAGAACTGCTAAATAGTGAGCATAAAAGATTTTCAGATATGAGAAAAGTTGGCGCAGGCGTTTATAGCAATGTGTATCAAATTGGAACTAAAATAATAAAAGTAGGAGCTCCAAGGCAAACGCATAAAATACCAAATCATAGAAGAATTTTGCAACCAATTGTAAGGAAAGAACTTACAAACGGAATGGGTGAACCAATTGGTAGTATTGAAATAACTGACGAAGTTGATACAAGTAAAGAAACATTAAGCAAAATAACAGAAGAAGATTTATATAAAATATATAAGGAACTTAGAGCAGATGGAATTGTATGGGGAGACCCTAAAATTGATAATTTAGGAGTTCTAAAAAGAGAGAATAAACCAACTCTTAAAGGAAAAGATTTTTACGTAGCACCTAATTCAGTAGGATTTAGGTCAGAGATTTTTCCTAAACCATTACAAAGAGGAGATTTTGTAATTACAGATTTAGATTATTTGTATTACGAGAATGATAAAGACAAGAAGGTAAATAAAAATTCGTATGTTTTAAAGTTTGAAAGAAGATATAGAAGTGAAGCTGAGCAAGAAATCAAAATGAAAGAAAATATGAGGCAAAAAGAAGTAGATACAATAAAATTGAAAGACGAAGAAAACAGACAAGATGATAGATAAAAACATT
>CAMMFK010000071.1 GCA_946496115.1 uncultured Clostridium sp.
TTCATTTGTTTTTATTTTATCTATTAAGCATATTCCATCTTCATCTTCTTTTTCATATAATGATTCTAGGCAATTTTTGTATTCTAATGATGCTATTACTTCATCTTTTGAGACTTTAAGTAATTTTGCAATTTCATCTATGCCTATTTTTTTGCCCTGCTTTTCATAATCTTCTTTTATTTTTAGTGCTTTTTGGCATGTTGATTTAGTTTGTCTTGATACTTTTATCATACCGTCATCTCTTAAAAATCTTTTTATTTCACCTATGATAAAAGTTACTGCATAGGTTGACAACGCAACATTAAATGAAAAATCAAATTTTTGTACAGATTTTATAAATCCTATTGCTCCTATTTGATATAAGTCTTCTAGTTCATATCCTCTTCCTTCAAATCTTTTTACAATGCTCCAAATTAATCCATTGTTTTGTTTTATTAGGTCATTTAATACTTCTCTATTTCCTGCTTGCACTTCAAGTATTTGTTTTTTTAGAGTTTCATCCATAACCTTCTCCTAATTATATTAAAGAAAATATGTATTTATGCCTCAATGCATGTTTCTTTCTCATCTTCCATACTCATAATTTTCTTTTTCATAGTTACTTTTGTTCCTAGACCTACTGCTGATTCAACATTTACATAGTCCATAAAGCTTTCCATTATAGTAAAGCCCATTCCTGACCTTTCCATATTAGGTTTAGAAGTGTATAGGGGTTTTCTTGCTTCTTCTACATTACTTATTCCTTTGCCATTGTCTGACACTTCAATTTCTACAGTGTTTCCAAATAATTTTGCAGTTATTTTTACTATTCCTTCCTCATCTTCATAACCATGAATTATGCTATTTGTTACAGCTTCTGATACGGCTGTTTTTATGTCAGATAATTCATCTATTGTAGGGTCTAATTGTGATACAAAGGCAGCAACTGCAATTCTTGCAAATGCTTCGTTATTTGTTTTGCTCACAAATTCTAGTTTCATTTCATTATCATATAACCCCTTCATTCTTATCCTCCTCAACAATATTTATTATTCTTGATACTCCGCTCATATCAAATATTTTTTTCATTGATTTATTTACATTTATGATTTCTAGATTTCCATTTAGCATTTTTGCTAATTTATATCTACCTAAAACCATCCCTATCCCAGCACTATCCATAAAAGCAATGTTACTAAAATCAAATACAACTTTTCTTGGACTATATCCTTTAATTTCATTATCCATTTTCCTCCTTACTTTTTCTACTGTGTGTTGATCCACATCTTCTGTTAGTTTAAATGTTAATTGCTTACTGTTTTTGTTAAATTCAACTATCACATTATTACCTCCTAATTTGGTTTATAGTTTTTTTCTGAGTTCTGTGTTTTAGATACTTAATGCTTGTCCTATTTTGTATATCAAAAAAAGAACTATAATATTTACTTTAATATTATAGTTCTTTTTGGTATTATTTTCCATAAGATATTTTGTCGAATTTTGACAAGTTTTCGACATTTTTCGCAAGTCCTACTTTTATATTCAAGCCATTTGCAGTTACTTTTCTGTTACAATGCTTAAGAACTTCCCAAATTGTAACATGTATGTTAATATCTTGTTTACTTTTGCTCTACATACAAGTTATCTTTCATATTATTGAAAGTATTTGCTAAATCCTGATTATCAAATGTAAGTTTATTATCTACTATTTCCCAGTGGTCTTCGTTTTCAGTTAGAAAATCAAGTATTTTTATTTCATTATCATATAAGTTATTCATTAAATTCTTTATATCTAAAGTATCTTGATGTGACTCTTGGAAGGTACTTGACAAGTCATTATCTTCTATGAAATATCCTTTATATAGCTCTTTATAATAGTCACCAATATTTTCGTTTTCAATTCTCAATTCAATTTTTTCTTTTGAAAGTAAATCTAATAAGCTGTCTGCTATGTTATTAAATTCTTCTTTTGCAGTGTTTATATAGTTTTTTGATTCTTCAAAATTTGGACCGTCTTGGCTGTAATTTTCTGTTGTTAATATTGACTGTAATTCTGTATCATTTACTTTATCTAAAAACTGTTTTCTTAAGTTAGAATAATCTTTAAAATACTTTTTCACTGTTTGCTCTACAACAGCAAAATCTCCTGATGTTATAGTCATAGTATTTGAAAAATCTTCTGATGAAATGTCTTTGCTAACTAAATTTTCCAATTCTCTATCTAATTTAGCTTTGTTAATTATTCTTCCACCAAATATGATACCAATTGCTACAAATAAAATTACTAGTATTAATAATATTGTTAAAATCGTTTTGCTTATTTTTGTCTCTTCTTCATTTGATTTTTCTTTAGATTTTTCACTCATTTTATCATTCCTTCCAAATTTTTCATGACGATACAATAGGTAAAATCTATGACTTTACTTATTGACTTCCTTTATGATTTTAAATTTTCTAATCTTGCTTTTGTTTCTTCTAACATTTTATTATATTTTTCTAATTTAGCTTTCTCTTCATCAACTTTAGCTTTTGGAGCTTTTGCTATAAAGCCTTGGTTTGAAAGTATTTTATTACTTCTTTCAACTTCGCTTTCTAATCTAGCTATTTCAGCTTTTAATCTTTTAATTTCTTCTTCAATATCTACAAGCTCACTAAATGGCATAAACATTTTTAAACTGCCAGTAGATACACATATTGCATTAGCCTCAATTCCATCTTCATTATTTTGTACAGTTAATTTACTACCAAAGCCCAATTTTTTGATAAATTCTTCATCTTGTTCAATTTTTTCTGCTATGCTCTTATTTTCTGTTACAGCTATTAATTGTACTTTTTTAGATGGGTGAATATTCATATTTGTTCTTACATTTCTAATTTGTACAATTATATTTTTTATTTCTTCAATATATGCCATATCCTCTTCGTAATTTTCTTTTAAAGCAGTTGGCCAATCAGAAATTATTATATCTTTGTTATCATAGTTTACTAAGTGTGTATAAAGCTTCTCAGTAATAAATGGCATAAATGGGTGTAATAGTTTTAATGAATTTCTAAATACATAGTCTAGTACATATGAAACTACAACTTTTTCATCAGAATTTAGTCTAGTTTTGCTCATTTCTATATACCAGTCGCAGAATTCATCCCATATAAATGTATAAATGTTATCTAGTGCTATTCCTAAATCGTAGTTTTTAATATTTTCTGTAACTTCATTTATTACTTTGTTTAATTCAGCAATTATCCATTTGTCTTCTGGTTTTAGTCCTTTTACATTTTTGCTAAACTCGATTATATCTTCATCTTCTGCTGAATTCATTGTTATAAATTTAGCAGCATTCCACATTTTATTAGCAAAATTTGATGCTTGGTCAAGTTTTTCTGGCATATATTTTATGTCATTTCCCATTGTTGTACCTGATAATACAGAAAATCTTAAACTATCTGTACCATATTTGTCCATTACTTCTAATGGGTCTATGCCATTTCCTAAACTCTTTGACATTTTTCTGCCTTGGCTATCTCTAACTAGTCCATGCATTACTATATCACTAAATGGCTTTTTACCAGTAGCATATAGTCCTGAGAATATCATTCTTGCAACCCAGAAGAATATTATGTCATAAGCTGTAACTAAGCAATTTGTTGGATAAAATGTTTTATAATCTTCTGCATCTTTGTTTGGCCAACCCATTGTTGAGAATGGCCAAAGTGCTGAACTAAACCAAGTATCTAGTGTATCTTCATCTTGATGAATATGTGTACTTCCACATTTTTCACATTTTTGTGGATTTTCTTTTGCAACTGTAATATGATTACATTCATCGCAGTAATATGCTGGTATTCTATGACCCCACCATAATTGTCTTGAAATACACCAGTCTTGTATATTTTCTAGCCAATTGAAATATGTTTTTTCATATTTTTTTGGTACAAATTTGATGTCACCATTTCTAACAGCTTCTATTGCAGGCTCTGCTAATTTCTTCATTGCAACAAACCATTGTTCTGATATTCTTGGCTCAACTGTGTTATGGCATCTATAACATTTTCCAACGTTGTGAGTATATTCTTCTATACTTACTAAAGCTCCTAGTTCTTTTAGCTTTTCTACAATTAAAGGTCTAGCTTCTTCTGAAGTTAATCCTTTATATTCTGGAACTATATCATTCATTATATTTGATTCATTAAATACTTCTATAAACTCTAAATTGTGTTTAAGTCCTGCTTGGTAGTCATTAGGATCGTGCGAAGGTGTCACCTTTACATTACCTGTGCCGAAGTCCATATCTACAAATTCATCTGCAATTATAGGAATTTCTCTGTTTACTATTGGAACTATACAAGTTTTTCCTATTATATTTGTATATCGCTCATCTTTTGGATTTACTGCAACTGCTGTATCTCCAAGCATTGTTTCAGGTCTTGTTGTAGCAACTTCTACATAATTGTTTGTTCCTTTTATTTGATATCTAATATGCCATAAATGAGATTTTTCTTCACTATAT
Source organism: uncultured Clostridium sp. (assembly GCA_946496115.1). Taxonomy (GTDB): domain Bacteria; phylum Bacillota; class Clostridia; order TANB77; family CAG-508; genus CAG-793. The sequence continues at coordinate 4,488 of CAMMFK010000071.1, forward strand.
TCAACTTCTATGTCTGAAATTGATGAATGACAATATGGACACCAGTTTATCATCTTTTTGCCTCTATAAATTAGTCCATCATTATATAGATTGCAAAACTCTTCTAAAACTGCGTCTGAAAGTCCATCATCTAGTGTAAATCTTTTTCTATCCCAGTCACATGAACAACCTAGTCTTTTTTGTTGGTTTTCGATTTCTCCACCATATTTTTTAGTCCAATCCCAAGCTTCATCTAAAAACTTTTCTCTTCCAAATTCTTCTTTGGTATGTCCTTCTTTTTTTATTTTTTCAACAACTTTTGCTTCAGTTGCAATAGATGCATGGTCTGCTCCTGGAAGCCACAAAGTGTTATATTCTTGCATTCTTTTTGCTCTTATGATTACATCTTGGATTGTGTAATCTAAAGCATGTCCCATGTGCAATTTACCAGTAACATTTGGTGGTGGCATAACAATTGAAAATGATGGCTTTGCTTTATCCATACTTGGCTTAAAATATTTCTTTTCTTCCCAGTTTTTATATATTTTTTCTTCAAAATCCTTTGGATTATATTTTCCTTCTATTTTTTTCATAAATAAACACCTCACTATACAAAACTAAATATTATTGCACTTACCACAGAGACGAGAAACCCCACCGCTTTAAGCAGTAGTACTTGTTTATTTATATCTGATGAACTAAAATATTTTTCTGCAATTCTTCTTGCATCAAATATTGCAGTTACACCAATTGCTATAATTATAAGTAAAATTATTCTAATCATTTTTGCTTCCTTTTTAATCTATATTATATTTGAGTTTCAATATATATTCTGTAGCTTTTAGCGCAGTGGAGCGAAAGAAAGTAGCGATAATGTTATGTCTTTATCTTAGGAGCGCAGTCGGAGCGTGCGAACGTTTTTGCGAAAGCGAAACCGTGAAGTAAATGCGGAAGAATGTATATTGAAACTTGTGTTTTAATAATAATTGTAAATTACAACATTAGCTAAAAAACTCTACTGAAAATTTAGCTTCAAATTCTTGTCCAGGAGCTAAAACTATCATATCTGGCTTTTGCACAAACACATTAGAACTGTGAATTCTATCTGCAGTTGATTGCCATGGTTCTAAACATATGAATGGAGCCCCTGGTTTTGACCATATTCCTAAAAATGGCCATCCTTCAAAATCCATTGTTAGTACTGTTTTTCTAGTTCTACTATTTTTCAAACTTATTGTCTTATTTTGTATACCTTTAATGATTAATGCATCATTATCAAAAGTATGCTCATCCAAAAGTATTATTCTGTTATTTATTAATTTATTTTTGGCATATTCTGTTCCGACTAAACCATCGACCAAATACAAAAAATGAGCTCTATCTTCATCTTCTTTAAACTCTAAATAATAATTGCCTCTTTTTAAATCATCTGGGTCAATTTTAAAAGCAGGATGTCCACCTATACCAAAAGGCATATTTGTAACACCTGTATTTATTACTTTGTATATAAATATTAGCTTGTTTCCTTCTTGTCTGTATGTATTTGTTAACTCAAAGTCAAAAGGATATCTTGCTAAAGTATATTTATTGCTTTTTAATACATAAGAATGAAAGTTGTCCAATTTAGTTACTGGCTCAAATTCCATATCTCTTGCAAATCCATGTTGAGGGATTTCAAATGTTCTTCCATTTATTATTGTTTGATTTCTCTTTAGCTTACCTACAATAGGAAATAATACTGGTGCGTGTCTTTTCCAATACACTTTGCCATTATCATCTCTCACATCTTCTCCTTGGTGAATTTTCTCTATACCATCTAGTTTGAAACTTAAAAGTTCGCCACCAAAACTGGTTGTAGTCATAAG
>CAMMFK010000072.1 GCA_946496115.1 uncultured Clostridium sp.
AAATTGATTATTATCAACAAATTGAGGATTATTATTTAATTGATTATTATCCGCAAATTGAGGGGTATTATTAAATTGATTATTATCAACAAATTGAGGATTATTTAAATTGTCAACTTGATTATTATATTGAGTAGGTTCAAAATTTGAATTATTAATATTTGGACTCAATATAGGGTTTACGTGCATTGTTGTGTCAATAGTTTCATTTTCCATACCATTGGCATTTATATTATTATTTGTATCAGACATCACAGAACTGTCACTGTTTCCGTCAGAATTAGATTCACTCATATTAAATAAATTAATTGAATCTTCAGAAGCAGCACTAGATGATTCTTGCATATTAGAAGCACTACTTTGAGTCATATTAGAATCTTCTTGAATATTTGTAGCATCAACTTGAGAATTATTATAAGTCTCTGTACTATTAATATCCATATTATTATTACCCATATAGGCTTGATTATAAATATCATTATTTACATTTATATCTGAACCATTAAATGATGGATCTCCTAAATCAGTATTTTGAAAATAAGGATTATAATAAGGATTATCTTCAGTATTTTGAATATATGGATTCTCAACATTATTAATTTGATTATTTGCTGAATTGTTTAAATCTTGTTGGTTTGGGTTTTGTAAATTGTTGTTTAAATTTTCTTTTTCATCCATGTTAAATTTCTCCCTTCGTTTAAATTAAAATAATTATAAAATAAAAAATTAAATTATACAATAAAATTTGGAAAAAAATTTAAAAATAGAGGAGATGTCTCCTCTAAAATAGATATTAACTTATGATTTTAGTTCAATTAATTTTTCTACTATTTGAACAGCATTTGAAGCGGCACCTTTTCTAATATTATCCGCAACGCACCAAAAATTTAAACAGTTTGGTATACTAAAATCTCTTCTAATTCTTCCAACTAAAACATTATCTTGACCCGTAGCATTTGTATCTATAGGATATTTTTCGGATTTTATGTCATCAATTATAGTAATTCCCTGAGCATTGGCTAATATATTTTTTAATTCATTTAATTCAAAATCATTTTCAAATTCAACATTTATGCTTTCACTATGAGAATTAAAAACTGGGACTCTTACAGTAGTAGCTGTTATAGCTAGCTTTGGCTTACCTAGAATTTTTCTAGTCTCATTAATCATTTTCATTTCTTCTTTTGTGTATCCATTATCTAAAAACACATCGATATGGGGTAAACAATTGTTAAAAATAGGATAAGGAAATTTTTTTAATTCATAACTATTAGTATCAGCTATGTTAATATTTGAAGTTTCTTTGAAATTTTTTATACCATTTTCTAAATCGTAAATTCCATCTCTGCCAGCACCAGAAACCGCTTGATATGTAGAATAAACAATTCTTTTTATTTTATATTTTTCATCCAAAGGTTTTAATGCGACTACAGCTTGTATTGTAGAGCAATTAGGGTTAGCTATAATACCATGGTTATTCTTAATTTCTTCAGGGTTAACCTCAGGCACTATTAAGGGAACATCTTTATCCATACGAAAAGCACTGCTATTATCTACAACAATGCATCCATGAGAAGCGGCAATTGGTGAATATTTTTTGGAGGTTGTGGCTCCAGCGGAAAATATAGCAAAGTCAAAACCTTCATCAAAAGAATGTTCATTTAATTCTTTTACAATAAATTCCTTTCCTAAAAAATTAATTTTTGTTCCGGCAGATTTTTTAGAAGCGAAAAGAGTGTATTCAGAAATTGGCAAATTTTTTTCTTCTAAAACTTTTAAAGCTGTCCTTCCAACAACTCCAGTAGCGCCGACTACTGCTAATTTAAAATTATTCATAAATAACCTCTCTTTCATAAATTACATAATTATAAATTTAGTATTAGCTTTTAATTTAGGAGTAAATTTAAGTAGTAATCACTTAGAAGTAAAACTCTTATAACTATAATATGCAATTTATTTTGGAGTATTGATAAATTATATAATTATATAAAATATTCATTATTATTATATAATAAATTATTGCTAAATTAAATATAGCTAAGTTACAATTCAAAACTTTAATTTTATTTTGTCACAAAATTCATGGAGATGCTAGAAAAATTAGACCAGTTGTAACTTTAAGTTCAAATATAAAAATATATGGAGGCGATGGTAGCGAAGAACATCCATATCAACTTTCAAAATTTAATTCTATTAATAAAATCTTAAATTCCTTGAAAAAAAATATTCATTAGTATATAATTTTTGAAAATAAGGAAAGAATTATAATATAAACTTATTTAAATAGGATTTAAAATGGAAAGGTAAGGATATAATTATAAGACTTAAAAAATGATACAATTAAATTTTAGAAGTATAATTATTATCCAAGGTATTTTATGCAAATAGAAAAAGTTTATTTTAATTCAGTAGATAACTTAAACTTAATAGGATTATTACATACTCCAAAAAAGAAAACTGAAACAGTAGTTATATCAATTCACGGCATCACAAGTAATTGCCTCAAGAGAAGAGATGACATTTTGGCACAAAAATGCACTGATTTAGGAATTGCATATTTTTGTTTTAATAATAGAGGTCATGAGATAATATGTAGTTATGGCAGAATAGAAGATAACGACATGCATTTTTATGGTTCAGGTGCAGAGAGCATATATGACTCATATTTTGATATAAAAGGTGCGATGTTAGAAATGCAAAAGCGAGGATATAGTAAGATTATTCTCCAAGGGCATAGCATGGGTTGTACAAAAACAGTGTATACTTATAACGAATTTTTAAACAATAATGAAACTACGATGCTAGGAGCAATAACAGGAGTTATTTTACTTTCAATGGTAGATGTACCAACAGCTCTAAAGCAAGTTTTAGGCAAAGATTATAAAAAAATTATTTCATATTTTGAATTGCTTAAAAAGAGAGGTAAAGGAGATAGACTTGTTGTATTAGATGCATCTACTCCGCCAGTAAGACCAAATACTATATTAGAATATGCTGAAAATAACAAAAAAATAGACTTTGCAAAGTTTGGAGATAATAGAACTACATTCAAAGAGCTAAATAATATAAAAGTACCGTTATTTATGAGATGGGGCAATATAAATGAACTTATTTTTCAAGGTGCAGATGAATTAGCTCAAAAACTTAATGAAAAAATTAAAAATGAAAATAGAGACATTTCATATATAGCAGGTGCAAATCATAACTATACTGGAAAAGAAGAAGAACTTGGTGATCAAATAATTAGCTTCATCAAGAAAAATAGGCTACAATCGTAAATTAATACTTTTATAATTTAAAGTATTGAATTTTATTGAAAGCAATAAAATAAGATTAAACCAAAGAAAGGAATTTTTTATTATGAAAATTACAAAAATTGAAGCACTAGAGAAAATAGCAAACAGAATAAGAATGGATATTATAACAGAAGTATATTATGCGAAATCAGGTCATCCTGGAGGTTCTTTGTCTATTGCAGATATAATGGCTGTTTTGTATTTTAATGAAATGAATATTAGTGAAGATGATCCAAATAATGAGTCAAGAGATAGATTAGTTTTATCTAAAGGTCATGCTTCAGCAGCACTTTATGCAGCTTTAGCAGAAAAAGGATTCTTTTCAAAAGAGGATTTATTGACTTTTAGAAATATAAATAGTAATTTACAAGGACATCCAGATATGACTAAAGTTAAAGGAGTGGATATGACAACAGGTTCTCTTGGACAAGGTTTGTCAATTGCAAATGGTATGGCGTTAGCTTCAAAAATGGATTCTATGGGATACAGAGTATATTGTATTTTAGGAGATGGCGAATTAGATGAAGGACAAGTTTGGGAAGCTGCTATGACATCAAGCAAATATAAGTTGGACAATTTGTGTACCATTATTGATTGCAATGGACTTCAACTTACTGGCAGTACAGATGAAATTAAAGGGTTAAATGTAGAAGATATTGAGCAAAAATTTAGAAGTTTTGGTTTTAATACAATAACTATTAATGGTAATGATATATTTTCTATACTAAATGCCTTTGGTGTTGCTGATATGACAAAGGATAAACCATCAGTAATTCTTGCAAAAACGGTTAAAGGAAAAGGAATATCTTTCATGGAAAAGGATGTAAATTGGCACGGAAAGGCACCAAATGATGAAGAATATCAAAAGGCGATTGATGAACTTGTAGAACGAGAAAAAGAGATTGATAGTAAAATGGTAAATGTAATAAACGAAAAATAAATATATTATATTAAGAAAAAAATATAAAAATAAATCTTTGGAATAAGATAGAAAGAGGAAACTATGGAAAAAGAAGCAACAAGAGAAAGTTTTGGAAGGGCTTTAGAAGAGCTTGGAATGGAAAATAAAAAAGTAGTTGTTTTAGATGCAGACCTTTATAATTCAACAAAAACAGAATATTTTAAGGAAAAATATCCAAATAGGTTTGTAAATGTTGGAATTGCTGAAGCGGATATGATTGGAACAGCGGCAGGACTTGCTACTTGCGGTAAAATACCTTATGCAAGTACATTTGCAGCTTTTGCTACAGGTAGAGTTTATGACCAAATAAGGGTTAGCATTTCATATCCAAAGTTAAATGTAAAAATATGTGCAACTCATGCAGGCATTACTGTAGGAGAAGATGGTGCAACACATCAAATGATGGAAGACATTAATTTGATGAGAGGCTTGCCTAATATGGTAGTTATGTCCACATCAGACGATATGGAAACAAGGTGGGCAGTAAAAGAAATAGCAAAATATAATGGACCTGTATATTTAAGACTTTCAAGATACAGAGTTCCAAGAATTTATGATGAAAAAACAAAGTTTGAAATAGGTAAAGGAATTCAAATAGGTAATGGAACAGACGCTACCATTTTTGCAACAGGAGTCACAGTGTCAGAGGCTATAGAGGCACAAAAAATATTAAAAGACCAAGGTGTAAATGTAAGAGTGGTAGATATTCATACAATTAAGCCTATAGATAAAGAATTAATTATTAAATGTGCAAAGGAAACTAAAAATTTAATTTCTGTAGAAGATCATAGTGTCATAGGAGGACTAGGAACAGCAATAAGTGAAATTTTAACAGATAATTATCCAAAAAAATTAGTTAGAATGGGAATTGATGATATATTTGGTAGGTCAGGAAGAGCAGAAGATTTGATGAAATATTATGGTATAGATAAAAATGCAATTGTAGAAGAATTTATTGATTAATAAAATAGAAAAAACAATTTTCTGTGTACTGATACTTGGAAAAGTATATTCAACTAAAAACTCCTGAACCATAGTGGCTCAGGAGAAAGATTTATGATATGATTTTTAAAATGAAACGGACAATAAGAACTATTATGAGCATTAGTAAAAAATGTGCAAATGCTAGTTCTATTAGGTAAACGCCAACAAAACAAGTAACAATAAAGCAGAAAAACTTTGCAATACCGTCAATGCATATATGGCTTTGAAAGAGGCATCTTATTAAGATTTCAAACAGAAATAGTACTTCGATAATCACAGCAGGATTAAGTAATATTAGCAAAGGAATAAAGATAACTAAATAAAGTATTTCTTTGAAATAGCTAATATCCATAAATTGACTAATGATATGTATTGCAATCAATAAAACTGCAATGTTAAAAAATGAATGTGATAATATTATGGTGTAAATATTCAAACTATTTATCCACAGAACTATTATAATTGAAAGCAATAATCCCAATAGACCTAACCGTACAAATAGTTTATACATAAGGTAAAGTGTAATTATAATAAATACTATTGCAGTGTAATTCTTTATACCAAATATAAAATAGATGAATTTTGTCAATGCATAGTAGCACAGGAAAACTATAACAGGTTGATTTAAATATGCATTTGAAGTGTTGAATGTTCGGTAGCCAACTAATGCACAGGCGGATAAGATGCCAATTTGCAGTATTTGCGGTAAAAAGCCAAGATAATAAAGCATATCCGAAAACATATATAAGTCCTCCTTAAAGCAGCATATCACAAATCTTTTATATATAAATATAGAAATATTATATCATAGAATTGTTAATAATACAAATTAATATTTATCTTTTTTATTTTAAAATAAAAAAATTTAAGAAAATATGTGAATTTTTAGTAAAAATGTCCCGTTTTTGTTTTTGAATTTTTAGTA
>CAMMFK010000073.1 GCA_946496115.1 uncultured Clostridium sp.
ATACGAGTATTATAGCACAAATTAAGTATTATGTAAAGAAAAATGGGCTTTTTTTTGCAAAAACACAACATACAAACTCTTGTTTTTTATCTTATTATATAGTATAATATCAGTGCTATAATTAAAAAATATAGAGGGCAAATAATCTGAAAAAGATTTTTAATTACTATGTGTGCCTTCGAGCAAAGCTAGAAAGGAATGAAATTTAAAATGCAAGATAAAATAGTAATAAAGGGAGCAAAAGAGCATAACCTAAAAAACATAAATATAGAAAACATAGAAGATGCCATAAAAATATTAGATATATTGCTTTATGAAAAAAATGATAAGCTAAAACTAAATTTTCTAGACTACTTAAGTTTTTCAGTAAAATTAAAGCTACTTGCATTTGGAAAGTTGCCAATATTATCAATCAAATTAGACAATAATAAAATAAAAAATATAATGTTGAAACAAATAGATAAAGAAATAAAAAAGCATAAAAACATAGAAGAAGACAAGAAAAAAGCAAAAGAATTATCTAAAAAAATAGTACCACTTATTAACTTGCAAAAAGGCAATTTAAACATAGAAATAGGAACAGAAGATGCTGCTTTCACAGCAATTGCAAGTTCAATTGTAAGTATATTTATTGCAGTAGCTCTTCCATATGTAGCAGATGTAGAAAAATACAAAAACTATAATTATAAAATAACTCCAATTTATTTAAATAAAAATGTATTTTTTTTACAGTTTAGTTGCATAATAACTATAAAATTATTGCATGTTTTTAAAGCAATATGCAAAAGTTAAAAAGATTTGACTAAACTTCAATATACATTCTTTCACATTTCACTTCGCGGTTCGCTACGCTCAGCGCTCGCACGTTACGCTTCGCTCCTACGTCGCCTACGCTCGCTTGAAATGCTCAAGAAAATATATTGAAGTGATACTCAAAACTATTAACAATAACAAGAAAGGAACGTGATTAAAAATGAGTGAATATCCAATTGAAGGATTAATGAATACTGCAATGAACAGTATTAAAGAAATGGTTGATGTTAATACAATTGTTGGTGATCCAATTCAAACATCAAATAATGTGGTAATTATACCAATATCTAAAGTAAATTTTGGATTTGCAGCAGGTGGAAGTGAATTTAATGGAAAGACAAAAGATTCTGCCAAAAAAGAGCAAGAAATGCCAAAAGAAAGACTACCATTTGGAGGAGGTTCAGGAGCAGGAGTTAGCATATCTCCAATAGCATTTATTGTTGTACAAGCAAGTGGAGTTAAGCTTTTACCAGTAGAACATTCATCATCTGTTGATAAATTGCTTGATTTAGTGCCAGATTTAGCAGACAAATTAAGTGAAATGCTAGGAAAAACAATGAATGGAATAAAGCTTAATAAGATACAAAAGGAAGCAATGAAAGATGGAAAAAATAGTGAGGTAAAAATAACAACTACACCGGCAGGAACTACAACAGAAGTAAAACAAAGACCAAGTAGCAATATGAATACAGAACCTACTTATGATATAGAATACGATGAAACAGATATGTAAAAAAAGCAAATAGAGCAGATTTATAATATTCTGTTCTATTTCTGCTATTGCAATTTATAATATAAAATTGTACAATTAATGAAAGCTCATATATAACAGCTCAAGGCATTGTAATAGATGGTGGTTCAACATTACCAGAAACAATGACAATGGGTGTGTAATTTAAAATAATAAATTTATAACTGTTTAGCTTTGAACAAAGAAAGAATGAATGAATGAAAAGGAACTTTAACAGGAGCAAATTATGTCAAAAATTCTAATTTATGTAATAAATTAGACTTAGGAATAAAGCTTAATTCTGAAGATGGAAAAGGTACAGAAGTGAAAATAATATTTCCAATTAATAGTATGACTGAAATGTAATTTCATTAATTAAAATTTTCATTGTAAAATATAAACTAAGCCATGTAAAACGTATTATAGCTTATTGACATTTTTGATGTAATGATTATATAATAAGGACATAATTAAAGTAATGAAAGTAAAATGAATAAGGTAATTCGTTTAGGTCTTTCACAGAAAGGAATATAATATGGAAAATAAAGTAATAGTTACAGGACATAAAAATCCAGACACAGATTCAATCTGTTCAAGCATTGTAATGGCTAATTTAGCAAAACATTATGGCGTTGATAGCAAAGCAGTAAGACTAGGAAATCTTAATAAAGAAACAGAATTTGTATTCAAACACTTAAATATGGAACCTCAAGAATTAATTGAAAAAGTAGAAGAAGGACAAAAGCTAATTTTGGTAGACCACAATGAGAAAGGTCAAAGTATAGAAGGTAGAGAAAACGCTAAAGTACTAGCAGTTATTGATCACCACAGAATAGCAGACTTTGAAACAAATGAACCTCTATATTACTTAGCAAAACCTTATGGATGTACAGCTACAATTCTTTTTGAAGAATATAAAAATGCAGGATTAGAAATAGACAAAACTATGGGAACATTAATGCTAAGTGCAATTGTATCAGATACATTATTATTAAAATCTCCTACATGCACAGAAAAAGATGAAAAAGCAGTTGAAGAACTTGAAAATATTACAGGCTTAAAGGCAAGTGAATATGGATTAGAAATGCTAAAAGCAGGAACTGACTTAAGTACATATTCAAGCCAAGAAGTTATTAATTTAGATGCAAAAGAATTTGAAAAGAATGGAAAAAAAGTAATTATTGCACAAGTTAATACAGCAGATATTAACGATGTTTTCTCAAGAAGAGAAGAAATAGAGTTTGCAATGGAAAAAGAAATTGCTGAAAAGAAAATTGACCTATTTATATTTGTAATAACAGACATCATAAATACTAACTCTAAAATTATTGCTCTCGGTGCAGAAAAAGAACTTACAGAAAAAGCATTCAATAAAAAACTAGATGAGTTAGATTCAATGATGCTAGAAGGTGTTGTTTCAAGAAAGAAACAAATAGCACCACAAATATTAGAAGTAATTGATTAAATAATTTATAAGCGACCATATATATATGAGAAAAATATATATGATCGCTTTTCTAATTTTAAAATTTTTTTCAAAACCACTTGACATACCATAAAATACCATATATAATAATTCCACAATTTGTTATTCAAATTGTTTCATTCTTAAAAACAATAATCAATCAGATTATTGTAATTTCCACTTAACTTTTTAAAATTTTATATTTAGAGGAGGTGCTTGCCTATGCACAAAATTTCTAAACTAAAGATTATTTTTTGTGCTTGTGTTATTTTAGTGGCAACAATTTTAATTTACATGCAAATGAATAGTACTAATGTAACCATAAGTAAAAAACAAGTACAATCAGAAGCAGACAAAGTTGCTATACAAGCAAAATCTACAAAAGATTGCAATGTGAAATTGTATCAAAAAGCAAAAGAAGAAAATGAATTTACAGAAGTAAAATCAGAAGAAAAACAGGGCTTTTTAAGCACAACAAATACTTTTGAAATAGAAACTAAAGACAAAGCTAATCCAAATAATGTTACAAATATTAAATCAGTAGTAACTGACAACTATATAATTATTAGTTTTACACCAGCAAAGGATGAAGCAACATTATATGAATATTATATAGAAACTGAGGATAAAACTAATGACACAAGTGTAGATAATAAAGAAGATGCCCAAAGCAACAAATCCAATATTACTCAAATATACAGTGATTATGGTATAAAGGGATACAACTACATTGTTGACAATAGCAAAGAAACAGAAGCAGGATTTAATGTTAACAAAACAAATGATGAACCAATTTTGTTTACAGGTATTGAATGGAATAAGGACTATTATTTACACATTAGAGCAATAGACAATAGTGGTAATTATTCAGAAAATCTTACATATAAAATAGATTTACCTTCAAAAGGTGTAATGTTAAAATATGTAGATTTAAATACAAATTCAGAAATTTCTCCTGAGGAAACTATTATAGGAACAGTAAACGAAAAATATAATATAAATTCATTTAATAAGAATATAAGTGGTTTCAAATTAGTTGGTATTGATGGTGAAACAGAAGGAGTGCTTAAGAAAGAGAGAATTAATGTGAAATACAATTATGCAAAAAATGCAAGTATTAAAATAAAATATGTAGATACCTTGGGTAATAATATACTAGAACCTAAAATTATTGAAGGGTATGAAGGAAAAGAATATAGTATTTATCCTAAAGATATTAAAGGATATGTATGTGAGGTACAGAATTTAAGTGGTAAAATGACTGTTGGAGTGGAAGAGAGAGTTTTTACATATAATAAGCTTGGAACAGTAAATGCTTTATATGTAAATGAAATTACAGGTGAAAGTATAGCAAACGATGTTGTTATAACAGATATTTACGGAAATTCTTATAAAACAGAAGAAAAAGTAATTCCTGGGTACGAGTTATCTAAAGTTGATGGCGAAACGGAAGGCACAATTAATTCAGATAATACTAAAGTAACTTATTACTACAAAAAACAAGTAAGTATGGTAGTTAAACATGTTGATATGGAAACAAATAAACTATTGGACGAAGAAGTAATAAGTGGTTTGGAAGGAGACAAAGTAGAAGTAGAGTCAAAGAGCTTTGATGGATATGTTCTAAATATTGCAGAAGATAAAGATACAATTAATAGTGCAAATGACTTAATAAAAGATGCATTAGAAAATTACGAAAGTGAAAAAATAATTGATAATTCAAAACTGGAAGAAGAGAAAAGCTTTTATAATAGTAAAGACGACAAGTATAATTTAGATAGCAATTTGAAAAATACTGATATTGTAGATGAAATAATATCTGACGATTATGAAGAAAATAGTGAGATTACAGAAGATGAGACTGATAATAAACTAGAAGAGAAAAATATCAAACAACATTATGATATTGTTTTAGATCCAAATGAAAAAGAATATATCATTTATTATAAGAAAAAATAAAAATTAATGATATTGGAAATACTCCACCATATGTTCTTACGCATTAAAGGCTCTAGAACATATGGTGGAGCTACAATTTTTAAAATCAAGTCTTATTCAAGTATTATTAGTTATTTACATCTAATTCAGGTAGCACAGGGCAAATTCTTTTATATGTATTATAATCATCTGCTATCAAATACATATGAGCTTTGCGCTTATAACTTAAAAATGGAGAAATTTTTTCTTCTTTTTCATTAACTATTTGCATAAACATTTTATACATATTATCCGAATTAATTAAAGGAATATTATTACAAAAAGCCTCGTAAAATTCATTTTGTAAATTTTTTAATATATCGTATTGGCAATATATATCAAGATTTGGATACAATTTCATAGTACGTATATCTCTGTTTATTAATGAAGTTCTAGAAAAAGTTTCTACATTATTGCAAAGGTAAGCGGAAATATTTACAAAACCTACTTTTTTACTTAATTCTATGAGCTTTATAAGTACATCGGCATTGTCATTAGAAAATTTGATAGAATAAAAAAGAGACTTTTTAAATAATTTGCCACATACAGTATTACCAATAGATTTTCCAATAAGCAATTGTCTTATAGCATCTTCTTGAGATAAAGTAATTATAGTACTGGTATTACTTTGAGACATTTCAGGAGTGTAGCAAGAACACATTGACATATCTACAGGATAGTTTTGCATTATTTTATATAAATTTTCTATCATATCACTTTTAATTTTATCTGATCCATTAACGAAAGTAACATACTTTCCAGTAGCCATATCTAAGCCAACATTTCTACTGTCTCCAAGACCTGAATGCATCCTATGAACCAACTTCATTTTAGAACTTGTAAGAACTAAATCATCACATATTTTGCTAGAACCATCTGTAGAACCATCGTCAACTAATATAATTTCTAAATTTCTATATGTTTGACCTATTATAGAAATAATACAATCTTTTAAATTCTTTTCATCATTATAAATACTTACAACAACACTAATTAAATCATTCATATTATGCTTGTATGATATATTTAATAACTTAAATAACCATACGACTCCTTTCTTTATTT
>CAMMFK010000074.1 GCA_946496115.1 uncultured Clostridium sp.
ATAGTTTTTATAGAAAAGAATTAAAAGAAATAAAATATGAAGTTATGACAAGTGTGCATGCCAAACCTGTTAGGACAATTTGGGCAATAAAAGAAATAATTTCTGTGGCTGTACCAATGGCAATAACTCCATTTATAGGAACAATTGGTAGAAACTTGGATTCAACAACAATTATGAGTGGACTTCAAACAAATATGAGTTATAATGATGCAAAAGTGCAGTATGGAATATTAACTGGAAAAATTGATACATTAATAAATTTTCCACTTTCTTTTAGTGGTACAATGTCAACAGCACTAGTGCCAAGTATTGCATCTGCAAATTCTAAAAATACTTTGAACAAAGTAGAAAAAAGAATAAACACATCAATGCTAGTTGGACTTTTAATAGCTTTGCCGGTATCAGCCATATATTTATTTTATGGTAATGAAATTTTAAATTTACTTTTCCCTAATGCATCAAATGGGGCAACATTATTGAAAATAAGTGCATTTACAATAATATTTTTATCTATAGAACAAACTATAAGAGGTGTACTCATAGGAATAGGGGACAATACAATACCTATAATTACTGTTATTATTGATGCTGTGATAGGGTTAATACTTAATAAAATCCTAATACCTTTAGACGGTTTTATAGGTGGAATAAACGGAGCAGCAATTGGAAACTTAATTTCTAATTTTGTTGTAACTGCTATAGGCTATATGTGGATAAAGAAAAAAGTCAATATAAAAATAAGAAAGAAAAATATTTTAAAAGCAGTTGTAGCAACTTTAACATTTATAATATTATCTAAAATAATATACAAAATACTAGTGATAATTGTGAATGCAAAGATTAGTTTATTACTTAGTGTAGGAATAGGAGCTATGTTTTATATAGTTTTAATACATTTATTTGACATTTTGAATACAAAACAGTTACAAACGCTGTCATTTAGGCAAAAAAAGACAAAAAACAGTAAAAAAATTACAAAATAAAATGCTCGAAAATGGCTTGAAATAGATGAAAAACGACCACAAAACCGCGAAACCCTACAGCCCCAAAGGTTCAAAAGAAAAAAGTAGAACATAAAAGAAGGATTTTGTCATTCCTTGAAGAATAATAGTAATAGTAGATGAAAGAACAGTCTACACATTCGTTCTTTATAGGAGGTAATAAAAATGAACAAATCTGAATTAATCGCAGCTCTAGCTGCTAAAACAGGAGAAACAAAAAAGAATGCTGAAACAGCTGTAGACGCTTTTGTAGAAGTAATTACAGAAGCATTAGCAAAGGGAGACAAAGTTCAATTAGTAGGCTTTGGTTCTTTTGAAGTAAGAAAAAGAGCAGCTAGAAAAGGAAGAAATCCACAAACTAAAGAAGAAATCAAAATACCAGCAAGCAAGGCTCCAGTTTTCAAAGCAGGAAAAGCTTTAAAAGATGTTGTTAATAAAAAATAATTAAATGAGTTTTATATATCAATATGAATTCATATTAAAAAATAGACTAGAAATAGTCTATTTTTTAATTGAATAGGAAAAAGCAAGTTTTCCTATTCAATTAAAGTATGACAGGTAATATTGCAATGCAAAAAAACAGGTTAGAAATTTGATTTCTAACCTAATACTATGGTGCAGATGGCTTTTTCAGATGTTCTTTTCTTTTTTCTTTTGTATTCATGAATAGTATAATCCACACCTTCTTTAAAATGTTTCTTTTTCATGTTTTCTCCTTCACTTAAATATTTTCATAGAGAATATGCTTGTCTAAAAAGAAATGTTATGAGAATATATGTCTTGTACTCATATATTTCTTTAAAGCTTCTGCTTCTACTCCGTAGCCCCTACCATATTTTTGTGCAGGAAAATCGGCTCTACGGAATAATTCTAAACATTTTACTTTACCTAAGTGAAACATTTTGCAAACATCATCAGTGGTATAAATTACTAACATTGGTTTTCCTTCATTTGAATTTTTCATACTTTTGGTCTCCTTTCTGATATATTGAAAAGTTCTTATACCTTCTCATATGTTTGCTTAGTTGGAGTGCAAAAGTAAGCCCATTTTTTGAAAATTTTTTTAATTTTTTAAAATTCTAGTCGTAACTCAATAGTTTCAATGCTTTTCACAGAAATTAGTGAAAATATCTTGATTTTCGCCAAGAATTATGGTATAAATATATTGAGCGGTATCCAAGAAACTTTCGAAGCCTTGGGTCATTTTTTTATATAAAAGGAGTTTCTAAATGAAGGAATACAAAACAAACGAAGAGTTAATTGATTATTTATCATCAAAAGGCGTTGTTATTAATGATAAGGAAGATGCTTTAAAGAAAATTGAAAGATATACTTATTATTCAATTGTTAATAGTTATAAGTCAATTTTCAAAGATAAAAACAACAATTATATCAATGATGTATCCTTTGATGAAATATATGCTTTATTTGAATTTGATAAAAATCTTAAAAACCTAATGTTAAAGTTTTGCTTAGAAATAGAAACAGTTACAAAGTCAGCTATGGCAAACCAAATATCAAAAGTATATGGAGTAAAAGATTACTTAAATACTTCTAATTGGGATAACAGTATAGATGATGATATAAAAGAAGTTTTATTTGAAAAAATTAATAATGAAATAAAAAAAGATTATAAAGTTCATACCGCTGTAACTCATTATATAGATAAATATGGCTTTGTTCCACCTTTCGTATTAGTTAAAATCCTTACATTTGGTGTAGCAAGTAGTTATTATGGATTACTTAAACAGAGTGATAGACAAGCAATTGCAAAATATTTTAAAATATCAGATAAATTATTAAAACAAATATTAAAGAACTTAACTACCATAAGAAATATTGCAGCACATTCAGACAGATTATATAATTACACTAGTAAATTCTATCTTTCATTTAAACTTATTGATAATACATATACCAAACCAGATAATATAACAAATTTATATATGGTAATAAGATGTATGGAAAAACTATTAACACAAGAACAATATGAAGAATTATATAACTCTATATTGGAAGAAATCAATAAACTTAAAGATAAATTAAATTCTATTGATGTAAGTAATATTATAAAAATAATGGGATTTCCTATGAATAAAAACTAGAAAAAATAATATAATATTAAAGAACGGTATCTAGAAAACTTTCGAAGCTCTAGGTCATTCAAAAATACCAAGTGTCATTAAATGATACTTGGTATTTTTTTATTCATTATTTCATTTTTCTAATTTTGTTTATCCTGAAGATTTCCAAACTTAATAACAAACTAGTTTTAATAATATTATTAGCTATATATTTAATATCAGGATTATTAACTTATGAAAGTATATTCTCTATATTACCAATTTTATCAGCAATGATATATTTATATTTTGTATGGAATGGTAATGAGCTAGTAGTAAAGAAAGTAGCCTTTTATTGTTATTTTCTTTGGTTAGCTTATAATATTTTCGTATTTTCAATAGCTGGAATTATATCAAATAGTGTATCAATCATATCTACATTTATTGCAATGTATAACGAAAAAAATAAAAAAGTTAGGAGTAAATTCTATGAATAATTATATTGTTGTAACAACGTTATGTGATAAAATTGAAATTGCACATAAAATACAAGAAACATTATTAAATAAAAAATTAATTGCAGGTTGCCAAATCTCAGAAAGAGAATCAACTTATTGGTGGAATAGAAAAATTGAAAAAGCTCATGAATATCATTTAGAAATGAGAACAAAAGAATCTTTATTCGAAAAAATAGAAAAAGAAATTAAATTTATACATGATTATGAGGTTTGCGAAATATCTTATTATCAAATAAAAGGTGCGAGTAAAGAATTCTTAAGCTGGATAGAAAAAGAAACAAAATAAAAAACAAAGATTCCTGCAAATGAGCAAGAATCTTTGAATTTTTTGTTAACTTTGACGAATGAAATCATTGTTAACGGAGGTTCGCGATTAGGCAGGGTCGATTTCAGAGAGCCATCCGATATCGTTACCGTTTTCATCGCAGACGATGTAGTCTTTGTAAGACTTTTCCGTCTTGGTCAGGATGTTGGCATCGGGAGTTCCATCAGCTTTCTGACCATACAGCACCCAGTATGCTTCGCCAGGGAAACCAGTGCTTTCGCCCCAGTCTGTAACGATAGTCCAGGAACCATCAGAGTTATGACGGATGTTAGCGCCTTCCAAGAATTCGGGCGCCTCATCGCTTACCTGCTGAGCGGTAAGAATGGTTGCCTTCTTGTAGAAGACACCATCGCGTTCGATGAGATTGGTTGCAGCGTTGCCGATACACCAGGCATTCCATCCAGTAGAAGTCTTTTCAGACTCTTCATAACCGATAACGGAACCAAGCGGTGCAACTTCGGCACCTTCAACGCATACCAGTTTTACCTGGCCGCCTTCGATGGCGATAGTGCTCCTGAGAAACTCAGGAATGTCTTTGCCAGTGTTTACACGGATAGCGTCTTTCTTTGCTCCAGCCTGCTTATGGATTCTGATTGTATTTGTCATGATGTATGACCTCCTTAAAAATTTTTGTTGTATCAGAATACAAGTTAATTATACCACGTTTTACATAATATTGCAAATTTAACGGACATCTCTATTTCTATTCTTTACCTTAACATTATTATTTTCTTCTTGTCTCATTTCACTAATATTATTTTTCATTTTTAAAGTATTATTTTCAATAAAATCACACAGTTTAATATCTTTGTTTAGTTCATCTATTTTAGTGGCTAATTTTTGAATTTCAGAGCAAATAAACTGACCTTCTTCAAAGGTTTTAATCCTTTTGTGTTTTCTCCATAAATTTTCTCTTAATCCTTTTAATTCTACTATCTTATTTATAGCTGAAGATTTATATTCTTTTATTTCAGTAAGTGTAGTTATATTATGTTTTGCTAGAAATCTTGCTGAATTAGAATAATCATCCATTTTCTTAATTTCTTCTTTCATAGCTTTTGAATATTTAGGTGAATATTTTTGTTTTGGAAACACCTTTAATAAATAACAATAGTGTAAATATAATGCTCGTAATCCTTTAGCCTTTTGTTTATGCCTTATAGCAGTTTTATTTTTTCTCTTATATCTTCCCATTAAAGTGTGCACTTCTGGAAAAGGTACTTTAAAAGATACAGTGTGTTTTATTCTAAATAAAATACTCTCTTTTGAATATTCCTCTCCAAAAGTTCTTTCTACTCTGACATATCTTTTGTACGGTGGCTTTCTAATACTCATTTTATTACTTGAATGTTCTAATTCATAGCCCATTTTAGTTAATATTTTTGTAAAATCATTATAAACCCTAGCTTGTGATATTGCATAATCAATATCTGTACGAACTGAATCAAGATATTTACTACTTCTAGCATATTTATTAGAACTATTTTTATTATAACTATTATTATTTTTACTATTTCGTACTTTTTCCGATAGGTCAGTCGTAAAATTTCCGGTACTCGAATCGGACTTTTTACGATTTATCTTTCCAACATATATCCTATAAGTTTTTCCTTTACCAAGTCGTTTTTCGTTTATTAGTTTTAGTTCTTTTAATTGTCTAAAGGCTTTTGTTGCAGTTTTATCTGATATATTAAGCATTTCTTCTGCATTTTTTCTAGTAAAAATTAAATATATATGTCCATTTTCATCAATCCATCCACGTTTTCTTGAAATAGATAACCTATCTAATAATAGGGCATATAAAAGAATTGCATCTGAACTTAAATTTCCTTTATAATAATCGTTTGTAAATAATTCTTTTGGAATTTGATAGAAACAAAAT
>CAMMFK010000075.1 GCA_946496115.1 uncultured Clostridium sp.
TACTAAAAATTCAAAAACAAAAACGGGACATTTTTACTAAAAATTCACATATTTTTAAAATTTTTTTACAATATAGTTGTATTTTTTGTTTGTTAGTGATATACTAAAAATACGCAACGTTGAAACATTCATAAAATAATTTTTTGGGGGTATGCGTTATGAACCGGTTTTTTACAACATTCACTGACATTTTGAAAAGAGCTTTTGTTATAGCAGTCTTTATTGGAGTCATTATGTGTGGCTTTTTCTCGTTAGCTCCACAAGGATTAAATGCTTATGAACAGGAGCAATACAAAGAAATGGCTATATCGTACTATACAGATGACTCATATGTTGTACCAGAAAATTTTTCAATCACGAAATATTCTGATAGATCTATAAATGTAGTCGACACAAGTCGGCCATTTGTTGAAAGTTTGACAATAATGTTCGATGAAGACAGTAATGTTATTCGCATTACTCAAGGCATTAATCTAGGAATAATTAGAGAATATCCCTTGGTTATTGCTCTTAGCATTGTTTTTTCAGTAATTGTCAGTGTAATAATCAGTGTAATAGTAACCGTTTTATAAGAAAGGTAACTTTATAAAGAATGAGGGCTTCTGAGCCCTCATTTCATTTATATTATTATTGGATTGTAAAAATCTACACCTATTGCAAATTACTGTTCTTGCACTTTTTTAGTTATTGCTTTTAAAGCTTTTTCTCTAGGAAGAGTCACCGTTTTTCCACATTTTAAGCACTTCAGTTTATAGTCAACTCCTATTCTAGTAACCTCCCACTCCTTGCTTCCACAAGGGTGTGGCTTTTTGGTTCTAACAATATCCCCAATGTTATACATAAAAAACACCTTTCTATTATGTTTTATCGATAAAGAACTATATTCTACTTACAATTTTATAAAGTTTTCAAATCTTTTTAAAACTTCATCTTTTCCTAATACTTGCATTATTTCATACATATCTGGAGTATTTCTTCTTCCTGTTAATACAACTCTAATAGCAGTGCTTACATCACCAACATGTCCTGGCCAATTTTCTGGGTTCGCCTTATATTCTTTAACTTCTCTAGCATAACCTAATTTTTCAGCCACATCTTTGATTTTATCAAACCAAGTTTGTTTATCATCATTATAATCGTAAACTTTAGAATATTCTTCTATTACTTTTTTAGCATCTTTTCCTGAAATTTTATCAAAGTCATAATTTGAAGGTTCTTCATACATATATATGATATTTTCTTTAATATCTGACCATTTTGATAAATCTTTTCTAGGTTTTTTATTTCCTCTTTCAATGCCGAAAACTTTTAAAGCATAATCTTTATTTTCTAAAATTTGAACTAATTCTTTATCATACTGCTTTGCCCAATTTAAAGCATTTTCATATACTTCATCTGCGGTCATTCTTGATATAACATTTTTACCAATATCTAAAAGTTTAATCATATCAAATAAAGCACCACTTACACTCATTTTATTTAATTGAAAATCAAACTCATCCAAAGACTTGTCTGGATTAGCTCTTCTCCAATTTTCAAATGTAGAATTTGCAATATTTAAAAGATATTCTTTTACAGCAGTTACTGGTATTCCTTCTTCTTTATAATAACTTACAGCAGCCTCTGGGTCTTTTCTTTTACTTAATTTACGCTTATTACCATTATCATTTTTCATAATTGGTGAAATATGTGCATATTTAGGAGGTCTAAAACCTAATTCGTAGAATAATTGCAAATGTAAAGGAACTGAAGATAGCCACTCATCACTACGAATTACAAGTGTTGTTCTCATTAAATGGTCATCAACCGCATGTGCAAAGTGATATGTAGGAAGTCCATCAGCCTTTATAATAACTATATCTTGGTCATTTTCTGGAAATTCAACATTTCCTTTTATCATATCATGATGTTTTATTTTTCTATCTTCTCTACCTGGTGACTTAAATCTAATAATATATGGTTCACCATTTTCTATTCTTTGAGCAGATTCCTCAACAGTTAAGTTTCTACATTTTGCCCATACACCATAATATCCTGTTCTAACTTTTGCACCTTCTTGCTTTTTTCTTATTGTATCCAAATCTTCTGGTGTACAAAAGCAAGGATATGCTTTACCCTGTTCTAATAAATATTTTGCATAAGCTTGATAAATATCTTTTCTTTCAGATTGTTTATATGGACCATAATTACCTTTTTCTTCGGTTTCAGAAATCATACCTTCATCAGGTAAAATATCGAAATCTTTTAGAGAATTTACTATACCTGTAACACCATTTTCAACTTCTCTTTTTTGGTCTGTATCTTCAACTCTTAAGAAAAATACACCATTAGTTTTTTTAGTCATTTCTTTTGCAACTAATGCTTGATAAAGCCCCCCAATATGCACAAATCCTGTTGGGCTTGGTGCAAATCTAGAAACAACTGCTCCTTCTAGCAAATGTCTTTCTGGATATTTTTCTTCATAATATGAAATATCCTTTGCATTTGGAAAAATCAAATTTGCTAAATCCTTGTAATCCATAATAACCTCCTCTTTCAAATTACATCTCCATTATAATTGGTAATATCATAGGGTTTCTCTTTGTTCTATCAAATACAAAATCTCTAACATCATCTTTTAAAGTCGATTTAATTATTGTCCAATCTCTAATATGATTATTCTCTAAACTACGTATTTCATCTTTAATAAACGATTTAACATCATCCATTAAATTCTCTGATTCACGGACATATACAAATCCTCTAGATATAACATCTGGTCCAGCTACTATTTCACCTGTTTGGTTATCCATTGTCATAACTATTACTATTAAACCATCTTGAGATAAATGTTGTCTATCTCTTAATACTATACTTCCTACGTCACCTACACCTAGTCCATCAACCATTACTCTTCCTGATGGCACTGTTCCAGTATATTTTGCTTCGTTCTCATTTAATTCTAACACTCTACCATTACCTGTTATGAAAATGTTGTCTTTTGGTATTCCCATTTCTATTGCTGTATCTTTATGTGCCATTAGTTGTCTATACTCACCATGTACTGGTAAGAAATATTTAGGTTTTACTAATGCCATAATTAATTTTTGTTCTTCTTGGCAAGCGTGTCCAGAAACGTGTACATCAGCAAGAGCACTATATACAACCTCTGCACCAATTTTCATTAATTGATCTATAACTTTTGATACTGATTTTTCATTACCTGGTATTGGATTTGCAGAAATAATTACTAAATCATTTCCTGTAATAGTAACTTTTTTGTGCTCTCCATTTGCCATTCTCGTTAGTGCTGACATTGTTTCACCTTGGCTACCAGTTGTAATTATAACTAATTGATCGTCAGTGTAATTTTTAATTAAATCAATGTCTATGAATAAATCATCTGGTGCATCTATGTAATTTAATTCTCTTGCAGCTTCTATCATATTTATCATACTTCTACCAGAAACAGCAATTTTTCTACCAAATTTAACAGCTGAATTAACTATTTGTTGAACTCTGTGAACATTTGAAGCAAATGTTGCTACAACTATTCTCTTTTTGCATCCTTCAAATAAGTTATCAAAAACTGGTCCAATAGATTTTTCAGACATTGTAAATCCTTTTCTTTCAGCATTTGTACTATCTGAAAGTAAGGCTAAAACTCCTCTATTTCCTATTTCAGCTATACGTCCTAAGTCCATTTCTTGTCCATCTATTGGTGTATAGTCTACTTTAAAGTCACCTGTATGAAGCACTGTTCCTACTGGAGTATGAATAGCAAGCATTACAGCATCTGGAATACTGTGTGAACTTCTAATAAATTCTACTTGCATTTTACCAAAGTTAACAGTTTCACCTTGATTTACTACATTTACCTTAACTCCATTTCTTATATGATGTTCTTCAAGCTTATGTTCAATTAATTTAACAGTTAATTTTGTGGCATAAATAGGCATATTAACTTGTTTTAAGACATATGGTATAGCACCTATGTGGTCTTCATGACCGTGTGTAATTACTAAACCTTTTATTTTATCTTTATTTTTTATTAAATATGTTACATCTGGAATTACTAAGTCAACCCCAAGCATATCATCCTCTGGGAACTCTAATCCACAGTCAACTAATACAATCTCATCTTCATATTCAAAAACTGTAATATTTTTACCTATTTCATCAAGTCCACCTAAAGCAATTATTTTTAAATTACTCTTTTTAAAAGAAAAATCAAGTTTTGATCTATTATTTCTTTTTGTATAATTTCTTTTCCCTATTCTAGTATCTAAACTTTCACGTTTTTTTGTTTCTACTATTTCTTCTATATTATTCATTTTAACTGTATTTCCAATATGTTTTGGCTCTAAAGCCTCAAAACCTAAATCTATAAAACTTTTATTTTTTCTATAATTATTTTGTGAATTTTCTTCTATTTTTTCGTTTACTCCTTTCTTGTCGGTTTTTTTATAAGTTCTTTTATAATTTCTCCTCTTTTCATTATTTCTTTTATCTGACTTATTTTCAGATAATTCTTTTGTGTTATTTTCCATAAATTACTCTCTCCTTTTATAATATTTTTTTGCATTCTCACACGCAAAAATAGCTTTTTATAAAATTTAATTATACGTTCAAAAAAGATAGTTTTAGCATCTTAAACTACCTAATTTTAAATTATACAGTCTCTTTCAATATAATTTAAAATAATATTCAAAATATTCAATTATCTCATTCTTTAAACATTATAAATAAATCTCTTCTTTATCTTACAGATTATTTTATTGCATAGTTTACATTACAATAAAAAACAGCATTTATCCATAAGATAACAACTGTTTGTTATTATACTATATTTTTTGGTTGAAGTCAAGTGTTATTAATTTTATGTCTACTTTTCTATTAAAGTTCTAATTGTAAATTTTTGCGAATACAATTAAGCAAAAGTATTTCAAATTAGAAGGAGCAATAGCTATATGAAAGGTGTTTCAATTGAAGAGCGTGCAATTAATTTGGCACAGTATATTATAGATTCAAAAGATACAGTAAGAGGAACTGCGAAAAAATTTGGTATTTCAAAAAGTACGGTGCACACCGAAGTAACATTCCAGAACGGTAAGAATAAATCACATATAATTCCAGAAAGTATTGAAATCAAAAAGGTTTTCTTAGCAGAGAAGAATCCAGTTGTAAAATTAAGATTAGTAATAAAATAATTAGGAGGTTTGTTATGAATAGTAAAGAATTGAAAAAAGAAATTGTAGATGAAAAGACAGGAATAAGTTATACATTAGTCGGAGATTATTATATGCCTAATTTATATTTAGAGCCAGAAGAAAAAATCACATTAAATAAATATGGATTATTAAGATTAAATTATTTGAAGAAACATAAAAAAGCAGAATACACTATATTATTTATGAATAAAGAATTAAACAAACATTTAAAAGAAATTCAAGAACAGACTCAAAAAGAAATTGATTTTATAATAGAAGATTTAAAATCAAAAAGTGATTTAACGGAAGATATGAAAAATACTAATCCTTTATATTGGGTTGGTACAATGAATGCAATAAAAAATCAAGCAGAAGAAATTGTTTTAAAGAAATTGATTTATGTATGATAAATTACTTTACTTTAAAATAAAAATGCCTTAAAAACGATTTTGAGGCTTAATTGAATAAAGAAAA
>CAMMFK010000076.1 GCA_946496115.1 uncultured Clostridium sp.
TATTAATAAGTTTATTTTGCAGTTTTTGAAACCTCAACTACATATTTTTTCATAATATTGCTCCATTCTTTTATATAATATCAATTTTAGCAAATGCTTCATATAAAGGAATTACCTTATGTTCTTTAATATCATCTAACCCATTTTGTAGTTTTTTTATTACCTCCATATCGACAACTTACTATTTGTTTTCATAGATAATAACATAAAAGCAGACAATTTACAATAAATTATCTGCTCTATCAACTTAACTATTTCTCATTGCTTTGCGAATATATGATACACAACTGCTAATAAATTCTTTTGTTGTCATCTTTTCTCCATAGTATTCATCTAATATATTAAATACATTTTTATCTTGTGCTCTATCAAATGTTCGCTCTATCATTTTATCAATAGTTGAACGAACAGATTTAGCATTTAAGTAATTCTCCTTTTTAGCAACATTTTTCATTAAGATTTCAATTTTATGCAACAGGGCAGGCCTTGCATAAGCAATAATAATTGCCATTTTTAAAAGCCTTCTACCCTTACAGAATGGAAATCTCAAATCACTTAGTAAATCGTCTACAATAGTGTTAACTCTTTCTGGAATAATATTTTGTCTAGCTGATTCTCGTATAACATCAATTAGTTTCTCATAATCAAATGGTTTAGCCATAACCCATTTTACTTTTTCAACATTTGTTAAGCTGGCTCTATATTTCATTTCTCCGGACATAACTATAATGTTTTTCTTTGGTTTATCTTCTTTTTCAGTTAAATCGTTTATAATCTCCAAACCACTTTTTCCTGGCATTTTCAAGTCTAATAGTACAAGATCTGGTTGTGTTTCAAAATATTTTCTTTCAATGTCTTTCCAATTATGTGCAACTCCAGTTACTTTAAGGTCTTTCTCTTTTGTTAATACACCAAACAATGATTCACAAAAATGAACATTGTCATCTGCGATTAACAGTTTAATCAAGATTATACCTCCATTTAATAGACTTTTTACTTCTCAAATTGACAATAGTTTATCATAAAAATATTGAAATTTCAACGAAAATTGTAAAATTTAATCATATACTACAAAAAATTACAAATTTTTACGATTTATTACAATTTTTTCGTATTTTTTCCGTTTTCGTAGCCAGTTGTACTACAATATTCATGGCTCTTAGTATCAATGCGAAAAAGGAGATATACGAATGAATTTTATAGAACAATAGATGAAACATTTGATACACTTTTTCAAATTGATATAAGGGCGGTGAAAATATGTAAAATAGCAAAATTATATAGTAAAAGGAACAGATAAATAATTATCTCCTTTGGAAAATTGGTCTAAGGGCTAATTTTCTAAAAAAGGAGATAGTAAAATGGCCCAATTACATGAAAGGGAGGAAAAGTTTGATAGTTTTTTAAATAAAATCATTATATTATCATCAAAATATTATTATAAAAAGCAAATGAGGATAAATGGTCGAGAAAATACTATAATAGATAATGAGGAATCTTCGCAATTTTTACAAAAATTTATAACTGAAAAAGACACTTTTTCAAGTGTCGAGAGAATTGACACTTCTTTACAATTAAAAAAAGCTTTAGAATCGCTGTCTGCTATCGAGCAGGCAGTTATTTTTTTACTTTTTCAAAAGGAATTAACACAAAGAGAAGCAGCAGAAATATTAGAAGTTTATACAAAAACAATTAGCAAAATAAAAATTAGAGCTATTAATAAGTTAAAGAAATATTTAGAGGAGGATTCATAAGATGAGAAATAAAAGTTTATATGAATTAGGAAGATTAGCACAAAAAGGGGATGATATGGCTATATTAGAAATAATTGATAGGAAAAAGAAAATGCTGAAAAGATACAGTTTTGGAGATGAAGATAGATATCAATTTATTATTTTAAAACTAATTGAAGGAATAAAAAATTATAAATTTTAAAATTTTTTTGAAAATAGGGGAGAATTTTAAAAAGATAAGCAATGTATATATATTGAAGGGCAAATTGAAGGACACACTATATTATGAAAGCAGATAGGACAAATGCTCTTATCTGCTTTTGCTAATTTAATGAGGAAAGGGGTAAAAAAGATGGCTTTAAGATTTGCATTATTGGTAGTATGCCTTGTTGTATTAATTTTCTGTTTAGACTATGTATTACCAAAGTTAATAGACAAGTATAGGAAATACAGAGAATTAAAAAACAGAAAAAAGAGACAAGAGGCATTTAAAAAGAAAATGGAAGAATTAGAGATTAAGTAGATTCTCTAATAGAATTGCTTTGTGCAAAAAGTGTTGACAAAAAATTAACCAAGTAAGGTGTAAGTAATGGGAAACAAAAAAGATATGATTATAGAATTATTTTTTGAACAACATTTAAAAGTAACTGAAATTTCAAAAAACATTGGTACAAGTTCGGCATATATAACTAAAATAATAAAGGCAGATCCAAGATACATAGAAGAAAAGAAGAACAGAAAAGAAATTTCAAAAGGAAATAGAAAAATTGCTCAAAATAGTTTTATGAAAAATAAACGAGAACAAAAGAGAATAGATGACCAATATTTGATAGTGAAAGCACAACATAATCAAGATGTAATGGAACTATCAAAACGAGGTCATATGAATAATCAGACTTTTAGAAAATGGAATAGCAGTGTTTACGATTATAACCCTTCAAAACATAGGTATGAGTTTAATGAACAATTTGGCAGAGCGTCGGATGTACCTAAATATGTAAAGGAAAGGTAGCAAGTATATTGCTTGCAAAAGGTAATTTATTATGGAAGATAAATTGTTAAAAGTGTTTAAATTAGCAGACAAACTAAACAGTAAGAACAGTAAGATATATGCAGAGATTCACTATGAAGCAAATGACAGCCACAAATTACAAATATGTATTAGAAGAAAGAAGGACTATTCATACATAGAAAGATGCGAAATATGTATTACAGAAAACTCAGAAGAAAAGTGGAACAATGTTATTACTCTATTTGATATTTTTGTAGGAGGTGTAAAAAATGAATAAAAAAGAATCAGTTGCATATCGGACAGATAGCACTAGAAACAATGCTTCATTCTACATATAAAGGAACAATAAACTTACAAAATTTCGGTATAGAAATGAGACAAGCCTTCAAAATGTACCCTCGCAATATTGTACTAAATATAGCTGAGGCAAAAATAGATGCAGAAAAGAAAGCTGAAGCTATAAAAAGTGGAAGTGATGCAAATGATCGATGATGAGAGAATAAGCATTACTGTTGATGAAGCAGCAAAGATGTTAGGTGTTGGAAGAAATATGATGTTAGAATTTGTTAAGATGCAAGGATTTCCTGCAATAAGATTAAAAAGAAAGATACTAATTGATAAAGAGGCACTTCCAAAATGGTTTGCTAATAATTATGGAAGATATACATATTAATTAGTTGAACATTGATTTTCACTATCAAAAATAGTAAAATGTAAATAAATTTAATAGACTTATTGTCCGTTATCTTTATTTACTTTTATTATGTCTTTTTGGGAAGGAGTAAATAATGGAAAGGATAAAAAGTCCTACAAAAGTGAAAATAAAGAAAGAAAGGACAAAAAAAGGCGAGGTTAGTGTAAGAGACAGAAAAAATGGAAAGGAGGCTCGTGTTACTTTACAATTAAATATTCCAGGAATGGAAAACCCAAGACTTGCAAAATATGGGGCAACAGAGGAAATTGCAAGGCAGAGATTAGCTGAAGCAATAGTTTTAACATATATAGAAATACAAAAAAATAAAGAATTTGCAAATATACAAATCTTTAGTCCAGAATGTCAGATAGAATTAAATAAATTTGATGAATACATGGAATGTGTAAAAAGATATCAAACTCAAGCAAATGGAAAAAAACTGGAGAAAAATATTGTTACGAATCCATTATCTGAATATGTAAATAAGATGTTAAAGGAAAAAAAGAAACAGTCAGAGATAGTAACAGTAAAAAGAAAGAAAAAAATAAGTGCAGATACATTCTCTTATTATTTAAGAACTGCCAAAAGACAGATTCTACCATATTTTGGAGATGTTGATGTAACAACAATAACAAGTGAAAAGTTGCAAGAACATTTTGATTCATTAGATTATTCTGAAAAATATTTAAAGGATATAAGATTAGTATTTAAACTATCATTGGATGTTGCTGTGAAAGAAAAAATAGTAACTGAAAATGTTGCAGCAAAAATAAAAATAGAGAAAAGTATAAGCAAGACACCAGGTATTGAAATAGAACATTTAGAGCAGGATAGACAAGAGGTATGGTTAGATCTATTTGAAAAAGATAAAAGGCAATTTGCATATTTATTTGAAGCCATATTATTAACAGGTGCAAGGCCAGAAGAAGGTTGCCGGTTTTAAGTGGTCAGCAATGGATTTTGAAAATGATATAGTTCATATAAATAATGCTTATAAAGACTGGGAAGTATATGACGATAATATGGTAAAAATAGGACATAGACGAGGAGACGGAGAATTAAAAACATCAGAAAGCTATAGAGATATACCTATGCATCCTCGACTAAAAAGGTTATTGTTAATGATAAAAGCTGAAAGAATGGAAGAATATAAAAGAAAAGGCATAAAATGGAATGAGAATGATTATATCTTCTTAAATACAAGTGGACAACCATATGTACCACAGAACTTAACTAATAAAATGCCACAATTTATAAAAAAATATAATCTAGAACACTTAACAACATATGGATTAAGACATTCTTTTGCAACATTATGCTCAACTTTAGGAATGCCACCAGAGGTATTACATGTAATTATGGGACATGCTGATTTTGATACAACTAGAAAATATTATATACATATTACAGGTGAAAGAAAGAAAAACGAAATGATAAAAATGTATATAAAACAGTCTGGTGAAGAAAAATTGAAAGAGTTAATCAATGAAGCAGACAAATATTTCGGCAAAATAAAAGTATTAACTATACAAGAGATTAGACCAGAAGCTAGAATGGCAAGTTAAAAAAAATACACTTATATTTCAAAGTGTATATGGTACAGCCGACAGGACTTGAACCTGCAACCTTTTGGTTCGTAGCCAAATGCTCTATCCAATTAAGCTACGGCTGTATAAATATTAAATTAAAATTTATAGTTAAAGGGGAACTTTAGGGGAACACCCAAAAACAAATCCCTTAAGCCCCTGTACTATCTACAAAAAACGACATTGAATGTTCGGTTCGTAGCCGAACGCTCTATCCAACTAAGCTACAGTTGCAAAACTATATAATATTATACTTGTAAACTCAAAAAAATTCAATAGAAAATAGGAAAAAAACTTGCAAAACACAAAAAAATATGTTATTATATATAGCGTCGAATAAATCGAGGTGTGGCTCAGTTGGTAGAGCGCGTGG
>CAMMFK010000077.1 GCA_946496115.1 uncultured Clostridium sp.
CTCCCTTCATAAGGCATTAGTAGAATGTATATCTGTATTATAATATTTCATTTTTGAAAATTGCTACTTAAATATTTTTCCAAATATATTGCCACTCTTTTTTTCTTCTTTATCACTATATGTTAGAGTATTAATATTACCTTCTATTATTACATCTTGTGTGTCTATACTTAATTTATTAATTTTTAAATCCTCTCCTTTTATTGTAAGCATTCCCAATTCTGTTTCAAGTATAACTATCTGATCATCAAAGCTTAAAACATCTACAACTCCTGAAATAGTAAGTTTTTCCCTATTTTCTAAAATAATATTTTGAATATTTGTATTATTGTTTTTATAAGTTGTCTTAATTTCTTCTTGTATCATATTTACCTCCTAAACTTGTCTATCTTGATTTAATTATATTCAGGTAAATGTTTGTTTATGACTAAAAGTATAGGTAATAAATTTATTTGTTTTATAATAATAAAGAAATATGCTAATTAGACATTTTAAATTTGTCTAATTAGCATAAAGTTATCTGTATATTTACATAATTTTCCCTAGTAAATTATTATGCATATTTTTCAAATATTTTATATCTATTATGGTATCAAATAAAATAGATATTTTGCATGCTGATACATCTAGATCAATTATGCTATATTTAATCTCTTCTAATGTTTTTAACACTATTTCGAGAATTTCCAAATGATTCGAAATTCCAGAACCAATAAGCGATATTTTTGTAACAGGTTTTATAGAAGTATAACAACTTTCTTTGTCTAATAATTTTTCAAGTTTAGCTCTATTTTCCTTATTTATAGTAAAGCCTAATTCATTGTTTTCATAATTATATTTACCTATTTTTATTTTATTTTTTATAAGTCTTTTTAGTAAGTCAAAAGGATTTTTATTGTCTCTTATTCGCACAATTAAAATATTGTCATTTTTAATAATACTTTTAAGCACTGTTTCTTCCATTCGTCCTTTATTGTTTGGATGCTTTCCATTTGAGCCATCAGCATTTATCTCATTAGTTTCATTAAATGAATTTGCAATTTCTGTTCCTTTATTTTTATTGAATGTACAAGCTGCTATAATAGGCATATTGTATTTTTCTGCGAGCTCTACACAGCGGTCATGAAGTACCTTAGCACCTTCACCAGAAATATATGACATCTCTTCATATGAAATAGAATTTAATTTATGTGCTAGTTTTACATCCCTAGGATCTGCTGTGTAAACTCCGTCAACATCTGAAAAAATATAGCAATGTGCTGCTTTAACTGCGGCTGCTATTGCAACAGCTGTTGTATCTGACCCACCTCTTCCAAGTGTAGTAATGTTTTGCATTTTATCTACACCTTGAAATCCTGTCACAATAACTATCTTTCCTTGATCAAGTTCTTTATTTATTCTTGTTACATCTATGTTAAAAATTTTTGATGACTGATAATCCGAATTTGTATAAATCCCCGCTTGCCAACCTGTTAAAGAAATGGCTGTATGCCCAAGCATTGTTAATAAAATTGCAAGTTTTGATGCTGATACTTGTTCACCAGTACTTAAAAGAGCATCCATTTCTCTTTCATTTGGAACTGCACTTAATTCCTTTGCCTCTTTTATGAGTTTATCTGTTGTTTTTCCCTGTGCAGAAACTACGCAAATAATCCTGTTTCCTTTTCCTTTTAATTCAATTACTTTTTTTGCCACAATATTTAATTTTAAGTTATCAGAAAGAGAGCTTCCTCCAAATTTTAATACAATCGTATCCATTAATTAGCCTCTTTTTTATTAATATAAATAGAAGATTTAATTATAAAAGTTCTATTTAGGCAAGTTAGTTGCCTTAATTTATTATATGTGTACGTTTTATTTTAGTGCATACAATATGATAGACACAATCAATAAGATAATTATAAGTATCGCAATAACAATCCATAGAGCTTTATAAAAACTTTTCTTTTGCTCGCTTTTCTTTTCTTCTTCCTCTTCTTCACTTTTTATAACATTAACTTCAAAAGCATTAAAAAAATTTATTAATTCTTTTTTATTTAACATAATTGTTGGAAAAGAATATATATTCATTTTTTCTTTGTCTACATATTCTGTTATTTCTAAAGCATAATAATAAATAGGTATAAAGAAAAATCTTTTTTTCTTTTTTGTTAAGTAAATACCAATCAATTTATTGTATGGAATCATATTTTCTTGGAAATTTATTTTAAATTTTATGCCTTTCTCTTCTAAATTAATATAATAAGTTCCATATATAATTGCTAGTATGCATAATGCAACTACTAAAAGCATTGCGTAAAATAATATGTTAATATTATTCCAAAATGTTACTCCCATAAATAGTAATATGGCTAGAAATATTAATAATATCATTTTTCCATGACTCTTAATTAAATTTCCAACATTAGATTTTACTTTTGCTGTTTCTAACACATTTGTAACTTGACTAAATCTACTATGATTGCACTTTTGATATATATTTTTCCAAGTTAATTTTTCTTTTTTATTCATTATTTATTCCCTTCACTTACTAATCTTAATGTGTCTCTTGCAATAACCAGTTCTTCATTTGTTGGTACTATCCAAACAGGAATACTAGAATCATCACTTGATATACATATTTCTTCAGATTTAGCTTTGTTCTTTTCATCATCTATTTTTATTCCCATGAATTTTAAGTTATCGCAAATGCCTTTTCTAATTCTTGTTTGATTTTCACCAACACCTGCTGTAAATGTAATTACATCTATTCCTTGCATTGATACTGCGTATTTTGCTATTGTTTGAGCAATTATATATTTATAATAGTCAAGTGCAAGCTTAGCTCTTTCATTTCCTTCGTCTACAGCTGCTTCAATATCTCTTACATCTTTGCTAACTCCTGAAATTCCCCATAATCCTGATTCTTTATTTAACATATCATCTATTTCATCAGGAGACATAGTTTCATTTTTCATCAAAAATGTAACTATTGATGGGTCTAAATCTCCTGAACGTGAGCACATTGGAATTCCTGAAATAGGTGTTAATCCCATTGAAGTTTCAACTGATTTACCATTTTGAATTGCACATATACTTGCTCCTTGACCTAAATGGCAATTAACTATTTTTAAATCTTCTACATTCTTTCCCATAAGTTCTGCAATTCTGCGTGATACGTACAAATGAGATGTTCCATGGAATCCATATTTTCTAATTTTATATTTTTCATAATATTTATATGGAATTGGATAAATATATCTTTCTTCTGGTATTGTTTGATGGAAGGCTGTATCAAATACTCCAACCATTGGCTTTCCAGGCATTAACTCTTGGCAAGCTCTTATACCAATTAAAGAACATGGATTGTGTACTGGTGCTAAACTTGAACATTCTTCAATTCTTCTTATAACTTCATCATCTATAATAACTGATTCTTTAAAATATTCTCCGCCATGCACTGTTCTATGTCCAATTGCTCCTATTTCATCTAATGAAGCTATTGCTGGATAGTCTTTATTAA
The DNA here is from genome assembly GCA_946496115.1 of uncultured Clostridium sp. GTDB lineage: Bacteria > Bacillota > Clostridia > TANB77 > CAG-508 > CAG-793. The sequence continues at coordinate 3,503 of CAMMFK010000077.1, forward strand.
GTAATTGCTCTATTGCAAAGTTTAGAGCTTCTTTATGTGTTTTTACTGGATTTTGTAAAACATATTTTTGACCATTTATTTTATGTGTCAAAAATGATGCTTCTCCTATTCTTTCATATGTTCCTTTTGCTATAAGTTTTTCTCCATCCATATCTATTAATTGGTATTTAAGAGATGAACTTCCACAATTGATTACTAAAATTTTCATAAATTTACTTCCTTTCTTTTTTAATTAAGATTTTCAAACATTTGCTTTAAAATATGTTCTAAAGCTTTAGACAAACAATTATAAAATATTAAATACAATTCTTTCAGTATCTTCTGCTATAAGCAATTCCTCGTTTGTTGGAACTACCCATACTTCTATTTTTGAATCTTCAGTTGATACTTTTCTTTCTATATTTTTACCATTATTTAATTCTTTGTCTAGTTTTACCCCAAAGCATTTTAATTGATCGCAAATATATTCTCTATCTTCAATTCCTTTTTCACCAACGCCTGCTGTAAATGTTATAACATCTATACCTTGCATTGCAACCGCATATTTGGCAATAGTTTGAGCAACATCATATATAAATATTCTCATTGCTAGTATAGCATTATGGTCTCCTCTTTCAGCCTCTGCCTCAATATCTCTAAAGTCTACCGATACTTCAGATACTCCAAATACTCCTGATTTTTTATTTAAAATTTCATCCATTTCTTTTGGTGTTAAATTTTCTTTTTTCATAATATATGTAACAACTGATGGATCTAAATCTCCTGAACGCGTTCCCATTGGAATTCCTCCAAGTGGTGTAAATCCCATTGAAGTATCTACTGACTTACCATTTTGTATTGCACATATACTTGCACCTTGACCTAAATGGCAGTTTACAATTTTTAAATCTTCTACTGGTACGCCCTTAAGTTCTGCGACCCTATTTGCTACATATTTGTGAGATAATCCATGGAAACCATATTTTCTCATGCCATATTTATCCAAGAACTTAAATGGTATTGGATATATGTATCTTTCTTTAGGAATAGTTTGATGAAATGCTGTATCAAATGCTGCAACCATTGGTTTATTTGGCAAAATTTCTTTGCAAGCTTTAATTCCTGCTAAAGCTGATGGATTGTGTAATGGTGCAAGTGGTATGCAATCTTCTATTTGTTTTATTACCTCTTCAGTAATTAAAACGGATTCTGCAAATTTATTTCCTCCATGCACTACTCTATGTCCAATTGCATCTATTTTATCTATTCCACTAATAACTCCACAACTTTTGCTCGTAAGTTTGCTAATTATTATATTTAGAGCCATTTCGTGATTTTCTACATCAAGTTCGAATTTGTGTTTTTCATCTCCAACTTTGTGTGTTAGAAATGCATTTTTTTGACCTATACGCTCAAAATTTCCTTTGGCAAGAACTTCTTTTGTCACTGTATCAATTAATTGATATTTAAGTGATGAGCTTCCTGAATTTAAAACTAAAATTACCATTAATAATTTCCTCTCACTATATGCTTTTTGGCTATATAGTTTTCTTTAACTTATTTAGACTTTAGGCTTTGTCTATGAACCTTTTTATTATTTATTGCTTTTTTGTCATCTTTATTATTGTTTTTTATTTTCGTTATGCTGTGCTTGAACAACTGTTATCGCTACAACACCTGCAATATCTTCAGCACTGCATCCTCTAG
>CAMMFK010000078.1 GCA_946496115.1 uncultured Clostridium sp.
AAAGAAAATTAAATAGAGTTTTAGGAAAGCCAAGTAAAGAATATAAAATTAAGCGTTCAATTTCTGGTAGTAGCTGGGATATATCATTAAATGATAAAAGTAAAATTCAAAAGCTAATTTTGAAAGGTAATATATATGAATTATAACTAGATAGGAGATTACAAAGTGGAAGAGAATCAAAAAAGAAGAAATTATATGCCAATAGGATCTGGAAGATTACTAAATATAAAAGTAATTGTAGATGGAATTGAAGCCTATGAAGGAATGGTTGAGGATGCACCAGAAGAAATTAAAAAAATGAAATATTATAAAATTGAAATGGGAAGTCCAATGACCTATTATGTTGATACATCATTGGAGGATTAACCAATATTAGATATATGTAAAAAAATACACAAATAGTAAGTTATAAGGGAGAAAAGATGAAAGAATATAATACTTCTGAAATGGCAAAGGAATTTAATATACACCCTAATACAGTACGATTTTATGAAGATATTGAATTTTTACCAAAAATTCCAAGAAAGGAAAATGGATATAGAACATATAATCAGATTCATTTTGAACAATTAAAACTAATAAGAATAGGCTTAAAAAGTGAATTATTACAAAACGGACTAAGAAAGCAAGTGATTGACATTATAAAAGCATCAGCCAAAGGAAAGTATAATGAAGCATTAGAACTTGCTAGAATACATTTAGAAAGTATAAATAAAGAAGAAAAAAATGCAGCAGAAGCAATAGAAATTGTAGAAAATAATTTTTTAAAAGAAATTGCAGAATATTCTAAAACATATACAAGAAAGCAAGTTGCTGATTATTTAGAATTGACAATAGATACATTAAGAAATTGGGAATTAAATGGTCTTTTAAGAATAAAAAGGAAAGAAAACGGTTATAGAATATATAATGAAGATGATATAAAAAGAATAAAAATTATTCGTTCGTTAAGGTGTGCAAATTTTTCATTATCTGCAATATTAAGGCTTTTAGGAAATCTAGATAATGATAATAATGTAGATATAAAACATATAATTGATACACCAAAAGAGAATGAAGATATTGTTTCTGTATGTGATAAACTATTAACTTCACTAACAAATGCAAAAGATGAATGTAATAAAATGATTATTCAAATAAAAAAGATGAAAAAAATAAACCCTCCAGTTTAACACCAGACTTTGTCTTGGTGTTATTATTTTGTAGGAAAGGAGGAAAGAATATATGGAAAATGTGATTGAAGTAAAAAACTTAAAAAAATCGTTCAATAATCATCAGGTTTTAAATAATGTAAGTATTTCTGTTAAAAATGGAGAAATATTTGGGCTATTAGGTGCAAATGGAGCAGGAAAAAGTACACTAATTGATTGTATTTTAGGAACTAAAAATATAGATAGTGGTACGGTTGCTTTATTGGGAATGAATCCTATAAAAGAAAGAAAAAAGTTGTTTGAAAAGGTAGGGGTACAATTTCAAGAAACAAAATATCCAGATAAAATGCTAGTTTACGAGCTATGCGAAGAAACAGAATCACTTTATAAAGAGGCATTGAATTATAAAGAATTATTAAAAACATTTGGAATATACGAAAAGACGAATAGTCCGATTAGTGAATTATCAGGAGGACAGAAACAAAAGCTATTTATTGTTTTAGCACTTATTCCAAATCCAAAAGTAATGTTTTTAGACGAACTAACAACAGGACTAGATCCGAAAGCAAGACGAGAAGTTTGGAAAGCATTACAAAAACTGAAAAATCAAGGAATTGCTATATTTTTGGTATCACATTATATGGATGAAGTAGAAAAATTATGTGATAAAATAGCCATTTTAAAAAATGGGAAGATTTGTTTTTATGGAACAGTACAAGAGGCAATAAAACAAAGTCCTTATGAAAAATTAGAAGATACATATCTTTGGTATTCAGGAGAGGAGGAATCAAATGAAGGCATTTAGCACATTTTTGAAAACAGAATTAAAATTATCATTTAGAGGGATAGATATGTTTATTTTTGCAATATGTTTGCCTGTAGTAATCTTGGTATTAATAGGAATTATAAATGGTAATAATCCAGCTTTTGAGGGAGCTGACTATACATTTTTAGACCAATCCATTGGAGCAATATCAACAATAGCAATATGTGCAGGAGGTTTAATGGGATTGCCTTTAGTTCTATCTGGATATAGAGAACAAAAAATATTAAAGCGATTAAAAGTTACACCAGCTAGTCCAGTTATGCTTTTAGCAGTTCAATTAATTATTTATATGATATATTCTGTAATATCTTTAGCTTTGATATTTATTGTAGCAAAAGTGTTTTGGAATTTTAGTATAAAAGGAAATATACTTCAATTTTTAGGTACATATTTTTTAGTAATGTTATCAATGTTTAGTATTGGACTGATGGTAGGAGGAATTGCTAAAAATAGTAAATCAGCAGGAAGCATAGCAAGCATTTTATATTTTCCAATGCTAATTTTTTCTGGAGCAACACTTCCTTATGAAGTTATGCCAGGAATAATGCAAAAAATAGTAGATATATTACCATTAACACAAGGAATTAAAATTTTAAAGGCTTCAACGCTTGGATTACCAATAGACAATATAATATTTCCTATTATTCTTATGATTTTAATTTTTGTAGTGTGTATTGTAATATCAGTTAAATTCTTTAAATGGGAATAATAAAGTTGAGCAGGTGGTTAGTTGATAAGCACTTGCTTTTATGATAATATATTTAAAAACAAATTACAAGTTATAGATTAGTTATTTTTAACTAATCTTTTTTGATAGGAAACTCTTAAAATTAAATTAAGTTTTTATAATTGGAAAATATTTCTTTTAAATTATACACAAACAAATGTTTACAAATAAAAATAAAAGTGTTATAATGACAATAGATATTTTAGAAATGGAGGTATTAAAGTGAACAATAAATATGATAAAGTATATATTGCAATAGATTTAAAAAGTTTTTATGCCTCCGTAGAATGTCAGGAAAGAGGTTTGAATCCAATTACAACAAATTTAGTTGTAGCTGATAGTAGTAGAACTGAAAAAACAGTTTGCCTTGCTGTAAGCCCATCATTAAAACAATATGGAATACCAGGAAGAGCAAGATTATTTGAAGTTATACAAAAAGTAAATGAAATAAATGCTCAAAGAAAAATTAATGCTCCAGGACATAAATTTACTTGCTCATCTTATGATGATATTGCATTAAAGAAAAATAATGATTTGGAATTAAGTTATATTATTGCCCCACCAAGAATGAGTTATTATATGGAATATAGCACTAGAATTTATAATATTTATTTAAAATGGTTTTCAGTTGATGATATATATGTCTATTCTATTGATGAAGTATTTATAGATGTAACTCATTATTTACAAACTTATAAAACAACACCAAGAGAGTTAGTTACTAAAGTTATTAAAAATGTATTTGATGAAACTGGAATAACAGCAACGGCAGGAATAGGAACTAATTTATACCTTTGTAAAGTGGCTATGGATATTGTTGCAAAACATATAACACCAGATAAAAATGGGGTAAGGATTGCTGGATTAGATGAAATGACATATAGAAAATATTTATGGAATCATAAACCATTAACAGATTTTTGGAGAGTAGGAAAGGGTATATCAAGAAAACTAGAAAAAAACGGTATATTTACTATGGGAGATGTAGCTCGTACTTCAGAAAAAAACGAGGAATTGCTATATAAACTATTTGGTATAAATGCAGAATTGTTAATTGATCACGCATGGGGATATGAACCATGTACGATTGAAAGCATAAAAGCGTATAAACCAGTAACGAATAGTCTAAGTTCAGGACAAGTATTGCATTGTCCATATAATTATGAAGATACAAAATTAATAGTAAAAGAAATGACAGAGCTTCTTACATTAGATTTAGTAAAAAAGAATTTAATTACAAGTAAAATGGTTTTAACGATAGGATATGATATTGAAAACCTTACAAATCCAGAAATAAGCAAATCATATTTTGGAGAAATTACGGTAGATCAATATGGAAGAAAAGTTCCAAAAGCTGCACATGGTACTATAAATATAGACCACAAGACATCATCTACAAAAATAATAACTGACTATGTAATGAATCTTTATGAAAGTATAATTAACAAAAAATTATTAGTTAGAAGAATAAATATTACAGCTGAAGATGTTGTAAATGAAGATGATTATAAAAATAACAAGAAATTTGAACAAATAGACTTATTCATAGATTATAATGAAATTGAAAAACAACAAAAAAAAGAAAAATTAGAAAAAGAATTGCAAAAAGCAGTATTGGATATAAAAACAAAGTATGGAAAAAATGCAGTTTTAAAGGGAATGAATTTTATTGAAGGTGGAACTACAATAGAAAGAAATGGACAAATTGGAGGACATAAAAGTTAGAGAAAAAGGAGATGGTTAAGTGAAATACGATAGACAATATGATGATATAATAAATTTACCACATCATGTATCACAAAAACATCCACAAATGTCTTTGTATGCTCGTTCAGCACAGTTTGCCCCCTTTGCAGCATTAACAGGATACGAAGATGCTATAAAAGAAACTTCAAGAGAAACTAGTGAGAAAATAGATATTGATGATGAATTAAAATCAATATTGGATAGTAAATTACAAATAATTATGGAACAGATAAAAAATAAACCTGAAATATCAATTACATATTTTATTCCTGATTTAAAGAAAAATGGTGGCTCATATATAACAGTTACAGGTATTGTAAAAAAGATAGATTTATATAATCAACATATATATTTAGCTAATGATACAGAAATACCAATAAATGATATAATCAATATTTCAGGAGAAATATTCAAATTGTATGAGTAATAGAACTATTTGTATGTATGAAATATTGTAAAAGA
>CAMMFK010000079.1 GCA_946496115.1 uncultured Clostridium sp.
CTTTTGTTATAGTAAATTCAGTTAAAAGTGGAATTTACTTTTGAAACTAACCTTAATTATTAATAAAATTTTATAAATCAAATTTAATTGCTGCTCATTTGACCTATCTAAAATAGTTTCAATATTTTTTCTTGTACAGTTATTTATAGGTTTCCCGTATATTATTTGATTTATATCAATTCCTGTACTGCTTGCAATTTTTTCTAAAGCTTTCAAACTTATTAGAATTTCTCCTCTTTCTATTTGTCCAATATGACTCTCTGTTAGACCACATCTGTCTGCAAACCTTTCTCTTGTCTCCTTAAATATTTTTTCCCTTATATTTCTTATTCTTTGTCCCATTAACAATCTGTCTAGAGCCATTTTAATCCTCCTTGTTCTTTTTTTAATTTTACATTCAAAGAACAGATTATTACATTATTTAGCAAGTAAGAATTTTCTCATGTTTTAGATAATATGTTTTTCGACATTTTTCTGTAAATTTTTTCCTTTTTTACGTTTTTGTAATTAAGGAGGTATTTATTATGGAAAATACTAATATTGAAACAAAGGCATATTTATTTGATGCTTTTTTAACAAAAACTATTATTTATTCTTCTAACAATTTCTTTAGAAAAGAGGTAAAGAGAGATAGCTTAGAACTAAGTATTCTAGATGACGAAAACTTTTTGAATGACTCTCTAAAAGCAATGTCTCAAGAAGATAATATTTTTTCAAGTCCATCAGACTTTACATTATCATTTGAAAATTTCCAATTAGAAAAAGCTTTTAAATCTCTTTCTAAAAAAGAAAGGTTTGTTATTATTATGATATTCTGCTATGGTTTATCTTTAGATGATTTATCTATTCTTTTATCAATTAATTATAAATCCGTTAGTAGAATAAAATTAAGGGCACTAAAAAAATTAAAGGATTTTATGGAAGGAGAAAATTATGGACAAAATTAAATTATATGAATTAGGTCAAAAAGCTCATTTAGGTAATAAAGATGCATTGATGCAGATAATTAAAGAAAAGGATATTTTAATAAAAAAATATTCATATGGAAATGAAGATAGATATCAATATATAGTACTAAATCTAATAAAAGCTATTAAGAATTATAATTTTTCCTATTCTAATAATAAAAAAGAGCATTAAATTTAGTAAAATTTTTTTATTTCATCATTTAAACTTTTTATTATATACTATAAGTGTGTTTAATTTTATAATATTTTTTTAGTTTACTATAAAGAGTACCAAATGTACTCTTTATAGTATTATTAGTAAATTTCTTACCAATTGCCATAAAGCGGTATGCTATTATAACCTGATGCTATACTAAGCCCTGTATCAACGAATCCGTGCTGAACTCCAGCACCTTCGACCTTTACCCATTTACCTGCTGTACTCTTTACATAGTTAATCTCCATCCAGTCTCTATGGTTCTCTCCTGCTACACAACTTTTCGTAGCTACAAACATACCAGCTGCGACTTTTCCCCAGTATGAAGCATCTGCTCTGTATACATTCATTGTTCTTCTCATCTTGTATATTAAATATTCTTGTCCGTCTATGACTTCTCTCGAATATGGATGATTTTTTATATTTTCAACTTTATAGTTTTGATTTGGGTCTAAAAGTCCGTCTTTTAAACCTCCACTTGATGAAAGAAACAGAGCATATCCATCGTGTTCTTGATGACGTCCACACACTTCTCTTGGATATAGATTTCCTATTTGTTTTGATGTATTATCCATATCCATAATCCTATATGTTGTATTTCCAACATTTACTCCAAAATAAGGACTTGCCATTTTAATTCTCCTTTCGTTTATTTTATTTTATTAATATATTAATAATAAAATCATTATAATGTTATTATTATATTTTCAAAAAAAAGTTGTTTTTTGTTGTTAAATTTTTAATTTAGCAACTAGATTTAAAAAACAGCTTTAATCAAATGTTTTTATAGTTTATTTTAAGTATAGAAATTTTAATGAGCATAATCCTATATTATAACATCTCCAATTCATTATGCCTTATTTAATGAACTTGTTTCATGTCTCATTAAAAATACTCAATATATATTTGTTATTGCATTTTCTGTTGTTACAATATTTTCTCCTATACTTTGTCTATTTGAATAAATTATAAACAATATAAAACTTATCATCAATAATGTAAAAACACTAATAACAAGTATTCTCTTTCTATTCATTTTTTCCCCTTTTTTATTATATCATTAAATATTTAAATAAAGCTCTTTTGAAAAGTTATATAAAACCTTCCTAAAGAGCTTTATTTTTAATTTAATGTTTCCACACTTCCAAAGTACGTGTCAACTCCTGGGTAATCATGTCCTTCTGGTAAATTCCAGTATGGCGGATAATTCATTACAAAGAAATCATAATCATGAATAATCTTATAAGATTTATATAGTTTTAATACAGAATGCTCATTCATTGCTTCATTATATAAATTTGCAGCCTCTAGCAAATCTCTTTTTCCTTCACTCTCATTTAACATATTAATTGTGTTAACAAATGTTTTATAATTGTCTTGTAATCTTCCATAGTACTCTAAAATCTGAGCTCCTAATAAATCTTGATATGTAATCTCTGTTTCTGATGTTTCTATTTCCCATTCTTGGGACGTTGGGTCATTTAATTCTTGGCCTTTTATTATATTTTCTAAGTATGAATGTATTAGTCTAATATTGTTTTGAATAGTTTTTTTATTTTCATCAGATATCCCGTAAAATATATTTTCTTGGACATCATAGCAATCTTCTTCATTTGGTAAAGGCAAATCACTTTCGTACAAGTTCAAATCTTCATTTGTATAATAATGTATAGTATTATATAAGCTTACTGGAACTATATATCTTTGTGTTTTTCCTGTATCATCATATACTTCTGCATATCCTTTTATATCTGTACTATTATTATTATTTGCGAAAAATTTCTTATAAATTTTTATATGGCAAGTTTTATCTCCATTTATATTTAATATATAATAATATGAATTTTCCACTTCATCTGTTGTTTTTTGCCAATTAGTTTCTAAAATATCAATCCAAAAATCTGCATAATTATTGATTTGATATACCTCTTTATCTCCTGTTATATAACTTTCTCTCTCGATAGAAGTAATATTTTCTGGGATAAAATCTTTAATAGATGATGTTGATATTAAATATTCTAGTTCTTCGTTTTCTTCTGTTCCACTAGTATTATTTATATTGGAATTACTATTGTTAACATCATTATTTGTAGCCCTATCAACATTTGTAGTAATAATCCAAAATACTAGCATAAATATAATTGCTATTAAAACAATTAATAGTAAAGAAATTAGAATTTTCTTTTTCATAATACCCTCCTCATTTCTTATAGTATATTTTGTAAATAATTTATGTACTTTTTCATTTCATATTCATGATTTTCCATGTATACTAAAATAATTAACTTGTTTAATTTTCTTTTTTCACCATCTATGCTTATTATAATATTTTTATTCTATTAAGTCAATAAAAAAGAAGAAAGGATTTCTCCTTTCTTCAATGGTAATACTAGACATTTGCATCGATTGCCCATGAATTGTATCCTGATGCACTTCCTAGACCAGTATCTACAAATCCATGACCATATCCAGCGCCTTCTACTTTTACCCAATCGCCACGTGTACTTTGTACATAATTTACTTGCATCCAATCCCTATGCGTGTCACCACAACATGGTTCATCTGTTGCAATATACATTCCTCCTGCAACTCTTCCCCAATAAGAACCATCTGCTCTGTAAACATTCATTGTTCTTCTCATTTTATATACATATGGAGCTGGAGCACCCGAGACATTATATCCTGAACCATCAGTAAAGTATTTTAAATTATTGAAGTTAGGGTCTGTTACTGTAGTTCCATTTTTGATTTGTCCATCAGATGCCAAGAAGTTTACCAAATAATATTCTTCTCCTCCCCATCTAGTACAAACTTCGTTAGGATAAATTCTACCTATTTGATTACCATCATCATCTGTAACTTTTATTGTTGAGTTTCCTCTATTTACAGCAAATAAATACATATTATCACCTTTCAATTTTATCTATTTTTTATTTTCATTTTCAATTGTATCATCTACTTTTTTTTCAAACATTCTTTGGTAAATTTCTAACCCTTTTGTTAAAAATGGCGGTACTTTTATTCCTAATTCTACCAAATTTTCTAATATACTTCTTGCCTCATTTATAATTAAGCAAGCTACTGTAAACCATGCAAATAAATTAATAAATTCAATATTTAGATTTATCTTATTTCCCATCTCAATCAATAAATATGTAATGATAAACGAAACAAGGATTAGAAACCAATATCCTACCTTTTTTATTATTCCTTTTAAACCATTTGCTGAACTTTCTGTATCTGTAAATTTTGCCTTAGCTATTCCTGTTAAATAATCTAATATATTCAGAATTAAATAGCCAGCAAATAATACCCATTCTGTTCCAAATGTAGAATTAAGACTTGTTATAATTACCGCTAACATTGAATTTATTTTGTTAAATATTTTTGATATTTCTTCCATTTTTATTGCACCTTTCACCGTAATTATATCCTTAGTTTTTTTATATTTTCAAAAAGTTGTATTTTATTGTTTTGAATTAAAGTATTTACTTATAATGGTATATATAAAGAATTTTACAGTTAACTTTTGCTCAATATCTATATCAAAATATTTACATATTTTATTTATTTCCGTATCTCTATAAATTGTATTTATAGCATTTTCTAATGTCCATTTAACTCTTTTTGTGTTCTTTACCTTAAATTTTTGTGCCACTCTTGGATAAACGTTTTGGCTCATATTTTCTATAGCATCTTCATTAAATATACATATATAAATCGCTTCTGCTAAG
>CAMMFK010000080.1 GCA_946496115.1 uncultured Clostridium sp.
TTTTTTCATTGTGATTGTTCCTTTCTTGGATTTAATATATCACTTCAAAACTACATAAAAGTTAATTAGAAACATCTTTCATTTCCCAACTTTTAAAATAAATACATTCTAAATTCTCATTAAATTTTATTTCATAAATCCCATCATAAATTTCAAAGTTTTGTTCTAAATACCACTCAACAATAACAGTATAATTATCTATCGCTAATATTTTAAAATCTATTTGTTTTATATTTTCATTTGTTATGTGTTGCCATTCTTCATTAATCTCTTCTAAAGTAGTATATGCCTTCATAAATGGAGTCTCCTGATAAAAAGAGGTTTTAGCAAATAAAGACACTGCTTTTTCAATATCTTTATTAAACCAATATTTTTTTAATTTATTTAACCAATCTTGCACAAATCCTTTATTCATTGTATACACCTCCAATTATAAATATTTTGTTTATTTTATCTCTATCAAGAAATTTCTATTTCTTCTAAAATTTTGTTCCAATCATCCCTATATAATGCATTTGTAAATATTTTATCTAAGTATATGTTATATATGTTTTCATTCATTGTAGGTTGAACTAAAGGCATATTAGCCATTAAAAACAATAATACTGCTAATGTTCTTTTACCCGTTTTTTCAAACAGTATTCCTCTTGAATCATTAAAACTTATTTGCCCTTTGCAAGAATTAACAATAGTATATTCACCAGCAATGATAACATCAAATTGATGTATACGTTTTATTTTATTTTCTTTGTAATAATCTAAAATTATTTCAATTAATTTTTCAATATCAGAGTATGTATTTTCAGCAAATAAAATAGTAGGTATTTTATAAGTATATTCATTTTTATCCTTGTTCCAAATGAGACCATTTCTTACTCTAGTTAATTCTTTTACACTTCTTATTTGCTTTAATGCTCTTTCAATTTCCTCTTTATCGTTTAAATTTCCTTTGATTTCAATCGCATAATCCACACCATCAGCAAAAATAACAGAAGCTTTTTTGTTTTTACTATCTATAGTATATGGATGTGATGGATCAAGTATTATACAATCTATAGAAGCACTTCGTTTATTATAACTATCTATAATATTTCCTTTTGTAATTCTATATGGAAATGGAAAATATTTTTCAAATAAAGAATGAAATAATTCTTCTCTTCTATCTGATATTTCTTGTGGAGTTCCTTTGCCTTCTATAGAAGCCTTGCTTAAACCTAATTTTAATTCTTCGTATTCTAATTCTAATAATTTAATAAATTCATCATTCATTTTACATCTTCACTTTCTTATTTTTTTCTATTTTTTCCATAATTCTACATAAATGAATTCCTAAATAAGTAAATTTAAAACATAAATATGTATTAAAAGATTCACTCATTTTATTTGGAATGTATTTTGACAATTTTATAAAATTATTATAAGATAATTTTTCGAATATATTAAAAATATTTGAGCTTTCTTGAGTAGGCATTAAGGTTAGTGATTCACCAATGATTAAACTATTTTCATTATTTACAAAATCACTTTTATTTACTCGATATTCATAACTCATTATCAAATCTGGCACAAATTCGTAATTGCTACTAATTTCATTTTTTAGACAACTTACATCGAACTTTTCATTACCACGCTTTTTCCAAAGATTATAGTATAATACATCAATATCGTTTTTTGTTAGTTTCATAAATCCGTCTATAATATTTTCAAAATTTTCTTCTGACATATTTAATAAATCTATAGCAATTTCTATAAAGTCATTTGTTTCCTCTGAAAGAATTTTTACAATTAAATTTTTAATTTTATATCTGTTTATAATCTTATACTTAAATACATCAAAATCTTCTAGTTTTTTGTTTAGAATATCGATTTTTTCATTTATAATTTTAATTTCGTCTTCATTTAAATAGGAATCTAAATAACCATTCATTAACGAGCCAATGGTACCATATGTATTTATTGATAAATTATTATATGTTTTTATCTCATTCATTAAATATCTCCTCGCAGTAATCTTAAATTTAAAGTTATTATACTATAAAATAACAAAATTCTCCATACTACCATTGAAATTTAATAGTAATTCATATATAATATTTTTAGAAAGAGAACAAAGTTCGTAACTTATATGTGATTCGCTCCAAAATAACATTGATGAAATGTTCATATTGCAATAGTTCTTCTGCGTTTTATTTTATTTAAATGGTAATTTTAGGGTAATAAAAAGATTTAAAATTAGTTCAAAAAAATTTTATATTTCTCTTGACTTGCGCAAACATTTGTTTTATAATATTGTTAATTTTATTTAAGGATGTGGTATTATGGAAGATTTAAATCAAAATAATGAACTTAAAATTACTGTTTCAAAAGTTCAACATGTTTTAGAATGGACTAAAACACTGATATATTTAGATACAAATTCAGAAAAGGCTAAAAATAGAATTATACGAAGAGGAGAAGTTTATAAATGTAATTTTGGTATTGGTATAGGCTCGGAAATGCAAAAGGAAAGACCTTGTGTAATACTTCAAAGCGATGCAGGAAATATAAATTCTAGTAATGTCATAGTTGCACCAATTACACATGCATCTAAGCCAATTCCGACAATGGCTCATATTATTACTCAAAAAGATAGTAAAGGAATGGTATTACTAGATGGACAAGTAAATCTTTCTAATGTTCAAACAGTTAGTAAAGCTAGATTAGGAAATTACATAACTAAACTTTCAAAAGAAGATATAAAAAATATAAATAATTCTTTATATGTGAGTTTAGGCTTAATTAAATATATAAAGAAATATGAAGAGAAGATTGAAAATTTAAATAAGTATATTGAAAAATTAAAAGGAAGCGAAAAATAATTAAAGCAAAAAAAGCTAAAATATTGACATTTCATAATGTAAGTGATAAAATTAAATTACAAATTTGTTGTTTATCAAAACAATAGTAATAATTAACAAATACGAAAATCTTTCAAGATTTTTAGTATTATGAATATTTTTGAGCATCTAGCATAAACTAATAGCACAAATATGTTGTAGGTTCTTACCTATAATAGTATTACAGGAAAATTGAATAAAATCAATTTTCCTTTTTTAGTATAAAATAATATCTATTTAATTTTAAAAATTAAAATCTAGATATACATAGTTGTTCATATCATAAGCCAAATTATTATCTATATATTTTTTAGCTATTTTACAGCATTTAGACATTCTTTCACCATTAAATAACGGGTCAATATATCTAACTTTTGCTCCATGATGTACGTAATAAACATTTTCCGGTTTTTCTTTAGATGTCTTAACTTTTTTAGCATATTTCCATATATTAAATATTTTGCTATATTTTGAATTTTCTATAATACTAATTACATCACTTTCTTTTAATTTGTATAAATCTTCTTTTGTTATTTTATTTTCATCACTTAATCTCTTCAAAATATCAGCTATGAGTTGCATAGAATATCTAGTTCTATCTTCGCGATAAATAACTGACAGTCTGCTTGTAACTTTTACGAAATTTCTAGCTATTTTTTTAGTTTTAAAACCTAATTCCACTTCGCCTTTTTCATTCTTTTCAATTTCTATATCATTGTAGATTTCGGCAATAGCATCTAAATCTAATAGCTCATAAGTAAATAATGCATTTGATAAAGAATATTCTAATCTATCAGCTGATAATTTTGGTGTATCATTATCCGCTATAGGATACATATGATAATTATCTATTTCCGAAACATCTATATTGTCTCTTTCTAATAGTTTCATTATTTCTTTAGAATTTTTAATTATGTTTGTAGTTAAATCTTCTGTTGATTCTTGCGTCATATAATCTCCATTTAAAAAGTCTACACAGTGTTTAAATGCAGGAGTAGCTATATCATGAAATAAGCCAGATAAAGTTTGTTTTTTATCGTGAGTAAAGTGCCATACAATTAAAGCAACTGCTACTGAATGGTCTAAACTAGAAAAGAAAAATTTGCTTTCAAATAAATCTGAATAAATTGTACCACAAGTTACACTAATATATTGTTGTGATAGTAACTCTTTTGTATTTATATATTCATTTAACCATTCTGGAAATTCAGGTTCTAAAACTTTAAAATATTCTTTGATTTCTTTACTTGCATTATCATAGTATTTATTCATAATTATTGTTCCTTTCATTAATTATTTTGCTATTAATACAATACTATAAAGTTTTTAAAAAGTCCATATTTTTGTTGAAATTTAATAAATCGATTTTTATGAGCCCAAATTCTTACAATTAGTTCAGAAATTTTTATATTTTTCTTGACTTATGCAAACATTTGTTTTATAATATTGTTAGTTTTATTAAAGGATGTGGTATTATGGAAGAAAACAAAATATTAATTCAAAATGAAATATCTAATGAAGAAATAAAATATTTAATATATACCTTAAGAGGAAAGCAAGTTATGTTGGACAGTGATGTAGCTATGTTATATCATTATGAAACTAAAAAAATAAATCAAGCGGTTAAAAGAAATATAGAAAGATTCCCAGAAAGATTTTGCTTTCAGTTAACAGAAGAAGAATTAGAAATTATGTGGTCACAAATTGTGACTACCTCAAAATTAGAAGATAATAAATACAGGAGTAAAAAATATTTACCCTATGTTTTTACAGAACAAGGAATAGCTATGCTGTCAGGAATATTGAAAAATGAAATTGCTGTACAAGTTAGTATTAAAATTATGGATGCTTTTGTAGAAATGAGAAAATTTATGAATATAAATAAGAGTTTATTTGAGAAAGTAGTTTCTATTGAGAATAAAATGGACAAAAAGTTCATTGAACAAGACAAAAAATTCGATATAATATTTG
>CAMMFK010000081.1 GCA_946496115.1 uncultured Clostridium sp.
AATTTTTTGAAATTTTTTTCATTTTTCTATTGACTTTTCATAGTTGGTCTCCTTTGCAAATTTTATGATGTTTTTGATTCTTACCTTTCGCATTTCTATTTTAGTAATTATCAGAGTATATATTTACATTCGCAAAATAGATACTCCTGCATAAATTAAAAACGCTATAAAAATAAGTACAAGATATTTGTCATTTATTTTTTTCATTAAGTTTGCTCCAATTGCTCCTCCTATTATTCCTCCAATTCCACATATTATTCCTAGTCTCCAGTCTATATACTCTCCCTTATTGTAAAAAAACAAGCTTGCTAAAACCATTGGTAGTATACAAAATACTGACATTGCCCTTGCTTTTTTCTCACTTTGCTTAAAAATATATACAAACGCTGGCACTAAAATAAGGCCTCCTCCTGAAGCAAATAAGCCACAGAGCAAGCCTGTTAATATTCCTACAATTGCAATTTTTATTTTTTCTTTATTTTCCATAAAATTAGTTTTTCACATATTTTGTAATTTATTCAACAAAAAAAAATTGAGCTATAAGATTTACTTATAACTCTGGCTTTTATTTATAAATTTTCTTAATATCTATTTTTCAGTCTTAGCCATATACTCTTCAATAAATTTTTCAAGTTTAGCAGCTGTATGGCAAGATATGCAATGTGCCAATCTTTCTGTTTCTTGTTCTACTAAATTTGAATCTGTTTTTATAATATCTTCTAAAAACTTTTTAAAAAGTTCGTGTCTTCTTTCTATGTACTTAGCTCTTGCCAATCCTTCTTTAGTTAGAGTAATGTTTTTATATTTTTCATAATTTATAAGACCTTGTTCTTTTAATTGATTTAGGGCATTATTTGTACTGGCTTTTGTTACTTCCATTTTATTAGCTATATCTGTGACTCTAGCCCCGTCATTATTTTTAGATAATGCATATATGGAATATAAATATTCTTCTAATGAATCTGTCACTTCTGATTTCACTCCTTTTAAATTCAAATAAGAATTTTTATTTTAAAATGAAAAAGTTTTTCATTATTATTCTGTTTTAATTTCCTTTGGCTTAATCTTTTGTGACTTTACAGTCATTGCATTAGTTTGTGCTTCATTCCATCTCATTACTCTTATATTCTTATAAGTATCTAAAACTTTTGAATATTTATCTCTTTCATCCTCCCATACTGTTGATGGGATTTTATCAAAACTGTCAAACATTTTTTCTGCTTCTGATAAGTATATTATTTGTTCTTGTGGAGACATTTTATCATACTTTTGTGCAAATCTAACTAAGCTGTCTAGTTTTTGGTTTGCGTCAATAAAGCTGAAAAAGTCTTTTACTTTTATTCCAGCCATTCTAATTTGTACAATAGACATTGCAATTAATATCACTATAAATATGACAAGTATAAATATTACTGCTAAAGCCTCCGTCATTTGACTTCTCCTTATCTTTAGATTTTGATATATTATATCATTAAAAAAATTGCATTGCAATACAATTGTACCAATAAGGTGTCAATAGGGACGCCCCTTTTTGACACTATCGTGTCAATTAATGGATGTCCCTATTGACAGCATTCTTATTAACATTATCTTTCTGGTGTAGTATCCACATCTTTTACAGCACCGGTGACCATTCCCATTCTTTGTCCACCTAATATATCTGTTAAAAATCCATCTCCTACAACCATAACATTTTCTGGTTCTAATCCCATCTCAAAGCTAGCCTTTATAAATGGCTTTCTTCTAGGTTTGAAGGCAAATGGCATATATCCTATACCTAGCTTTTTAGCAAACTCTGCTATTCTTTCATTTTTATTGTTAGATACTAAATATATTTTAAATTCTTGATTTAAAAGTTTTAAAGTTTTCAGTACGCTTGTAGGTATATATTCTAATTCGTGAAGTATTGTTCCATCAACATCTAATATCATTCCACCTATGCCATATTCACTTTTTAATCTTTTTATTTCTGTTAAATCAATATCATTTATATTATTATACTCTACGTTTGGCTTTAAAGCTGCTCTCACTATTTTGTTTAGTGCCATAACATATTTTGTATAAATTTTTCCTTGTAAAGACATTTTGTCACCTCGTACTATCTATTGTAACACAACTTTTAAAATTTGACAATTATTTTACATTTGGGACGGTCCTTTTCGTAAAATTTATGTTCAAAAAAAATCACAATATATGTTCTTGACATTTCAGTGAGCGTAGCAGCGCGAGCACATTAAATTAATTCTAAGTAAAACTGCGCAGCGTAACGTGCAAGCTGGAGCAAATAGCGACCCGCGCGGCGAAATGAGAGAGAATATATATTGTGATTTGTAAGCAAATTATTTTTTACGAAAATGACCGTTCCCGATTGAAAATTTTTATCCAACGACTATTTCATCATCTTGCACAGTAACTTTTGCTTCTTTCTTTATTTTACCATCAAGCATTGCTTCTGCTATTTTGTCCTCAACCATTGTTTGTATTGCTCTTTTTAGAGGTCTTGCACCATAAGTTTTGTCTGTGCCTTTTTTAGCTACTAATTCTTTAGCATTTTCATCTACTGTAAGTTTTATGCCTTGTTCCTTTAGTAGTTTGCCCACATTGTCAATCATTATATCGACAATCTTTCTTATTTGATTATCTTCTAGTTTATGGAATACTATTATTTCATCAATACGATTTAAGAATTCTGGCTTAAATTCTTTTTTAAGTTCCGCCATTACATCTTTTTTGATGTCTTGGTATTCTTTTTCTCCATTTTCTTTTTCTTCAATAAAGCCTAATGTTTTCTTATCTGTAATTAGTTTTGCTCCAACATTTGATGTCATAATTATTACAGTATTTTTGAAGTTTACTGTTCTTCCTTGTGAATCTGTTAATCTACCATCGTCTAATACTTGTAATAACATATTCATTACATCTGGATGTGCTTTTTCAATTTCATCAAATAGGATTACTGAATATGGTTTTCTTCTTACTTTTTCTGTAAGTTGACCTGCTTCATCATATCCTACATATCCTGGAGGTGAACCTATAAGTTTTGCAACGGAATGTGGTTCCATATATTCGGACATATCAATTCTGATTAATGCGTCCTCGCTTCCAAATAGGTTTTCTGCTAAAGCTTTAGATAATTCTGTTTTACCAACACCTGTTGGTCCTAAGAATAGGAATGAACCTATTGGTTTATTAGGGTCTTTTAATCCCATTCTACTTCTTTTTATTGCTTTTGCAACTGCTGATACTGCCTCATCTTGTCC
Organism: uncultured Clostridium sp.; assembly: GCA_946496115.1. Taxonomy (GTDB): domain Bacteria; phylum Bacillota; class Clostridia; order TANB77; family CAG-508; genus CAG-793. The sequence continues at coordinate 3,261 of CAMMFK010000081.1, forward strand.
AATAACTCTTTTATGCAAATTTTCTTCCAAATTTTTAAGTTTATCATTTTCACTTTGAGATACTTTTGCAACTGGTATTCCTGTCCAACTTGATATTACATTTGCAATATCTTCTTCTTTTAATGTTGAAACATTTTTGCTACTTTTTGTTTCCCATTCTTTTTTAGCGTCTTCAAGTTCTTTCTTTTTCGCATTTTCTTTATCTCTTATTTTTGCTGCTTTTTCAAAGTCTTGAACTCTTATTGCTTCTTCTTTTTCTTTATCTAATTTTTCTATTTTATCTTTTAATTCTTTAAAGCTATCTGGTTCTGTGTAACTGCTCATTCTAACTTTTGAAGCCGCTTCATCTATTAAATCAATTGCTTTATCTGGTAAATATCTATCATTTATATATCTTGAAGATAGCTCTACTGCTGATTTTATGGCTTCGTCTGTTATTTTTACATTATGATGTGCTTCGTATTTATCTCTTAAACCAAATAGAATTTGAGTAGCCTCTTCCTCTGTTGGTTCATTTACTGTTACAGGGCTAAATCTTCTTTCAAGTGCTGCATCCTTTTCTATATATTTTCTATATTCTTTTAATGTTGTAGCACCTATTAATTGAATTTCACCTCTAGCTAAAAGTGGTTTTAAAATGTTTGCTGCATCAACAGCTCCTTCTGCTGAACCAGCTCCAACTATTGTATGAATTTCATCAATGAAGATTATTACATCTCCTGCTTTTTTAACTTCTTTTAATGCCTTTTTTATTCTTTCTTCAAAGTCTCCTCTATATTTTGCACCTGCTATCATACTAGCCATGTCTAAGCTTACTACTCTTTTATTTTTTAATATTTCTGGCACGTCTCCTGCTACTATTTTTTCTGCTAAACCTTCTGCTACTGCTGTTTTACCAACACCAGGTTCACCAATTAAACATGGATTGTTTTTTGTTCTTCTTGAAAGAATTTGTATAACTCTTTGAATTTCCTCTTTTCTTCCTATAACAGGGTCTAGTTTTCCTTCTTTTGCTTGTTTTGTTAAGTCTGTTCCGTATTGGTTTAATGTAGGAGTTGAATTGTAGCTTCCTTTGCTTGATGAAGAATTAGATTCATTACTTTCTTCTCCTTCTTCATTTAGAACTTTTACTAATTCATTATATAACCCCTGAGGATTTACATCTTCTTCTAGCATTATTCTAGTTGCTACGCAATCTCCTTCTTTCATTATACCAATTAATAAATGTTCTGTGCCTATATATTCTGTGCCTAATCTTCTTGCCTCTAAGAATGCATTTTCAATTACTCTTTTACTTCTTGGAGTAAAACTAATTTGATTTGCATTTTCTATTTCATCACCTACTCCAACGATTTCTTCAATTGATTGTTTTACTTTTTCTGAAGTTAGTCCTTGGTTTTGCAATACTTTACTTGCAACACCAGTACCTTCTTCTACTAAGCCATAAAGTAGGTGCTCTGTTCCTATGTAATTATGCCCTAATTCCATAGCTATTTCTTGTGCATATTCTAAGGCTTTTTCTGCTCTTGCAGTAAATTTATAATACATATTAAATACAC
>CAMMFK010000082.1 GCA_946496115.1 uncultured Clostridium sp.
AACCTTTCTTAAAATATTTTATATATATATAATATTATTTTATGGGCTAAAAGTCAATATTTACGGGGAAAAAACTAAGTGTTATAGTAATAATATAAAAATTCTAAAAGACCAATATGCATTTGTTCGAGAACATATATTGGTCTTTTATATAATTATATCTACTAAATAAAAACAACCATGCACTTATTTTATTAAGCACATAGTTGTTTAACTCTTATTTTTTTATTGAAAGTACTTTGAATTTTGCTACACCTGCTGGAACTTGTGCTTCAACCACTTGACCCTTTTTAGCGCCAAGTAATGCTGAACCAATTGGTGACTCGTTAGATATTTTGTTTTGTGCTAGGTCTACTTCTGTTGAACCAACTATTGTATATGTTACATTTTCATCAAAGTCCATATCAAGTACTTCAACTGTGTTACCTACTTGAACTGTCTTTGTATCTATTTCTGAAGAATCTATAATTTTAGCATGTCTCAATTTATTTTCTAGCTCTGCTATTTTGTTTTCATTCATTTCTTGTGCATTTTTTGCCTCATCGTATTCAGAGTTTTCAGATAAATCTCCATAACCTAGGGCAACTTTTATTCTACCAGCAATTTCAGTTCTCTCGGTTGTTTTAAGATACTCTAGTTCTTGCTCTAACTTATCATAGCCTTCTTGTGTTAGTAGTACTTCTTCGCTGTCCATGACTTATCCCTCCTTTTGTGTTAAAAATTATCTTAAATATCTTAATACCATAAGTGCTTTTTGTCAAGAGGGGTGGAAAATTTTTCAGAGAAAATTCACAAACTTTTAAAGTTTTTTGACTTTTATTAATATGCTCATTATACAATAGCTATTTTTACTTTGAAAGCTGGTACGGAAAAAGAATATTTTTGGCTTTTTCTAGGTTATAGTGTTCTTCATCTCTCTTATTGTCATACCAATCTGCCATCTCAATATATCCCCATACCCAATTTTCTTTTTCATTTAAATATTCTTCAATCATTTTAGTTGCTTTTTCCTCATTCCCTAATCTAAATTCTGTATTTGCCTTTTCTCTAATAGTTCTTTCTTTCCAATACAGATTGACTTTATTGTTTAAATCAAATATTTCTTCTATGCTATCCCATAATTCAAGTCTTTCATATAATTTATCTTCTTCATCGCACATTTCCAATAAATTGTCATAATCTTGAAGCCAATTTAACAAACTATCATATCCTTCATATTTTTCATCATATTCTCTATAATCCCTATAACAAGTACATTTTCCATCATTATATGGACTTTCCTCAAAATAGCTTTGATATTTTTCTGGTTTTGCTACATATCTTATACAATATTTTTATTGTTTATTATTTCATTTAAAGTATTCTTTACTTCACTGATTTCTATTTTGTATTTATCATTTAATACATATTTGTTTTGCATATTTTCAAATTCCTTTAATAATTCCTCATTAAAGTCTTGGTTCAAATATGTAAAATCTTTTATTTTTATATTAGCATCAATTCCACCTTTTCTAATGCTTTCTTCTTGTCTTTTATATGAAATTAACTGTTTTAATTCTTCTTTATTTTGTAACAATTCTTTGATTTCCTTTGTTTTTGCTAGTATTGTAATATCATATAAATGCTTTGATGTATCTTTATACATATTTCTAATATAATAAAACTCTGCTGCAAAAACTTTATCTATAAACATTCTTTCTAGCTTAATAATGTTTATATCAAAATTTGATATTCCAAATTGCTCTTTTAATATTTTTCTTTCATTTTCATTGGCTAGTTTATATATAAGTGGCTCAATATTATATCTTTTATATGGCTCACTAACAGTAAAAGATGTTGCTTCTACTTGTATAATTCCTGCTCTATGTAGTGGATCTTTGCTAGTATCATAAATAGAATTGTATCTGTATATTCCTGTAACACTGCCTTTATTATCAATACACTCTTCTTTTGATAATTTTAGTCCTTCAATTTTATAACCTAGAGCTGACTCTTTTAGTCTATTTTTATTTTTGGTATTTGATTGTTCAGGAAGAACTTTTACTGTTAAGTCTATATCTTCTGAAAATCTATTCATTGTATCTAATATTTTATAAACTGCTGTTCCACCTTTAAAGTATGCCTGCAACTCATCTTGATTTTTTGATAATTCTTTCAATATTGTACATACATAATAATCTTTTTCAATAATATCAGAATCAATACCAGTTCTTGTATTTAAGTTATCTATAAACTCTATAAATAGTTCTTTGTTTAAATGTAAATTCATTTTCATCTCCTATCTTGCTAGGACAAGTATTTTGTTTATGACTGTTCTACTTTTTGTATCCATAGCATATTTAATTATCTTTTCAAAATCTAAATCATTCTCTTCAATGAAATTATAAATTATTTCATCTGGATTATCTACTTCAATTCCTATATTGTCTTTATTCTCTATTAAGTCAAATAACTGCAAATACTTATAATTCTCATTGTTTATCTCTATTTTTGGTTTTCTAATTATAACATTTAAGTTCTTGTTTTCATATTTATTAAAGTTCTTACATTCATTTGTTGCAATGTCTATAATGTTTGGAACTTGTGTAGTTAAATGTGCCTCATTAAAAAGCTTTGCTCCAGTGACATATCCTTTAATATTTCCATCTTTGTCCATTATATATTTATATTGAATGATTTTTCTATTTCCTAACAACATCTTTCCAAATATGTTTTCATTAGGAATATAATATATTCCTTTATATGCTGTTTCTATTATGCCTTCTTTATTCATTCTATTTAAAATTGCTTTAACATTATTAAAAACTTTTTCTTTGTCTTTTTCATTATAGAATTTAATAATGTATTCTTTGATTTCTTCAATAAAAATTGGTATTCCTTTTTCATTCTTATTTATATATTCTAACACCATATTATAGCAATTCATTTTTCTCACCTCTTTATTACTATTCTATGATTATTTTTATATTTTATTCATATTCTAGTAATATTTTAGCATTTTTTTATCCATTTGTCAAATGTTATCAAAATTTTATAAATTTATTCAATATGTATTCTTCTATATCAATATACATTTTTTAAGTATTTTGATATACAAATTTTAAGAGTATCAATATTTTTCCAAAACTGGCATTAACAACCACACACATGAGTTTGTTAGATTGTCACTTACTGTTACCTCTGTACTTTGACTACTTAACCATGTTGTATTTCCATTTGGCTCAAATGATATTTCTGGTATTAAATTTGCATTGCTTGAAGTATTATTTGATGATCCATATTCTTTTTGGTTGTTCCCACTGTAACATCTTACACTTAATACACTTTCATAAAACAACAAAAAACTATGCATTCTAAGCAAACATTTTTGTTTGCCTAAAACACATAGATTTGTTTTTCAAGTAAGTTTTTTCAAAATTTTTCATTACATTTTACTTAATTACTGAGGCATAATATCCTTTTTCCAACATTTTTTTAAACTCTTCCAAGTCAATTACTCCTCTTTTTCCAATAAGTTCTTTTATTTGTATTTTGCTTTTTTCTAATATATATCTAGCCTCATCATACTGACATGTTCTAAGTAATTCTGCTTCAAAAAGCTCATTCTTATTCATATTCTCATTTTCACTAAATATACGCATTATCTTTTTTATATCTACATTTACTTTTTCAATGCATATACCATCAAAATCCTTATTTAAGCAAAATTCACTATTACAGTTTACAATTATGCTACTTTTATTTACATTAAATCCATTAAAATTTTTATTATCTAAATTAATAATCAATTCTGCCCTTTTTAGAGCTTTTCTTTTATTGCTCGAAACTGTTATGTAAATTTCTTTTTTTTCTAATCTTTTTTCTAATTCCTGAAACTGTCTTAAATGTGTAGTTACTACATTTACCACTTTTACTTTTTCTGTTAATGTTTCTATTATTTTTATATTTTCCTTTGTATAGTTTTCCACTAATATGTATATTTCTTCTAATTCAGCATTCCTATCTAAGGCTTTAAAACAATAGCTTACAACCTCAGGAATAGCACACTTTAACAAAGATTTACCATCTAGTTTTGGATAGTCTATGTTTATTCCATTTTCAGATATGCCATAATCTACTCCATCTGCTTTTAATTTGGCTAATAATTTATTTAATATTTTTTCATTTGTATCTGGTATGTAATACGTTTTATCTACAACCTTAATAATTTCAAAAAGCTTTCTATAAAATCTTTTAAACTTTCCAATCTTCTCTAATTTAACAAATGCAATATTCATCGTTTTCGTACACAGCACCAATTTTTATAATGCTTGTACTTCCCTCCTTTGTGCAATTTAAGGGTAAAAAAAGATCACCCTTCTATATTATATGAGGGTGATTTTTTATTATTACATTTTTCGTATTTTATTTTTTGACAAAATATTTTTAAAGACCATATAGGTTCTTGAAACTTTCAAGTGAGTGTAGCGTTACTATTTATTATTTGTTTTAGCTCCTAACTCTTCTGCAACAATAGCCCAAATTGTGTTTGATTCTCTATCCTTTGACCAAAATGCTCCTCCTGCTAATTCATATTGATTTATTAAATCCATTTTTCCTTTTAAAGATTCTTCGTCTTCTATCCACATTTTATATGTTGTGCCATTTCTTTCATATTCTACATAGTACTGTTTTGTATTTTCATCCCATGTTT
>CAMMFK010000083.1 GCA_946496115.1 uncultured Clostridium sp.
GTAAGTAGGGTAAAAAATTTTGTAAATCCTCAAATGAATTTATCTGCTGAAAAAGACTACAACGGTAATATAAATCCTATAAGAGATGTAATACCTAATGCAAAAACACAAGGAGATACGAATACTAAGCAAGAAAAAATGAATACTGGTACAGGTAAAGGTAGCAAGGTAGCCTCTGTACTAAAAGCAGGTGCTAAAGGAACTGCAAAGGCAACTGGTGCTTATCTTTCCGTAGGAAGAAGAATGGTTGAAGGAGATGCAAATGTAAATTTTAGAAATAAAGGAAATGAGCCTAAAAAGCAAATGCAACATACTGAGTATATTAACAATATAAGAGAAAGCCAGCCTAAAGAGAGGTTAGGTGAGGAAAATGAGCATAAAGGATAAAGCAAAAAAAGAAATAAAAAAGAAAATAAAAAAAGTAATAATGATGGTACTTAAACCATTGATTCCATATATTGCATTAGTTTTAATTGTACTTTTATTAGTATCATGGTTATTAGACAGTTTATTTGCTAGTTCTGCACAAGCAGATGACAGCGAATTATCTTCAGCAGAGTTAGATATCAAAACTATGTGTATTGAAAAAGCTGAATACTTAAATACTTGTGATAATTATGTGGATAAAGAAAAGAAAAATGAGCTTTTAGATGTAAATAATCTAGAAAACAATAAAATGATAGAATGGTCTCATTTATCTACACTTATGACATTAGAAAATTTAAACAATGAAAAAGAAATTAACCAAAATTTATTGGACGAAATAGGAGAAAATTTTAAGTCCACTTTTAAATATGAAAAAGATACTATTAAAACGGAAGAAAAGCAAACTAAAGGTGATAAAGTAACTTGGAAAGAAAACAAAGATAAAGCACAAACTCAATATATTTTGGTTGAAAGCGATACAATTATTGGTCATTATACATATGAGTATGAGACAGTTACTGCTATTTCTGATGACGGTAACACTAGAATTACAAAGAAAAAGTATAAAACAGAAACATTACAAGGGGAACAATATGAAAGGTTAAAAGATTATCTAAAAACAAGTATGAATTTAAACAATGAAGATATTGATATGTGCGTAGATCTGGTTATCAATTCATCAAGTGGTTACTATGATGATACGATTAACAATGCTTATACTATTTTAATTGGCAATGATATGTTTACTTGGCCAATTCCTGGCTACACAAATGTTACTTCTGAATATGGTTACAGAGTTCACCCAATAAGCCGGAGAATATAAATTACATAGCGGTACAGATGTTGGTGCACCGGTACGGAAGTAATTTTGTGGCAATGGCTGATGGAATAGTTACTAAAGCTTGTTATAATCGGTGGATATGGAAACTGCGTAATAATAGACCACCGGAAATGGTGTTACTACTTTATATGCACATGGGACAAACATTTTAGTAAAAACCAATGATAGAGTAACCAAAGGACAGCCAGTACTTACAGTTCGGAAGTACAGGAAATTCTACAGGACCGCACGCACATTTTGAGGTTATGATAAATGGAGAAACGGTGGATCCAATGCAATATTTTGAGAGGAGTGATTAAATTTGATATTAATTTTTACGGATAATGAGCAATTAAATAAAGACATAAGTAGAAAAATAAAAGATAGCAGAATTGTATATTATGCTGACTATATTTTAGAAGAAAAAGAAGCTGATACCCTAATAGTATCAGTACAAAATAATAAGTACAATTTCAAAGATTTTATGTTTAAGGTAAGAGATAAAAATATAAGAGTGATTTTACTATTAGAAAATGCAGAGCAAAAAGAGCTAAGAGACGCATTATTACTAGGAATTTATGACATTATATTCGACCCATTTACACTAGAAGATATATGCAAAAAAATAGATACACCTTCTGCATTCTCTGATATTGCTAAATATATTAAAGACATAATGGAACTAGAAAATATCTAGTTTTTTTATTTTGTTAGAAAGGAGGATTTAAAGTTGAAAAAAAGCACAAAAAAAGTCTTAAAGATAGTAATCATCAGCTGTAGCGCTCTAATCATACTAGGCTTATCTGTTTTTGGAATATTTAAGTACATTGAATATAAGAAGATACAAGATAATATCAATTCTGTATATGACATTTATAACGATAGTAACAGAAATGAAATAATAACAGATTTTAATAATACAGTTGGAACTCCTGTAGAATCTGAAACAGATGAAGATAAATACTTAAATGCAATAGGTACTTTAGAAATACCATCCATAAACTTTAAAGACATTGTTGTGGAAGGAACAGATCAAGCAGCTCTAGCACAAGGAATTGGACTTTTTGAACATAGCAATATTTTAGAAGGCAATGTTTGCTTAGCTGGACACAATACATATAGATTTTTAGCAAATTTAAAAAATGTGCAAGAAGGAGATATTATTAAATATTCCTCTGCATTAGGAAATAAAGAATACAAGATAACAACAATAAAACAGATACAAGAAACGGACTGGTCTATGTTAGAGGATACAGAAGATAACAGAATTACTATAATAACCTGCGTTAGAAATAGACCAGAATTAAGATTGTGCGTACAAGCAATAGAAAATATTTAAAAATTTTTTTCTGTTGAGCATTCCCTTTTTTAAAAAAAGATGCTATTCTAAAAAAAGAGGTGATGTTCAAATGAATAAGAAAAAAATTTTAATAGCAGTTATTGTACTATTAGTAGTTATAATTACTTGCTGTTTAATAAAAATTGTTTTTAATAATTCTCATATAGAAACAGCATCAATAAATACATTAGCAGATAATGATAATGACAGAAATATTAATACTATTGCAAATGTAATGGAAATGACAACAAATGAGACTATTGAAAATAAAACAAATGATGAAGAAAATGAAACAATAGAAGAAAACAATACAGATACAAAAGAATCAAATACTACAGAAAAAACTGACAATAAAACTACTACAAGTCAAAAAGATTCGAGCAGTAGTACTAATAAAACTAATAGCAAAAACAATGATAATAATGTAAATACAAGTGTAAGCAATAAGAATAATAGTAGTTCAAGCACGAAAGAAGAACAAAAAAAGGAAGAAAGCAAACCAACTAATACAGAAAAGACAGAAGATACAAAAGAAAATGAAGATACAGAAACTGAGGAAAAAGAAGAAACAAACACAGAAAACGAAAAACTTGCAAATACTTTCTTTTCGGAGTATAACAAGCAAAAAACACAAGAAGCAGTAAACTACATAAATGAGCAAATGAAAAAAGACGAAATGTACGAAGAATTAGGAGGATATGCAGTTGCTTGCACAACAAAACCAACTAATTATTGGATATCGTATAGTTCTAATTCTAAATTAAATGGTGTAGCTCTAGCAGGTTGTAAAGTAAGTGTATATGTAGAAAACTATTATAGATACAACAGCAGAGGTACAGACTATTACTTATATGATACAAAAATTTACTTGTATCAAGAAGTTATTTAAAAAATAAAATTTTAAAGAGGCCTATAGGGCTTCTTTTTTTAGGAGGTAAAAAATATGATTAAAAAAATAAGCAAAAAAGCAATACCAATACTAATGGTATTTTTTTTATTATTAAACGCGACCGTTCCAGTATTTGCAGCTATTGATATTGGAGATACCAGTCATCTTTATGGCGAGAAAGAATTACCGGGACTTTTGGAAATTAAAGAGACTGGTGCATTGAAATTAGTTATAAAAGTATATTATCGTGATCCAGACACAAACCAAAAGCTATATGCTTTCTGCGTTGAACCGGACAAACCACGGAGTAGGCTCTGGCGCTAGTGATTTTGGAGGCTATGATTCATATGTAAAAGAAAAATTACAAAGTGATGTATTGTGGAGATGCCTATACTATGGATATATTGGTGTTGACTGGAGAGATACATCAGTTGAATGTGATGATGACTGGTATTTCGTTACAAAAACGGTGGTACATTGTCTAGTCAATGAAAAAAGTCCAAAAGAAACATACACAATTCCTAGTAGAATTGCAAGCTCTGATGTTGAAGCAGGACTAACATTAAAGGATGTTCAGAGGAGAGGTCAAAAAGTACTAGATGAGGCAGAAAAACTATATAATAAATGTTTAAATTCAAATGAAAAATATGAGGTTGCAAAAGTATCAATAAACAAAAGTGGAGATACTTACACAGAAGGAAATTATGAAGTACAAAACTTTAAAATAAGCTCAAATAAAGCATTAGGAAGTTATGATGTAACACTTTCTAAATTCCCAAGTGGAACTACTTATGAGAAAAATGGAAGTACATTAAAAGTAAAAATTCCAAGAGCTAACATAACAGGAGATATAGAAGGATTAGTTTATCTAACAAATGTGCAAGTGGAAACTTGTGGCGCATTTTATGCTGAAGCATATAACGATGACTTTCAAGATTACATTATAGCAGCTGATCCTTACGAAATAGCAAGTGCTAGAACTACATTTAACTTAACAACAGCTAAATCAATAATAAAAGTAGAAAAAACTGATGAAGATACAAAAGAGCCGATTGCAGGTGTAACATTTCAACTAAAGGAAATGGATGGAACAGTTGTGCAAAATGCTACAACAAAT
>CAMMFK010000084.1 GCA_946496115.1 uncultured Clostridium sp.
GGAATATATTTAATTCAAACATTTGTGGACATTCCTAAAATTGATAATCTATATTTAAATATAGGAGTATTGATTGTATTTATAGTTGGTGTTTTAACTTATTTATTTTCTAATGTGTATGTTGGTAAACTTTTAAATCAGAAAACATCAAATAAAAATATATTAAAAACTATTATTGTTATGCTTGTAATTGTATCATTATTCTTTATATTTCCGCTTATAGAGAATTTTACAACAGTATCTTGGCAAGTATTTATAGCACGAATTGGTATTATTGCAATATTCGTTCTTATCTGTATGTTTATCTTTAAAAAAATAGATAAATGTTAATTAAAGATTTTAATTTATTGAAATGTTAAAATACATTGCTTGTAGCAATGCGTTTTTTATCATAGAATTGAATTAACGAAAGGAGGAAATTTTATGTTAAAGGATAATTTAAAAACTTTAAGAAAGAATAAAGGTATTTCACAAGAAGAATTAAGTGTTAAGTTAAATGTTGTTAGACAAACAATATCTAAATGGGAATCAGGATTATCTGTTCCAGATGCTGAAATGCTTATATCTATATCAGAAGTTTTTGAAACTCCAGTTAGTGAAATTCTAGGTGAAAACATTGAAGAAAAAGAAAAGAATGATATAAAAGTAATATCAGAAAAATTAGAAATTATAAATGAACAACTATCTAGGAAACAAAAACAAAAAAGGAAAAGAACAATAAATTTTTTAATAGTTTTGGATGTGTGTATTATATTACTTTTTATAATATTAGCTATATTAGGTAGTCCATATCAATCTTGGAATTATAACGATCCTGAATGGAGCGTTATTGGAACAATATGGCATTCATTTGAATGGATATTCTTTAAAGTTGCCCCAATTGTAGTTATAGTAATTACGCTAATTTTAGCAATAATTTTAATAAAAAGAAATAAATAACAATTTATAATTTGTTGATTAGATTATCTTAGTTGATAATCTTTTTTACATACTTTAAGTATGTATATCTTGACAATGACATAATATTTAATATATAATTTATACATACCAAGAGTATGTATATTGGAGGTAAACTATGTCAAGAAATAAATATCCTGAAATAACGGTAGAAAAAATATTAGAAGTATCGCAAAGATTATTTTTAGAAAAAGGGTATGATAATACTAAAATTCAAGATATTGCAGACGAGTTAGGAATGACAAAAGGGGCTATATATCATCATTTTAAATCTAAAGAGGAAATAATGGATGTACTTGGTGACACAATGTTTGTCAATAATAATCCTTTTGAAATAGTTAAAAAGCGTAACGATTTAAATGGTCTTGAAAAGATGAAATATGTGATTAACCTTAATCAATCTAACGAACAAATGATAGAATTAACAAATCAAGCATTACCACTTTTAGAAAATCCTCAAATTTTAGCCAAGATGTTTGAATCAAATTATCAATATTTACTTCCTTATTGGTTAGAGTTGGTAGAAGAAGGACAAAAAGATGGTTCTATAAAAACAAATCAACCAAAGGAATTAGCAGAACTATTAATATTAACGGATTTATGGATGGTTCCTTCACTTTTCCCAGGGAATGTTAACGATATAAAGAATCGGTATAAATTTGTAACTATAATGTTGGGTAAAATGGGATTACCACTTTATGATGAAGAAATGTTAGAAAAAATTGATAAGTTACCATATTATGAAAAATAAATGATTGCCTTCTATAAGGCAATTTAAAAAGGATTTATACATACTTTGAGTATCTATATTTAAGATTGGAGAGAGAAAATGAAAAAAATATTTATTCATGGATCAGGACATAAAGGGAATAGTTGGAACGAAACAGTTAAATGTATGCAAGAAAAGGAAAATATATTATATCCTGATTTATCATCAATTCTTAATAAAAAAGAGGCAAGTTATCAAAATTTATATTCTTCCTTTGTTGATTATTGTAATAATATTGATGGAAAAGTTGATTTATGTGGTATTTCATTAGGTGGAATATTAGCATTAAATTATGCTTTAGATTTTCCAAATAAAGTTAATTCATTAGTTTTAATTGGAACTCCACATAAAGTACCAAAAATCATGTTTAGTATTCAAAATGTTGTTTTTAGATTTTTACCAAAATCAATATTTGAGAATATGGCCTTTAATAAAAAAGATACCTTTATTTTAGGAAATACTATGAAAAAATTAGATTTTAGTAATAGAGTACAATATATTAAATGTCCAACATTAATAATTTGTGGTGAAAAAGATAGTGCAAATATCAAATCATCTTATTATTTATCAGAAAATATTAAAGATTCAAAATTAGAAATTATCAAAAATACTGGACACGTTGTAAACGAAGAAAATCCAAAAGAATTGGCAAGAATATTAAATGAGTATTATAAAGGAGTTCAAAAGATATGCGAAGAATAAATGAAAATGAATTAGAAAAATTGTCAGAATTTATGACAGAACAATTTTGGGAAAAAGAAGAAATGCACCAAATGTTTAAAGGCTTTAATAAAGAAAAGGGAAAAAGTATTGCAACTAATATACTATATATGGAATTGTTGTACTTTTATAAAAAAGGGGATATATACATATTTGATGATGATATAACTGGAGCAATAGTTGGAATACAAGCCAAAAACCTTTTTTCAATACAAAGACTTTTAATGGCTTTAAAATCCAATAAAATATTAAAAACATTGTCAAAAGAAGAACAAGAGCTGTTACAAAATAATATAAAACCTATTGAAGAAGTTCATAGCAGTAAATGGTATAAAAAATACTGTAAAAATCCTTATTACATACTTCAATTTGCGATTGCAAAAGATATGCGTGGTAAAGGAATTGCTAGAAAAATGTTAGAAGAATTATTTGATTATGCTTCTAAAACAAATAGTAGTATTGTACTAGAAACTTTTACAGAATCAAATGTACCAATGTATGAACATTTTGGATTTGAATTAAAAGAATCTTTTGAAGCAAAAAATAAAGAATTAAAAGAATACAGAATGTTAAAACAATTAAATGATGAAAAAAGGAAAAATATTGTTTTCGGAAAATTAAGTGAAGAAGATATAAAAAATGTTGAAAATAATGTTGATCAAATTGTAAAAGATATTAATAATATTTTTTAAAACAACTCTTTAAAATATTAAATGTTATGTTTAAGGGACATATTTCCAGTTCTAAATGGTAGATATAAGTGCGATAAAATATTATAATTATATTAGATATTTAAAGAGCTCTATGTATCTAAAAACGAAAGGAATGATTGAAGTTGAAATTTAATGAGAAATTAATAAAATTAAGAAAAGCAGCAGGTCTTTCACAAGAAGAATTAGGAAATAAATTAAACGTTGCAAGACAAACAGTAAGTAAATGGGAATTAGGAGAAACAACTCCTGAAATGGATAAATTAGAAGAATTGTCTGATCTTTTTGAAATTAGTATAGATGAATTAGTGAAAGATAGATCAATTCCTAATTCTATCATAAAAGAAATTAATTGAAAAAAGGTTGATTCATTGTATCGAGATTCACAAAATGTAAAAAGTATAATTAGGATATATTTAGTAATAGGTACAGGAATATTAATATTTTTTGCATTAATTGTAATTTATGGTATATTTTTTGTCAAATAAAATATTTTAAAATTATTTTATAAAGCAAACTAATGAAACATGATTTTTAGTTTGCTCTTTTTATGGTATAATTATCTAAATAGTAATTTGAAAGTGAGATAATATTATGAAAAACAAAAAAGTCAATAAGAAAGAAATTAAAGATGAAACTAAAACATATATGTTAGAGGGAATGTCAGTAGGAATGTGTATCGGAACATCATTAGGAGTGATTATAGGAGTGTTCGCTGATAATATCCCTATATGTATATGTTTTGGAATAAGTATAGGTTTATGTGTTGGTTTAGGAATAGGATCTTTAATTAAAAAAGATAAGCAGTAATTTGAAATTATAAAAAGGAATGATAAGATTGAAAACAGAAAAAGAAAAAATGATTTCTGGAGAAAAATACAATCCTGCTAATCCTAAACTTGTTTTTGAACGAGCACGAGCAAATAGAATATGTAATAAGTATAATAAAAGGAATTTTAATGAGATAAATATGAGATCACGATTAATGAGAAAATTAATAAACACCAGTGGAATATTTTGGATTAAACCACCATTTTTTTGTGATTATGGATATAATATTTTTATTGAAAAAAATGTTATGCTTAATTATGGTTGCGTAATATTAGATGTTTGCCCTGTAAAAATAGGAGAACATACTTTAATTGGACCAAATACCCATATTTATACTGCTTGTCATTCATTAGTTCCAGATGAAAGAATTTCAGATATTGAATTTGGCAAACCTGTAACTATTGGTAAAAATGTATGGATTGGAGGGAATTGTACCATTTTGCCTGGAGTTACTATTGGTGATAACTCGGTTATTGGTGCTGGAAGTGTAGTAACAAAAGATATTCCAAACAATTCAGTAGCAGTAGGTAATCCAGCAAAAGTGAAATC
>CAMMFK010000085.1 GCA_946496115.1 uncultured Clostridium sp.
GATGAACCATGGGTAGATGAATCTAGAAGATATTTTATAAATATAGTTGGAAAATACGGAATGCAAGTGCAAAATGTACTAAAAAAAGCCTCTTCTTTAGATATTAAAATGATTTGTCCATTACATGGACCAATCTTAAAGAAAAATTTAGATTATTATATTAATTTATATGATAAATGGAGCAAATATGAACCAGAAGAAGAAGGAATACTAGTTGTTTGTGGTTCATTACATGGTAACACATACGAAGTATCTAAAAAATTTGCAGAAGATTTAAAAGAAAAGGAAAATAATGTAAAATTAATAGATATCTCTAGATCTCAAATTGCAGATGTAGTGGCAGAGGCTTTTAAATATTCTAAAATGTGTATAGCTTGTGTAACATACAATATGAATATTTTTCCAGCAATGAATTCTTTTCTACATTTACTAAGAGAAAAAAATTATCAAAATAGAAAAATAGGAATTATAGAAAATGGTTCATGGGCTCCAAATGCAGGCAAAGTAATAAAGGACATGCTATCTACAATGAAAAACATAGAAATAGTAGAACCAATAGTTACAATAAAAACAAAATTAAATAAAGAATCAGAAGAAAAAATGAAAGAATTAGAAGATGCTATTAGTAAATAGAAAACTGTTTACAAAAAGTTCCAAACATGATAGAATGAGCATGTAAAATAAAATCTTGATTAAAATTGTGAATATAGAAATATATTTTATAAAAAATTAAGAAGATTTTACAAAAATAATTATAGGAGGTAAAAATTATGGCAAAATATGAATGTATGGCATGTGGATATATTTATGATGAAGAAAAAGAAGGAGTTAAGTTTGAAGATTTACCAGACGATTGGACATGCCCATTATGTGGAGTTGGCAAAGATATGTTCAAAAAAGTAGAAGAATAATAAAATTTTATTAGTAGTATGCAATAATAATAACTAATAAAATTAGCAAATAAAAAACAGAAAAGGAGAAAAGAACAAGATGGCAAGAGAATTAGTTTTAAGAAAATGCAAAAGCTGTGGAGCTATGGTAAAAGTTATTCAAGACTGCCATAGTGACGAATGTGGAATAAGATGTTGCGGAGAGCAAATGAATGTGGTAGTACCAAATACAGCAGATGCTGCAGCAGAAAAACATGTGCCAGAGTACACAGTTGAAGGAGATAAAATACTTGTAAAAGTGAATCATGTAATGGAAGAAGACCATTTCATTGAATGGATAAGTATGGTATCAGATAATCAAGAATGTACAAAATATTTTAAACCAGGAGATGTGGCTGATGCAAAATTCCACTACATTCCAGGTTCAACATTATATGCATATTGTAATAAACATTCTTTATGGAAAAAAGAAGTTGAATAAAAATAAGATAAAAAGCTCATATTTAATATAGAGCTTTTTATTCTGATATTAAAATATAATTTTTAAGAAAGGATTTTATTATGGAAAAATCAAAAGTATATTTTTGCAAAGAAATAACACCTGAAAATGTAGTAAAAATGTATAAAGTGTTAGGGAGAGAATTACCAGGAAAAGTAGCTGTTAAATTGCATTCTGGTGAAGAAGGAAATCAAAATTATTTAAGACCAGAATTTGTAAAGCCAATGGTGGAATATGTTAAAGGTACAGTAGTAGAGTGCAATACAGCTTATGAAGGTGCAAGAAATACAAGTGAAAAACATAAGAAACTGTTAGAAGAACATAATTGGAACAAATATTTTAATGTAGATTTAATGGATGAAGAAGGACCGGACAAAGTTTTACCAGTAGAAAATGGAAAAGTTTTGAAGGAAAACTTTGTGGGAAAAGACATAGAAAAATATGATTCTATGCTAGTTCTTTCACACTTTAAAGGTCATCCAATGGGTGGATATGGTGGAGCTTTGAAGCAATTGTCAATAGGTTGTGCATCATCAGAAGGAAAAGCATGGATACATTCAGCAGGACAAAGTAAAGACCAATATTCAATATGGAATAACCTACCTGAACAAAATAAGTTCTTAGAGTCAATGGCAGATGCAGCAGGGACAGTAGTTAAATATTTTGGAGATAAAATAGCTTTTATTAACATAATGGCAAATATGTCAGTTGATTGTGATTGTTGTGCAGTTGCAGAAGACCCATGCATGAAAGATATAGGAATATTAGCATCTACTGACCCAATCGCAATAGACCAAGCATGTATAGATTTAGTTAAGCAGTCTAACGATCCAGGAAAAGAACATTTCTTAGAAAGAGTAAATTCAAGAAATGGAACACATACAATAGATTCTGCAGCAGAATTAGGATTTGGAACAAAAGAATATGAATTAATAAATGTTGAGTAGAGAAATGTATGTGCCACATAAAATTGTGGGAGCATTATAATATACTTAAAAAGTGTACCAGCCTTAAAGTAGAGCTCGTACACTTTTTCTAATTATTTTCAAGATTTATAAAAATAAAGGAAAAATTGATAAAAACACTACACAAAAGCCAAAAAATGTGTTACAATAAATAATGGAAAAAATAAAAAAGGAGGAATTAGTCATGTCAGGACACAGTAAATGGCATAATGTTGAAAATTCTTTCCTTACAGCCTCAACGGTTTCAAAAAACGAATAAATGCTTTTGGCACAATTTGGGCACAATTCGTTAAACAAAGAACCATAAAGAACAATAATTAAAATGATTAATATAGAAAAAAAGTAAACCATAATCTTTATAATATTTATAAAAAGATTATGGTTTAAATTTTTTTTAAATATCAACAAAACTATACAAATATAAATTGTATATTGTTAAAGTTTAAAATTTAGAAGAATATAATTGTTGTTTAAAACAAAAATATATTTTAAAAGTTTAATATCAATGAATTAAAACTAAATAAAAGTTTATAATAAATGATATAATTTATAAAAAAATTAAACTAATTGTCGGAAAAAAATTGACTTTATCCTACAATTAGTTTAAAATATTATTGGGGGGAAATAATTATGATTTATACATATAAAGAATTAAAAAATAAATATAATACAGACTATAATATAAAAAAAGCTATTGAAAAGAGAGAAGTATATAAATTGGAAAAAGGATTATATTCAGATAAAGAATATGTAAATCCATTAGTTTTATATTCAAAAAAATATCCAAAGGCAATAATAACAATGGATTCAGCTTTTTATTTCTATGACTTAACTGATGTTATACCTCAAAAAGTATATTTGGCAACAGATAGTCATGCAAGAAAAATAGAAAGCGAAAATATAGTTCAATTATTTGTTGATGGTAAAATATTAAATGAAGGCAAAGTTACAGAAAAGATAGAGGATGAATATGTAAATATATATGATAAAGAAAGATTATTAGTAGAATTAATTAGAAAAAGAAATCAAATTTCATTTGATTATTATAAAGAATTGATATCAAGTTATAGAGAATCTAGTGATAAATTAGATATGTATAAAATTGAGAAATATCTGGCTTTATATAAAAATGAAGTTAATTTATCTAATGCATTATTAAGAGAGGTGTTTTAATTTTAATGAATATAGAAGAATTAGTAACAAGTTATTTAAAGAATGGGTATGGAATAATAGACGCAGAAAGTAAGGTATGTCAAGATATTATTATTTTGAAAATTGCAAATTCAAGATTTTCAAAAAATATAACTATCAAAGGTCGGAGTAGTAATGCATAGTATTTCAAAAGACCTGCGTAGAGCAACTCGAGATATGGATTTAGATTTTATTAAATACTCTTTAGAAGATAATTCAATAATAAGATTCATAGAAGAGTTAAGTAATGTAGATGATGGAATAAAAATTAAAATAGATGGAGAAATAAAAGAATTGCATCATCAAGACTATGATGGAAAAAGGGTTAATATTGAATTATTTGATAAGTATGGAAATAAATTAAAAACAAAGTTAGATATAGGAGTACATAAACTATTAGATATTAAGCAAGATGAATATTGTTTTGACTTAAGTATCATAAACAAAAATGCAAACTTGTTAATTAATTCAAAAGAGCAAATCTTTGTGGAAAAAATTAAATCTTTATTAAAACTTGGCTTTAGATCAACAAGATATAAAGATTTATTTGATTTTTATTATTTAATAAATAAAACAGAGTTAGACAAAGAAAAATTAATGAATTGTTTTAATATACTTATTTTTAAAGATGAGACAATGAGAGAAAATAATATTAAAGATGTTGTTAATAGGCTACAAATGACATTTAACTCGAATGCTTATCGTAATCATTTAAGCAATCCTAAAAATAATTGGTTAGACATAACGGTAGATGATGCAATAATGAGTGTATTAAAATATATAAAAAATTTAGGAGAAAAGTTATGATATATTTTATAGCTGATACACATTTTAATCATGCAAATATAATTAAATATTGTAATAGACCATTTAAAA
>CAMMFK010000086.1 GCA_946496115.1 uncultured Clostridium sp.
AAAAAGAAAAGACTGTTGAACAAAATATTTTTATATACTTTGTCAACAGTCTGAAGTAGCAATGCTATTGCATTGCTACTTATTTTTATGCTAGAATAAAATAAAGGAGGGATTATGGATAATTATACTATTTTATATTTGATAAGACATTCATTACAATTAAAAGAACTTGAAAATATAATAACTGATGAGAGTTCTCAACTTAAAAACGAAAAAATAATATTATCATGCGAAGGTGAAAAAAAAGCTGAAAAGCTTAGTAAAAATGAGGAACTAAAGAATATTTCAGAAATTTGGAGTAGCTCTTATGTTAGAGCTATGTCTACCGCTAAATATATAGCACAAAAAAATAATATATTGCTAAATATTGATCAAAGACTAAATGAAAGAAAATTACGGTAATTTAAATGAATTAAAAGAGCTTGGACAATACAAAAAGAGAGCTTATACAATTGAGCAAATTCATGATCCTAATTTGAAATGCAAAGATGGAGAAAGCATGAAGGAAGTTCAAGTAAGAATGGAAAAAAGTATATTTGAAATTTTGAAAAAAAATTGTGGCAAAAAAGTTGTTGTAGTAAGCCACGGTGCAGCTATAAAATTTTTTTTAATGAAATGGTGCAAATTAAATAATGATAAATTATATTATAACGAAAAAGAGATAAAAGTTAATTCACCTGGAATAATAAAAGTTAAATTTTTAAAAAATGAGCTGTATGGTATTGAAACTATATGCTAAAAAGTATCAATTAGCCAATAGGTTAATTGATACTTTTTTAAAGTAGATTTTATTTAACTCCTAGTAAAAAAGAAAGATAGTTATATTTATCAGTAATTAAATTTTTCCAAGGAAGATATGAAAGTCCTAATATTTTTACCAAATGTCCAATAATAATCATATTTGAAGTTTTCAATGGTAAATTATATTTCTTCACTTTTGATTGTAAATCAATACGGATTATTTCTTCCGACATATTAGCACTATCTATAAATGGTGCTAATATTTTACCAGAAGAATTTAAGCGATCATCAAAATGTTTGTATTCATTACCATCAAAATCAACAATATAATCTGCGCATTCAATAATCGGAGAATAAATTGCTTCTGTCCCATATCTTACTTCGGAGATGACACTACCACCACGGCGTGAAATTCCATGAATATCCGAAGATATTATATTATAATCAGTAGATTCAAATAATGTGGTACAGAAAATTGAACTTGCATATAAAACTCCATTTCCGCCTTTTCCACAGAATATGATATTGTTAATCAAATTATTCACGACCTTTCAAAATGCATTTTCCTTTTGCTATTAATACAACCAAAGAGCTTTGAGATATTGCCCATTCTAATGAATTAGTAGTATCAACTAATGAGAATGGATTGAATTCTCTAATGTTTTCTATGTTTAATGCTTGCAATAATTTAAAGATATCTATTGGTTTAGAATAATCTTTTTGAAGTGTTTTGCCTGTTCCAGGATTGTCTTGTAATCCAGTCATTGACGTACTTTTATTATCAAGTACTACAAGAATAGGATTACTCTTGTTATATATAACATTTATAAGACTTGTTATACCGGAATGAAAGAAAGTAGAATCTCCCATAATTCCAATCACTCTCTTTTGGCTAATTCCTTGAATTGATAATGCTTTTTGAATTCCATGCGCAATTGAGAAACCACCTCCCATACAAATAGCAATATCTTTTGCATAATACGGTTCACCACCGCTCATAGAATAACAACCAATATCACTGCTAATAATTAAATCTTTATAATTAGATAATACTTTAAAAAAAATATTGTAAAAGCAACCATCGCAAAAAGCCTTGGATTTATTTTTATTAGTAGCAACATAATTTGATTTATTCATAAAAGAGTAGTGAGAAGGAATATTAAACGCATTACGTATAATTTGAGGAGTTAAATCCATTACTTTTGGGACGATTTTTTTGCCAATGCAACTAATTCCAAAAGCTAATATTTGTTCTTCTATAAAAGGATCTAATTCTTCAATTACATATAAATTCTTTACATTGCCAAGGAAACGTTTAATAGTATCATAGGAAATTGGATAAACCATATTTAATTTCAATATAGATACAGAGATACCAAAAACTTCTTTAACATAATTATAACACACGCCAGAAGTTATAATCCCTATATCACTATTATTATTTTCTTCTTCAACTAACGGATAATTATTAGTGTTTTTAGCAATATCCAATAGTTTTTGCTCTAGAACTATATGAAGTCTTCGTGAAATACTAGGGATAGGGTCGAATCTTTTTTCCTTATTGATAGGAAGAAAATTTGCCGTTCTATTTTCGTTAATATAGACTATTGATTTGGAGTGACAAATGCGAGTTGTTAGCCGAATGAAAATAGGGATTTTATAAGACTCGCTTATTATGAAAGCTAGTTTTACAAAATCAAAACATTCTTGTGAATTCGAAGGCTCTAACATCGCAATTTTAGCAAACTTAGAATAATTCCTATTATCTTGTTCATTTTGTGAAGAGTAAATACCAGGATCGTCGGCTGAAACAATAATGAGTCCGGCATTAACTCCTGTATAAGCAAGAGTAAATATCGGGTCAGAAGCCACGTTAACTCCTACGTGTTTCATTGCAACTAGAGAACGAAATCCAGCATAAGAAGCCCCTATTGCAGACTCAACAGCTACCTTTTCATTTGGAGCCCATTCTGAATACAGACCTTTAAGTTTAGCTATATTTTCTAGAATTTCAGTACTTGGAGTACCAGGATATCCAGATGCAAATTGACCACCATAAATAAAAAAGCCATAAGCAATAGCTTCATTACCTGTAAAAAATTTTTTCATAAATTTCACTCCCTATTTCAAATATTAAATCATTTTCATATATATAGAAATTAAATAAAACCCCTCCTTTTTACAAAATAGTTATTTTGCAAATGATTATAATACTTGCAATAAATAAATTATATTATAAATTCGAAATTATGTCAAATTTTATTATAATACTTTACATTTCAATTAGATAAATGATATAATAATATTCGCTTGAATATTGACAAAAAAATTGCCAATAATAAGAAAAGTGGCTTCGCCACATGCCACGAGCTTCGCTCGGGCTGCCTAAAGTAACTTTATCTTGAAATATAGGCAAAATCTTCGATTTTTCCTATATTATAAGAAAAGTGGCTTTGCTAAATATTACGAGATTTGCTCGGTTTAGCTAAAGAAGCTTTTTACTTAGATATTCAAATATGATTGGAGGTAATTTTTATGATTTCAAAAAGAAAAGTGGTATTAGTTGGTACAGGCTTTGTAGGAATGAGCATGGCATATGCTTTAGAAAACCAAGGTGGAGTTAATGAACTTATACTAATTGATGTTTTAAAGGACAAAGCAGTTGGTGAAGCAATGGATTTAGCTCATGGAATTGCTTGTGCACCAAGTAGCAGAATTGAAATAAAAGCAGGCGAATATAATGAATGCAAAGATGCAGATATAGTAGTTATAACTGCAGGATTAGCACAAAAACCAGGACAAACTAGATTAGATTTAGCCAAGACAAATGCCGGTATTATGAAAGAAGTAACAGAGCAAGTTGTTGCATCAGGCTTCAATGGAATATTTGTAATAGCAACTAACCCAGTAGACCTTATGACATATGTAGTAGAAAAAGTTTCGAAATTTCCTAAAAACAAAGTTATAGGTTCAGGCACAATGCTAGATACATCAAGACTAAGATACTTAATAGGTGAAAGATTAGATATATCTCCAAAAAACGTACACGCATATATTATGGGAGAACATGGAGACTCATCATTTGTAGCATGGTCACACAGTTATATAGGTTGCAAACCTTTAATGCAAATATTAAAAGAAAAAGGCAAAGATGAAAAAATACTTGATGAAATTTACACAGACGTACAGCAAGCAGCATATGAAATAATAAATAGAAAAAAAGCCACATATTATGGAATAGGCTTAGGACTAGCTAAACTAGTTAGAACAATATTAGATGATGACAAAGAAATTTTAACAGTATCAACATATATAGATGGCAACTATGGTCATTCAGGATTATATATAGGTGTTCCAGCAATAATTGGACACAAAGGTGTTGAAGATATATTAAACATTACTCTTTCAGAAGATGAACAAGCTAAATTTGACGCAAGCTTTGAAGTTCTTGAAAAAATGAAAGAGGATATAGATAAAGTTTTATAGTGACGAAAAATAAAAGCAGAAGATTAATATTTAATATTAAATAGTAGTTAATCTGCTTTTATTTTTGTTTTTATTTTTAGGACTATCCTTTTTGTAAGATTAATAATTAAATTTTTACTTAAGTTTCAATATACATTCTTCCGCATTTGCTTCACGGCATCGCTTACGCGAATACCGTT
>CAMMFK010000087.1 GCA_946496115.1 uncultured Clostridium sp.
AAATATTTGATAATAAAAAGGCAAGTTCATTTAAAAAGGTTCAAAAATTATGAGTGCCTTGGAAAGGAAAAGTTTTATGAAAAGTATAGGAGAAACAATTGCAAATTTAAGAAAACAGAAGGGGATGACACAAAGTGAATTAGCGGAAAAGATGAATGTTACAGATAAAGCTGTTTCAAAATGGGAAAGAGATTTATCTTGTCCAGATATAAATACAATATCTAAATTGGCAGATGTACTAGACGTTTCAGTTGAAGAATTGCTTAAAACTAAAAAACAAGATTATTCTAATAATAAAATAAAAGACTTAATTAATTTAATTTTAAAAGCGGTAGCTATTGCAATGGGAATTGGAGTAGTTGTATTAAATATATTAGACAAAATAGAAACGAAATCATCTATAATAATGCTAGGAATAGGAGTATTTTGCATAGGACTATATTTGTTTGATAAGAATGAAAAAGAAAAATAAACTTGGAAAACAAATTTCAAGATACTTTTTACTTTTCCATAGACAAATAAGGAAAAATAGTGTAATATAAGAATGGGGTTAAAAGTATGTATGGATTAAGTGACGAATTAATTAATAAAATAAGAAAGATATCGACTGAAAATGATATAAAATTATATATATTTGGTTCAAGAGCTAGAGGAGATTATAGAGCAAATTCGGATATTGATATTGCAGTAATGGATAGTATATCAACTGAAAAAAAGTATAAAATAATGAATGAAATAGATTTAATAGACTGCATATATAAGATAGATTTAGTTTTTATGCAAGATATAAAGAACTTAGAATTTATAAATGCAATTAAAACTGATGCAAAACAAATATAATAATTTAATAAAAGCATAAGAGGTGTAAAAATATGAAAAGATTAAAAGAAAGATATGAAGATTATACAAAAGCACTTAATAGACTTAAAGAAGCATTATTAGAAGAGCCAACAGACATAGTATTGATGGCACATTACAAAGATATGAATTTACTTTTGAACTCGCTTGGAAAACAATAAAGGATTACTTGGAATATAATGGGTATTCAGACAATATAGCTAGTCCAAGAGCAATAATTCAACTAGCTTATCAGGCAAAAGTTATAAATAATGGAGACACATGGATAAATATGATGCTTGATAGAAATGCTCTTTCACATTTATATGACGAAGAAAAATCAAGAGAGATATATGAAAATGTAAAAAATATATACTTGAATGAATTAAACGAATTAAAGGAATTTTTAGAAAAAAATATTTAAAGTTATTATAAATTTAGTAGGCAAAACACATAAAGGTTGCCTACTAAATTTTTATATAAAATATTAAATAATTGTTATAAAATTATACGCGGAGGAAAGCAAATGAATTTAAAAGACACAATAGAAAATAAAACTTATGATGAAGAAAGAGCCTTATATAATCTAAAAGATACAGAAGTTAGAAATTGCACATTTGCAGGACCAAAAGATGGAGAATCTGTTCTTAAAGAAACAAGAAATATAAGAGTAATAGATAGTAAATTTTCTTTAAGATATCCATTATGGCATGCACAAAAATATGAGTTAATACATACAACATTTGATGACAAAACTAGAGCTCCAATCTGGTATTCAAACGATGGATTAATAGATGATTGCGTTTTAAATGGAGTAAAACTATTAAGAGAATGCAATAATACTGAAATAAAAAAAACAACAATTATATCGCTGGAATTCGGCTGGAAATGCAATAACGTAAATGTAGAAAATTCAAAAATAATATCAGAGTATATTTTTTTAGATAGTAAAAATGTAAAATTAAAAAATGTAAAGTTCCAAGGTAAATATTCATTTCAATATATGGAAAATTTAGAATTAGAAAATTGTGAATTAGACACAAAAGATGCATTTTGGCACACAAAAAATGTTACTGTAAAAGATTCAACTGTAAAGGGCGAATATTTGGCATGGTTTTCAGATGGATTAACATTAATCAACTGTAAAATAATTGGAACACAACCACTATGTTATTGTAAAAATCTAAAATTGATAAATTGTACAATGGAAGATACAGACTTAGCCTTTGAATACTCAGATGTAGATGCAGATATTAAAGGAAATGTATTATCAATAAAAAATCCTAAGTCTGGAACAATAATAGTAGATTCAGTGGGAGAAATAATTAATGAAGATTCTATTATGGATGTAAATGGAAAAGTAATAATAAGAGATAAATAATAGTTACTGGTGAATAGAAAACCTAAAATATATTTGGAAAAAGTAATTTCTAGTTACTTTATACAAAGGCAGGACATATCTTGAAAAGAAGCTAAATATGTAGTATAATAGTATTAGTAACGTTATGTTACCAGTAAAAAAGAAGGAGAGATGTTCAGATGGCAGAGTCCGCAATGAAGGCTGATTCCTCAGCTAGAATTCGGGAGGCACAGGCACTTGAAACGTTCTTGGTGAACTTGGATGACGTGCTAAGCACTCAAGATGATTTTTGGTGCAAGGCCGTAATCTTTGCGGAGGCAAACAACTTGAGGCGATGCCTTGAGTGTTTCAAAGACATGGACCTAGAGGCCCAGCAAATCCTACGAAGGTGTAGAGAATTTTGCGACTTGGGTGGCTCAAGAGTAGTATTCCACAAATGGGTGAAAGCCCAGAGAAAAGAGATGCACGAGGTACAAAACACATAAGACATCTCAACGATCAAAAAAGGTAAGACCTTTCCTCTTGCAAAAAGCAGTGCAATTTGCAAGAGGTTTATTTTTATTTTTAGGATATAATTTTGTAAACTAAATTAATTGTGGAGAAAAAATGATAAAAGAGTTTAAAATAAATAATAAAAATATACAGATCCATTACAAAGATACTGGAAAAAAAGAATATTTAATGGAATGGAAAAAGTAAAAAAGAAAGGAAAATAAAAATGGACGAGATAGTATTTGTAACACATAATAAAGGAAAAATAGCATCAGCAAATAGAAAATTAAAAGACGTAAATTTTAAAGTATTTGAATATGAGTTAGACGAACCAAGAAGTGATGATATAAAATACATATCAAAGTACAAAGTTATGGAAGCATATAAGTTAGTAAACAAACCATGCATATCAATGGACACTGGATTTTGGATAGACGAATTAGGCGGATTTCCAAAAGCATTTGTAAACTTTGCATTAGACACAATAGGCATAGATGGAATATTAAAATTAATGGAAGGAAAAAAGAATAGAGAGTGTAAATTTACTGAATGTTTGTCTTATTTTGATGGAAATAAATTATATCAATTCATGGGAGAACATGATGGCACATTATCTGAAAAAGTTTTAGGTAATGATACTAAAAAGAAGTGGTCTGATTTATGGTATATTTATAAGCCTTACGGATATGATAAAACACTTGCACAAATGACAGATGAAGAAAGAGAAAGTAGAGTAAAATATAAATCAGTTGATTCATTAGAAGAATTTGCAAAATGGTACAAGAATAAAGAAAATTAAGGTGATAATGATGAAAAATCCAATGGAATATGGAAAGGTAGAGAGATTATGGACTATGTTAGATTACCATTAGAAGGAACTAAAAACACAAGAGATTTAGGTGGATATCCCACAAAGGATAATAAAGTAACAAAATTTCATACTTTTATTAGAAGTGATAGACTTACTAACATAACAGATAAAGACAACGAATTTTTAAAAAACTATGGAATTACAGACATAATTGATTTAAGAGGAAATACAACGATTCAATCTACCTTTGTTAGTGATGATAATATAAATAGAGAATATTTTAAATTCCATTATATTCCCTTATCTACTTCTGAATATGAGCAATATGCAAATGCTGAAAAAGATAAAGAAAACTTTAATCATGGAGTAGGATATACATATGTGTTAGAAAACAAATCAAGAATAAAAGAAATCTTTGATATACTGGCACAAAGCAAAGGAGGAGTATTATACCACTGTACAGCGGGTAAGGATAGAACAGGAATAATATCTGCACTCATTCTTGGACTTTGCAATGCCTACATAAAAGATATTATTGCAAATTATGAAGTTACTAATACCTATTTAGCAGATACTGATATTATAGAAAAATATTCAGAAAATCTAAAAAAGTCTTCTCCTAAGTTTATAATAACATTCATAGAAAATTTACTTAAAAAATATGATTCTTTTGAGAACTACATTTTAAGTTGCAATGTTCCAAAAGAAAATATAGAAAAAATAAGAAAGAAGTTATGCGGATAAAAATACTATCTCCTAATAGGAGACAGTATTTTTTTAACATAATATTATTATGAGGTCAAACAAATTTTAAATTTATCGAATAACAATAAAAA
>CAMMFK010000088.1 GCA_946496115.1 uncultured Clostridium sp.
CGTTTGACTTATATAGTGTAGAACTAGATAAAATTATTGGTACATACACAACCAATGTTGACGGTGAGATTTTTATAGAAAATATAAGGACACGGTGAATACAAACTGTTTGAAAAGAACACAGGAAAATGGTACGATTTAGCTGAAGATACAGAGGTAAAAGTTGAGTGGAACGAAGTTACAGAAGCAATAGTAGAAAATGAATTAAAGAAAGCACAAGTAAAAATTGTAAAAGTAGATGAAGAAGATAATAAAATTAGACTTCCAGGTGTTGAATTTGAAGTACTAGATGAAAACGAAAATGTATTAGAAAAAATTGTAACAGATGAAAATGGCGAAGCTTTAACACAAAAATATCCCGTTAGAGATTTTAAAAAATTAACATTAAGAGAAGTAAAGACATTAGAAAATTATGTTTTAAATGATGAGCCTATAACTATAGAATTAAAAGCAAATGAAACAACTGAGGTAATAGTAGAAAACGAAAGAATCAAAGGTAAAGTAGAAATTACAAAAGTAGATTCAAAAGATAATACAAAAGTATTAGAAGGTGCAGAGTTTGGACTATATGATAAAAATGATAATCTTGTAGAAACACTTGTAACAGACGAGAATCGGAAAAGCCATTAGTCAAGAGATTTACAAAGACAGATATTATCTAAAGGAACTAAGCACAGGATCTATCTATTATCTATTGAATGAAAATACTTATGAATTTGAAATAGTAAACGATGGAGAAACAGTACCTGTAACAATAGATAATGAGCCTGTAGACATTACTGTAGATGTAGATAAAGAAGGCACAGTAGAGATTAAAACCGGAGAAAAAGTAAATTATACATTTAGTAATGTTGCCAATAACTCAAATGTTTACCTAGAGAACTTTAAATGGTTTGATTATATACCAACAGATTATATTCGTTTGGAGAAAATGACAACAGGTACATGGAATCAAGATTTAAAATATGATGTTTACTACAAAACCAATAAATCAGATGAATACATACTATTCAAAGAAGATTTAAGTACACAAGAAGATTACGAATTAGACTTTACAAAAGTAAAACTAGCAGATGACGAATACATTATAGAAACAATGTTTGATTTTGGAAAGGTAGAAACAGGATTTAGAGAAAGCACAAGCCCAACTATGGAGTGTATGTCATTAGATACATTAAAAGATAATGACACATTTACAAACCATACAAAAACAGTTGGTGTGTATCATGGTGTAACTGCTGAAGCAAATAGCGACTGGACTACAGTTGTGCATATACCAGAAGAACCAAAATGTCCTACACTTCCAAGAACAGGAAGATAAAATAAGTTAGTAATTCCTATAATTTGCCCTTCAAAATTTAAAATTATAGATTATAGGAGGAATATGTTTATGGAAATTAAAGTTACAGAAGTAAGAATTTTTAAAATTAAACAGAGAGGTGCATTATTAGGTTATGCAAATATCGTTTTAAATGATAGTTTTATTGTAAGAGGTATTAGAATACTAGAAAACCAAAGAATTGGAAGGTTTGTAGCAATGCCTTCAAGAAGATTAAATGGAGAAAAAAGAGCATATAGAGATTTATGCCACCCTTTAAATCAAGAAGTAAGAGATCTAATAACAAAAGAAATTTTTGATACCTATGATAAACAAGAAGACGAAGAATAGTGCTTAGTTCCTTTAAATTTGCCCTTACTATTATAAAGAAAGGACTAATCTATGATTTTATCAGATAAATTATATACAGAATTAATAAACTTAGAAGATGATATACACAAAATTAGGTTAAATAAAGCAATAAATGATTTACAAATGGAAGCATTTTTGAAAAATTTAGAAAAAAGAAGATATAACATATTAAATGAAATTAGAATATACAACAAAACTGTAGAATATAGCACAGAGAAGATAAAGAATATTAGCGATGAATATAAGGCAGAGGTCAAGGATAATACTTTAAAAATTTATATTCCAGAGCCTATGCCATCTTATAAATCTTTAAAAACACACGCATTTAAAAATATACTCATAAACATTACTGAGGCAACAAAACCTTTTAATGATTTGTTTAAAGATAAGGTATTTGTATTTATTAGAATTTTTGATAACATAAAAGGTTGGGATATAGACAATAAATACATAAAGCCGATCTTTGATGCTTTGATATTAAATAATATTATTGAAGATGATAATATAGAAAAAATGTTTTATTGTGTGCAAGGTGAATTTTCAGAAATTCCGCATACAGAAGTATGTATTACAACTCAAAAAAATGCAGTAAATTTAATGCAAAATATGTTAGTTCAAAATGTCCTTTTTTCAGAGTTTTAGAAAACAAAAAATAGGACATTTTTTATATGTGCAAAATTCAGTAGAATCAACACTTACAGACATATTGAAGAATAAAAAAGACTAAGTAGGATAGGTGTGTGAGAGCGTAAGCTATCACATTCCTAGCCAAGTACCAGTGAGTGAAAAGCTATTTGAAAAGGTGGTGAGGAAAAATTAAAAGTATATTTCCAAAGAACAAAAATGAAATAGAAATGGTCAAATTTATTGGGCGATTTCAATATCTATATATTAAAGATGCAGAGTATTTTTTTAATGATACATACTATCCAAAAAGAATAAGAAATTTAATACAAAAGAATATTATAAGAAAATATAATAAATATCTTGTACTTGCAGAAAACGGTTATGCTTTTATGAAAGTATTAGGGCAAAATACAGTTCCTTTAAGATATGACAAGAAATATACAGATAGATTAAAATTCATAAGTCATTTGGCAGCAATTTATCATAAAGAAGAATACATAGACTTTATCCCCTCTATTGAGATAAAAGATAAGAATAAATTTACAGAGACATCACGAAAATACATAGGAATTTTAAAGATATTTGGTACAAACTATTTAACATATCACATATCAAAAGAGCATACAACAAAATATATAAACTCCGTTGTATATGATCTACAAAAAGAAACTAGAAATAAGAACATATTAGTTTTAGTTGATGATATAAAGAGAATAGAATTAAGAAATTTTGTGTTTGGATTTAATTCATTAATTATTAGCGAAGAAAAAGACGAAGATTTACAAAAACTAAAATATATACAACAAATTAATTGGCCAAAGATAGTACAAAAACTATATAAAGATGTGCATATTTCAGAATACAATTTTTGTGATTATACCAATAATAAAGATAAATATATTACAACATTTTATTTAATTGATACAGAAAAAATAAATAGAATCAATGTATTTTTAACAGCGAATAAAAATAAACAAGCAGATATTATTTGCGATGAAAGTATAATACGAAGCTTAGGACAGGAATTGCCTCTCGCAAATTACAAGCTTGTAGATTTATCTGATTTCATAGATAAAGATATTAGAATTTATGACTAAAAAAATTATCTTTTGGACTTCAATAGTTGTACTAATCATTGTAAATATTTTAATAGATACTAATGTAAATAATTATATTGAAATTTTAAATAAATGCTTTAATAAAGAAATTGCATTAACTAATTTTTATTATGCCATAATTTGCCTCATAATTGCCTTTATAACCGTTTTATTTATTGTAGTAATAAGATTAGTTGTCTTTTATAAAAAAGAGGAAATAAAAGGCATTAAACTCAAATCTGAGGACCGGTACATATCGGTACAGCAGACTGGCTTAGTGATAATGAAATAAATAAAATATTAGGAAAAAATGATGTGCCTGGAATAATTTTAGGTAAAAAAGGAAATGACATTATAAAATTGCCTTTTGATAGCCATTTTAACAAAAATATTGCTGTCTTTGGTAGTTCTGGTAGCATGAAAACAATAGGCTTTCTTATAACAAACCTATTAGAACTATTGCAGTATAAGAAATCAATAATTGTAACAGATGCTAAACGGAGAAATCTACAGAAAGACTAATACAATTTTTAGAGAAAATGGATATGTTGTAAAAGTTTTTAATTTAAAGGATATGGAACACTCTGATAGGTGGAATCCCCTACGGTGAAAATGAAGATGTTACAGATATTCAAACAAGCTCAAATGTAATTATTACACGGAACACAAAAGAAAAAAGGAAAAGATGACTTCTGGCCCAGAGCAGAGGAAAACCTATTGAAAGCATTTGAGTTTTATTTTTTGGAAAATAAGTTAGAGCAAAATACATTAACAGATATATATAAGATTATTGCAGCAGGAGATGTAGGAAGATTAGATAATATGTTTCGAAGCTTGCCACCGGATAGTCCAGCTCGTATGTCATATAATATATATGCAAGTGGATCAGATACTATTAAAGCATCTGTACT
>CAMMFK010000089.1 GCA_946496115.1 uncultured Clostridium sp.
TTTAAAGGATTAGAAAAAAAGATAAAAAAATTGCCTACATTTACTTGACACATACAATTTATCACGAATTTATTTGAATGCCTTGACAGGCATTCAAACAAATGCTAAAATATTTAATGTAAATGACTAAAATATATGAATAACGTAGAATATAAATTATTAAAAAACAAAAGAAGGAGGAGTTTAAAATGCGTAAAAGTGCAGAAAAAGTGAATAACGCAAGAAAAAAAGAAAGTAGAAAAACACTTATTATAAAAAAAGTTAAAAAAGAAGTGAAGCGGGATTACTTTAATAGCGTTAGTGGTTACGGTCATCGTTTTATTAATTTTGGCAGGAGTTGCTTTAAATTTAACAATAGGACAAAATGGTATATTTAGTAGAGCTGAGACAGCTGCAAATACTTGGAGAAATGCTGAACAAAATGAACAATTGGCAATGGGAGAAATAGAAGAATTGATGGATGGCTACTTAAACGGAAATAGTGGAAATCAAGGTGTCGAAAATGAAGATTATAATACGGCTACTACAGTAGTAGATGCAATATCACAAAACAAACCATTTGAGTTTGATACGACCATAACCGATTCATGTGAACCGGCAAATTCTGTAAGAATTCCGGCCGGATTTAAAATAGCACAAGAATCAGCTACCTTAGTGGAAAATGGAATAGTGATTGAAGATACTGATGGTAATCAATTCGTATGGATACCAGCAGATACCGGAGATGGCCAAACAGTAAATATGAGTAATGGTGAAAATACAAAGATTGTTTATGAAAGAATAAACTT
Source organism: uncultured Clostridium sp. (assembly GCA_946496115.1). GTDB lineage: Bacteria > Bacillota > Clostridia > TANB77 > CAG-508 > CAG-793. The sequence goes on from CAMMFK010000089.1 coordinate 789, forward strand.
TGGAAAACAAAATGATATATATAGTAATTATACAGAAAATCTATCAGAAGACGAGAAAAGTAGTGTAGAAAAATGGAAGGGCTATTATATAGGAAGACATGAATCCGGAGATGGTGAGGCAATTAATAATGGAGAAAAAGAACTACGAACTTCATCTTCACCTCAAACGCATAAAGTAGTAATACAAAAAAATCAAGTACCATATAATTGGATAACATTTGATAATGCAATAGTGCGAGCAGAAGAAATGAGTAGAATACAGTCATATACAGCTACAACTAAATTAGCAAGTAGTTATGCATGGGATACAGCAATTAAATTTATTCAACTAAAAAATAGCAATTATGGAACTACTTCTCCAGAAGGAAACTATACTAATTCTGAAACTTTTAATTACATGGATATAAATGAAATTGAGCAACAAGGTCCGAATAATGACATAATTCCTACAGGGCAAACAAAAGCAGTAAGCAATATATATGATTTAGGAGGGAATTTGTGGGAGTATACTAGCGAAAGAAAGCTAAATACTGGAAGTCCTTATGTAGTTAGAGGTGGTGCTTATGATGTTAGCTATTTAGATTTTCCAGCAGGAAGCAGAAATAATTTTAATGGGATTGAAAATGAGACTGCTGGTTTCCGCGTAGCTCTATATTGCAATATTAATTAATCAAAATACCCCATTATTCCATTGTAAATCCCCCAAGCAAGGCTTTCTTGATACTCATCAGTTTTAAGCCTTGCCTCATCTTCGGGATTAGATAAAAAGCCACATTCAACAATAGTTATAGGAATTTCAACATTTTTCATTATATAAACATTGCTTAAAGTATGAGAAGTTCTATCATTATCGCTAGCTATAGTTTCATTCAAATTATTTTGAATACTTGTAGCTAGTTTTTTGGAATTCTCATCATTATTTTTATAAAAAGTTTGCCAGCCAGAATATTGGCTTTGAGATATTTTATTTAGGTGAATAGATACAAACACGTCCGCAGAAGAATTATTACCAATTTTCACTCTATTGTGTATATCTGAAACTTTTTTTTGGGCAATAGTCTTAGCATCAATTTCATAAATGGAATTATCATCAGACCTTGTTAAAATAACAGTAGCACCACTGCTTTCTAAAAGTTTTTGAATTTTTAAAGTAATTTGCAAATTAATAGGTGCTTCCAAAGTTCCACTACTGCTCTCGGCACCTTCATCAGGTGTTCCGTGCCCAGCGTCAAGAATAATTACTTTATTTGAAACAGGCACAGCCATAACTGGAATTATCTCTACAGGATGCCTAGTTCTAGCAGAATAGAAAAATACAGCAAGAAATACAAGAGTACATATTAAAGAAATTTGTTTAATGAATTTTTTCATACCTGAAGCAGAGCCTGAATTTTTATTTATAGAATTTGAATTATTTTTTTTATTAATAAATGAAATTGGCATAACAAGCACCTTCCTTGAAAACATAATTATGAACTGATTTGTTTTACAGCAAAAGAATTTAATAAAATATATGAATAAAAAATAAAAAAATACCTGAATTAAGAAGTAGATCAAATTTTTTGAATTATATAGGAGAGATCAGGTTTCTTTCTTAATAGTAAAAGTTATTCTATGTATTTGAAAAATATTATTTAATTATGTTTAAAGTCAAATTAATGATTTTTAGTTTCAAACTGTCGAATTATGTCATAACTTGACGAACGATTTTTTGTAAAAAATAAAAAAACATATTTACAAATTATGGAATATAATATATAATCATTTTATTAATTCAAAGAATTATTTTCAAAAAATTTAGACCAAAGTTATTTTAAAAAATTTCCAATATTAAATTTAAAAACATAAAATGAATTTGTTATAAGCAACAATATTTTTAATAGTCCAAAAAATTATATAATCAAGGAAGGAACTAAATATGAAAATTATTAACATGCTTGAAAGCAGTTATCCCCAAAATCTTAAAAAAATAAAAAATCCGCCAACAAAGCTATATGCAGAAGGAAATACTGAATTACTAAATAAAAATTCTTTGGCAATAGTAGGAACGCGAAGGCCAACAGAATATGGCAAAAAGGTTTCCTTCAACTTTGCAAAAGAACTATCTGACGAAGGAATTTGCGTAGTGAGTGGCTTGGCAGACGGTATAGACAGTTATGCACATTTGGGAGCAAAAAGTGGAAAAGGCAAGACTATTGCTGTGCTTGGCTGTGGATTTAATCACATCTATCCAGAGCACAATCTAAAATTATATCAAGAAATTCTAGAAGAAGGAGGATGTGTAATATCTGAATATGAACCAGATGAAATTTCTAAGCCAGAGTATTTTCCAACTAGAAATAGAATAATAAGTGGACTATCTATGGGCGTTTTGCTAGTAGAAGGAAGATACAGAAGTGGTAGTGGCATAACTGCAAGACTTGCAATGGAGCAGAAAAAAGAAGTATTTTGCATACCTAGTGACATAAATAAAAAAACAGGATTTGTACCAAATGAATATATAAAAATGGGAGCACATTTAGTTACAAATATACAAGATATTTTAGAGTATTTTCCAAAGCAAAGAAAAACAGTGAAAATGAATTTAGAATACTTAGAAATATATAAATATATGAGCAAAATACCAATAAGTGTAGACGATATTTGTGGACTAACAAATTTATCTGTGGCAAGTGTAAATGAAAGATTAATGTTAATGGAAATAGAAGGCCTAATAAAAAATGTAGCTGGTGGATATGTTGTGGTGTAGGAGGAAAATAAATGTTATCAATAATTAAAACTATGTCATTGCATGGGTTGGATGGATATTTAATAGAAGTTCAAGTTGATGTATCGCCAGGAATGCCCGAATGGACAATAGTAGGTCTTCCAGATACTAGCGTAAAAGAAGCAAAAGAAAGAGTAAGAACAGCAATAAAAAATTCAGGATTTGAATTACAAAGCAAGAAAATAATAGTAAATTTAGCACCAGCAAATACCAGAAAAGAAGGATCACTTTTTGACTTACCAATTGCAATAGGAATACTTATAAACTTTGGTGAAATAGTAAGCCAAAATTTAGAAGATACTGTATTTGTAGGAGAGCTATCACTAGATGGTAAAATAAATAAAGCAAAAGGAATACTCCCAATGTGTATAGAGGCAAAAAAGATGGGAATAAAAAGAATAATTTTGCCAAAAGAAAATGCAAAAGAAGCGGCAATAGTAAAAGAGCTTGAAGTAATTGGAGTAAGTACATTAGACCAATTAGTGGACTTTTTAAATGGTGAAATAAAAATAGAAAGTACAAAAACAAATGTGGAAGAAATGTGGAATAAAGAGCAAATATATAATGTAGACTTTTCAGAAGTAAAAGGTCAAGAAAATGTAAAAAGAGCAATAGAAGTAGC
>CAMMFK010000090.1 GCA_946496115.1 uncultured Clostridium sp.
CTCTATATTTTTTATTTTTCATATTTATTTACCTTCCTTTTTTGTTTTTGAGTTTTTATTTGTTTTTTTAGTTGTAGTTTCTTTTTGCAATCTAAAAATTATTGTATTCATATCTTCTTTGTTTTGTTTCTTAATCTTATAGAAAACAAATACTTGAATTAATAATAAAATAAATTGTAATACCAAACATATTATATTTAGCATATTACATACCCCCCTTTCTATAATTGTCTATAATCTATTATTTTAGTTAATACTTTTGTTGCTTTACAATAACCACAATGTTCACATCTATAAGGCTCTAATTCATTATGCTTTAAACTATATACTGTTGGCAAACTTTCTTCAATAACAGCTAACTTTTCATCTAATATGTCTTGCGGAATACTTAATAATGCTAAGTCTGGTTCTTTTTCCTTAGTAACAGCAGCTATGAAAAATGGAAGTTGTTTACCTGTGTTTATTTCCACACCTTTTTGGTATAAAGCGGCTTGTAATGGATAATTCCAATGATCTACAAAGTTCTCTTTTCTTTGAGTTTCTGTATTCCATATAGGTTGAAAATCTTTAACTACTTTTAAATCTACGATAGCTTTTTCAGGAAAAAAACTATCTATTTTTATTTTAATTGGAATATGATTTTTTGGTACTTCTTCATTGTCATTATATTTTAACCATTTTCTATTTATAATATCAAACATAAAAGTCATTATAGTCTGATGATTACCAGAAATATATTTATGAAATAATTGGTCTTTTTCAATTCTTTCACATATTTTTTCTGCTTGTAAAAACTCTGACTTTAATGTTCCATCCTTTTTAAATATTTCTGGATTTTGTGCTTTAAATATATCTAACGTTTCAGACATAGCGGCATCTACATAACTACCAATCATTAATGCCGTTGTTTTTTCTTCTATCCATTCGCCATTTATAATTGCCATTGTTTTTGCAGGGCAATCAGCAAATGATTTAATTTGAGTGCTTCCTACATATTTTAATTCATTTTCTTTACTAAAATAATTCTCTTCTATTAACATTTTATTTCCTCTTTCTCTTATTTTTTCTTTTCATTTCTTCATATTGAAATATTGTCATTTTCCCTAATTGATAATTAGCCCAACTTTTTTGTATTTTATTGTTTTTATTTAATTTTTTTAATTGTTCTCTGATAAGTTTTCTTTCAAAAGACATTTTAATTCCTCCCCCCTTGGTAAATATTCTTTAGTAATAGAAATAGAAGGCAAAGAATCTGGGCTTAAATCTGATGTAATTGTTATTGTTTTTATCCCTTTATCCCAATCTTGTAGTATATCTTCTGCTCGATTCTTTATCATAAGACAAATAATATCTATTTGTTTCATATAATAATCTTTATTTATTTCCATTTTGGTATATGATTCTAATGTAGGTTTTGCCATTTTTTATCGCTCCTTTATATTATAATTCAGTTATAATTAATTCATCATTATTATCTGTTCTAGTTGCAATAAATTGTAATCCTCTTTCTTTGCATTTATTATATAATAATTCTCTATTTTTCTCTGATAGTTTTTCAACTCCATCTAATAATATTAATTTTAATGAATTAGGCTTGCTTAAGGCAACATCAACACATAGCATTAATTGTTCACCTTCTGATAGATTCGAAATTGGATTTCCATTTATTAAAGGAATACCATCTTTTACTGTAAGTCCTTTTATAGGAATAGTTGCTTCTCTTAATATTAAAGCTGGTAAATCTCTTGCTAATTCAATTTTTCTAGTATATTCGTTTGACTGTATTCTTAACTCTTCTATTTTTACTTCGTAATCTTTCATTCTGTTATATTCATTTAGATATGATTTCATTTTTTCTGCTGTATCACATTCAGTTTGTAAATCTGAAATATCAATAGGTTCTTTATTTGCGAATTCTTTAGCTCTACCAATACTTTCATTTAAAGCACTAACTTTCTTTTCATATTCTAAATCAACAATTTTCTTTTTATCTTCTAAAGTCTTATCTAAACTTAATAATTTTTCTTTGTCAGCTTTTATTTTTTCTTCTAATGTAGCAATTTCTTTTTGTAAATTTTCTCTTTCAATTTGGATATTTTTTTCTTCTGCTGCAATACTTATTTGTCTTTGTGCTTCATATCCCTTTACTTTATTATCATAATTATCTATATATTCTTTTGCTTGTTCTATTTTTGCATTTTCTTCTTTTTTAGTCATTAATTCTTTTAATTTTTCAGTAAGATTAAATTCACTCCACTTTTTAGCATCGTAATTCTCTGGTAATCCTTTTGCAATATCCTCAATAAAAGCTTGATTATTTCTAATATCTCTATTTATATCTTGTCTTGCTTTAAAATAAGGGCTATCATCTGCTTGTATATCATTCAATACTTGTAGTATATTTTGTTCATAATTTATTCCTGCTGGAATTTCATCAAACTGCTCTTTTATCCAATTTAAATCCCATTTAAAATCAATTAAGTCTAATATTACCCTATTTTGCTCTTGCTTTGACATTGAACAAAATTCAACCGGATTAAGTTGCAAAGGGGTAAATATTTCTCTTAGGAATGTTTCTGGACTATTAACTTCCTTTTCATTTTGTTTTATTGATTTATAATCAGAAGAATTAGTTCTCTTTTTTCTGTCAATTGAAAGTCCTGTGTCTGTTTCAATTATTATTTCTCCTTCATTTTCTCCATTTTTTACAATATAATCTCTATCACTACTGTTAGTTAAAGCATATCTAATAGCATCTAATATAGAAGTTTTGCCAACTCCATTAGCACCACTAATTTCTATAGATTTTCCATCTAATTCTTGTTCTGTAATCCCAAACAAATTCTTAATTTTAATTTTTGATATTTTCATTTTACTTATCCTCCTAATCTAATACATCTTCTATTTCTTCAGGCGTACTTGTTGTTTCTTTATAATCTAATTCTTTTGCTTTCTTAGCACACTCCGAGCATAAACTTCTTCCATATTTTCTTTGAGTATATAGTGAAACTCCTATTGAATTCATATCTGCAAATGGTTGTATTGGATTTCCACAATCTGCACATGTTGGAATATCATCTCCACTATTTAACCATTCAAGTAATTTTTTTCCTGTTTCTTTACTTGGTTGAATAATATCATTTACAGGAAAAGTATTAATTCTTGATTTATTAATAGTAGCTAAATGGTCTTGCCCCATTGAAAATACTACTGTCATTTCATAGTCTAAACCTTTTCTAAATTGTGGTTTCATTCCAACTTTTACAACTTTAGTTTTGCCATTGGCATCTTTCTCTTGAGCATATTCTGTCTCACTTCTAACAGTACATATAATATGGCATGGACTTGTTAATATAGCATCTACTAATTTTCTATGAAGGGGAGTAACATCTGCCCATGCTGTATAAGTATTTACTGTTTTTTGTCTTTTTACTGCTGCTTCATGAATATCTAGTAATCCACCTTCTGCTGTCCAAGCGTGAGTCAAACTATCAATTATAATAACTTCAATGCCACTTTCTTCACAAACTTTTATAGCATCTAAATATTTTTTTGGTGTAAAAGGTGCATTTATTTGTCCGGTTAGATATTTTTTATCTCCATTACATAAATCTGCATATAAGTTGGCACTTTCTCTTTCAGTATCAATAACAGCTATTTTGCTCCAATCTTCTGTAATTCCATAAGCTATTAATAATGCTGAATAAGTTTTTCCTGAGCCACTTGGTCCATCAATTGCTAATCTTAATTTTGCTTTGCTTTTCTTTGCTTCAGATAAATTAAACATTATATCCCTCCTTTTCTAAATAATTAATAATTTTGAAGTATGTTAATTTAGTAACATCTTTTTGTTTTTCAACTTTTACTAAAGTGTTTAATGCTATACCAATTTCCTTTGCCATTGTAAGTTGGTCGTATCTTTTTTCTGCTCTAATTTTTAATAATAAATTTGATAACTTTTCTTTTTCCATTTTTTTCTCCTTTCTTAAAATTATTATATATTAATATTTATTAAAAGTCAATATATTTTTATAAAAAATGTTATTTTTTTGTATTTTCTTTTAAAAAATTTTCTAATTCTGTCTTACTTATATAATATGTACTTTGATT
>CAMMFK010000091.1 GCA_946496115.1 uncultured Clostridium sp.
AAAGTCCTCTTCTTGAATGGTTATCTTTTTGATGAACTTTTAAATGTTCTGTTAAATCATTAATTCTTTCTGTTAAAAGAGCTATTTGAACTTCTGGAGAACCAGTGTCTTTTTCATCTCTTCTGTAAGTTTTAATGATTTCTTCTTTTCTTTCCTTTGTCATAATTACACCTCCTGTATTTTTTATGCTTAAACTGAGCTAAAGTGGTGTGTTATCCTTAAGCTAAGTTAAAGTCCTTTATTATCATAACATATATTGTGTGAAATTGCAAGTAGTTTTTTTGGCAAATTGGTTATAATTCAGAGCTAGTCTATTTTGAAAAGCTACAATATATGTTCCAGAGCTTTTAGCGAGTGGAGCTGACTTAGGACACGATGAACATAAGTCTTTATCATAGAAGCGCAGTCGGAGCGTGCGAGAGGTTTCGCCAATAGCGAAACCTCGAAGTAAATGCGGAGGAACATATATTGTAGCTTTTAACAAAAAAGATAAGCTATGAATTCGTATTTAACTTCTTCTCAATTTTCACCCATTTAATTGTGTTATCTTCAACTTCTTCAATATTGTAAATAAATTTATTATCTTCTACTATAAGTTTTTCACCTTCACTAGGGATTTTTCCTAAAATCTCTATAATGTAACCTGACAAAGTATCATAATCTCCATCTGGAAAGTTTGTTGCCAAAAGCTTTTTTAATTCATACATTGGCATACTGCCTTCAACCAAATACGCATTATTATCAATTTTTTTGTATTCTATTTCTTCATCATCATACTCATCTAAAATATTTCCTACTAGCTCTTCTAATATATCTTCCATTGTCACTAATCCAGATGTTCCACCATATTCATCTAGTACAATTGCCATTTGCTGTTTATTGGTTTGCATTTCTCTAAATAGTTCATCAATTGGTTTTGTTTCTGGTACGAAATATGCTTTTCTCATAATTTGTCTAATTTCTATTTGCGTTCCTTTGCTAACTGCTTTTAAAATGTCTTTTAAAAATAAAATTCCTACTATCTCATCAATCGATTTTTCGTATACTGGTATTCTGCTATACTTATATTTATCTATTTTATCCAATAATTCATACAAATTATCATTAACTTCTATTGCAAATATTTCTGTTCTATGTGTCATAATTTCGCTTGCAGTAATGTCATTTAGCTGAAATACATTATTAATTAAATCTTTTTCATCTTTCTCTATTGTACCCTTTTGCTGGCCTTCATCTATCATCATCCTTATTTCTTCTTCTGTGACAATCTTTTCTTCGTTTTCACTTACTCCAAATATTTTAGAAATAAAGTTTGTTACACCACTCAATAATTTAACAAAAGGTGATGCTATTACAGAAATAAAGCTAATAAATCCTATAGTTCCAAATGCAATTTTTTCAGAATATTTCATTGCTAGTCTTTTTGGAACTAATTCTCCGAATATTAAAGTGAAGAAAGATAATATTATTGTAATAATTATAATTGAAAATGTTTGCCAGAAATTTATTCCTAAGCTTGGTGCCCATGAATTAAGTATTGGTGCAAGTTTTGTTGCGAATGTATCTGCTGCAAATGCACTAGATAGGAAACCTGCAAGTGTTATTCCAATTTGAATTGTTGATAAAAATTTACTAGGATTATCTAGCATTTTCTTTATTTTCTTTGCTTTTTTATTTCCTTCTTTTGCCTGTTTTGCAATTTTGTTATCATTTAGTGAGATATAAGCCATTTCGCTTGCTGCAAAATAAGCATTGAATAATACTAATATGACTAATGCTAAAATTTGATAAAACATATTTTTATTCCTCCATGTAATGGAGTAATTATATATATTAAATTAATGAGTGTCAATGATTTTATTTAAGATATTTTCTTGTCATGGAAACAGCCTAGGAATAATTAAATTCCTAGACTGCCTTCACATCAAGAAATAAGTATTCTTGAATGCATAAACGTAGTATGCCTAATTAATAATCCTGCGCCTAAAACTTCATCGATTTTCAACTGTTGCCTTTGATTATTTAGTGAGATTTACAATCAAGAGCCATAAGTGCTATAAACTATATTTCCATTCTTATCATACCAATAACGATGATATCTTTCTTCTGGTCTTTGAAGATAGGATGCTTTTATGCATCCTCCATGCTCTTTTACAAAGTATATATCCTCATATTTGCAAGGTACTACTTCGCCGGAAGGGGAATATACTCCTTTTTCACGTTCCTTTACAAGAAATCCAATAAAATCTTTGCTATTAGTGGGTTCTATTTTATAGAATGGCTCCATATTTAATTTATTACATTTTTTGTCAAAAAGGTAATAACGTTTTTCTGGCGTTTCTATAATGAAGCACCCATATGCAACACCATAAATTTTTTCTTGTTCTCCCATTTCATAATAATCTCTGCCATCAAAACTGTATATTATATTTGTAGAACCTTGCTTTACGCTCCAAAATCTAAGTCTTGAATACGGATGCTTATCTGCTGTAGCAAAGTATTTTTCAATCCATTCTTTGATTTCTTTATACAGTCCAAAATCAAGAAGTTGAATATCATCAAAAATATAAGGTATAATTAACTTTTTCTTGCTAAAGTCAACCAGTCCATACATTTTGTGGTCTTTGAGCGAAGCTTTGGAAACTACACCATAAAATTTAGTTTCTTCTTCAAATCTAACACCAATTACTCTTTGAAGAATCAGTCCTTTCTCATTTAAGTAGTTTATGATTTCAGTATCGTAAGCCACTTGACCGTCTTGCCTAAAGTAAAAGTTATTAGTTCCGTCAGAAATAGCCAAAATATCATTTTGAATTTCCGACGTAACACCCTCCTTAGATTCAAATATAAGTTTTCCCTCTGAGTTAAAGAAATACGTAGTATCTCTTATCTTGACAACATTTGCCCAGCCCATGGTTTCGAAGCCTAAAGTCTCGCCTTCTTTGAGATCCCAATTTTTGCACCGGATAAAGTTCATACTAGTTTCCTCCTTAATTATAAAGTTGGTTTTTTTCTGCATTCACTTTAAGTGAATAATAAAATTATAGGAGCATTTTGTTTTTTTGTCAATATGTTAAAAAGTTTAAGCTAATTATTGTTTCTTATGTTTATTTTATCCTTTTCTGCTCTTATTACTTGTTAATCAACATCCAAAAATTATTTGTATCAAAAATTTTAAATTACAATATTATATAATGAGAATGAATGATAAAATGGAGGTAATAATGGGAAATAATGTTCAAATAGTTAATACAAAAGAGCCATATACTTATGAGCGATTACAAGAAGATTTGAAAAAACTTAAAGATAAATATTCTTTTTTGCAAATTGAAACAATTGGGGAAAGTGTACAAAAAAGAGCTATACAAAGTGTGCGTATTGGAACAGGTCAAAATGGGGTTATGTATAGTGCATCAATTCATGCAAATGAATATATAACAACAAATGTACTTATGAAATTTATTGAAGATTTTTGCGATGCCTATGTTAGAGATGATGACATATTTGAACATAGTGCAAAAATGATTTTTAATACATCTTCTATTTATATTGTACCTTTACTTAACCCTGATGGCGTAGAATTAGTTACGGGAAATGTTAGAGAGGGTTCACAAGATTATATGCATTATAAGCAAATAGCTGACCAATTTCCAACTATTCCTTTTCCAAGCGGATGGAAGGCTAATTATAATGGTGTGGATTTAAAAAACTACCAACCGTTTTGTAGAGTCTTGTAATGATAATAATTACAAAACTTTATAAGATTTTTATTTGCTTAATTTATATAAAGCAGACCCCTCTGCCTGCTACATCCTCTATACCATTTTCATTCGCCATTACTAATGGTATATACTCACATGCAAAGGGGTCAGGTGGAATCGAACCACTTTTATAGCCGTTTTACTTGGGTGTATCTTCTAAGAGATACTTTCACGGTATAGGCTACCCAAGTGTGGAAGTTCCACATTTCCACAAGTTTTTGTTGTGGTGCATACATGCACCTCCTACGCATCTTCCCTTATATAGGAAAGACTTCATACGACAAAGAAAATCTTTGTCATGTGTATTATACTATAAAAACTA
>CAMMFK010000092.1 GCA_946496115.1 uncultured Clostridium sp.
TCAATTACTCAAGTAAGGTATATGGACAAGTTTGGGTAGTATTTGATAAAGATGATTATAACGATGAGCAATTTAATAAAGCAATAGAAAATTGTGAGTATATGGAGCATCTTAATAAAGATGGACAAGCATCAGAAAGAAATCCAATGACAAAGGTTTATAAAATTTTTGATGGATTAAAGGAGTATTTATAGCATAATAGAAATAGAAAACATATTAATAGGAGTGATTAAAACGATATGAGAACAGCAGTATTAAAAGAACAAGTAAAAGAATGTTATGAATTATTAAATATTAGAAATGAAAAGATTACTTCAAATGGTAATACTTATCAAAAGATAAATAATTGGAGAGAAATTAGTGGAGCTTTATATAAATTAAATGAATTTAAATTTATGGGTGATTCAGTAAAAGCTATATTTAATATGGGAGCAAATTTTATGGCTACAACTGAAACTACAGCTATAATAATAAGTGATTATCCAAAATTTTTAAATTGTTTTAATATAGTAAAGGCAAAATGTGAGGCGATAATCAATATGCGAAATGGAGATATAGATGATTCTGACGATGAAAATTATTTATATGTAAAATTGCCAAGTAATTTAAAAGAATTAGATGATTTAAATACAATAGTTAAAGGATTAAATCTTGTATTTAATCAATGTCCAATTTTAAGAGAGACCTATAAAGAAATTAATTTTGTTGGAGTTGATGTTGGATCTAGTTGGTTTATATTATCAGTTATATTAGCAGGAGCACCAATTGCAGCTAAAACGTTAAATTGGATTGCAGATTTTATAAAAAAATGTAATGATATTAGGATACAAAATAGAACCATAAAACAAATGGATTTGGAATATATAATAAAAAAGATGAAACTAGATAAAGAAAAATCAGAACAAACATTACAAAATATACAAAAAGAGATAGAAAAGGATCATAAAGAACAATACATAAAAGAATTTGAAAATATAAAAATGCCTAAACAAGGTGAAATTTCAGAAGAAGATAAGTCAAAAATTGTGCATTGTATGTCTACGATGATAGAACTTTTAGATATGGGAGTAGAATTATATCCATCATTAAATGCTAGCGAAGAGTTAAAGTCAGCATTTCCTAAGAAAGAAGAATGGAAAAAAATTCAAGGAGAAACAAAATTATTGAATGAAAATAATAGTAAACAATAAGATTGTAAAAACTTCTCCAAAAGGTCTTGACAAAATATGTAAATGCATATAGAATATGCAAAGAAAGTGTGATGACAGAGGCGTTACACGGATAGATTAATTAAGAAAAAGTGTTAGCAAAAAGTTGCTTAAGATAACACCTAATAGTGTGAAAACATTATTGGGTGTCTTTTTTTATGCAAAAAAATATAAAAACAGCTTCGATTTTACTATAAAAAGTGGGCTTATATGTAGAAGCGGTTAGTACATTGACAAACACACTTATTTTAAGTGTCATATCAAGCCATTTTTTTTAATATTCTGTATTAGATATTTAATTTGGAGATGATGAGAGTATGTATAAAGATAATAAAAAAACAAAATGTAAGCGACTAGAATTTAATACATATTGTATATTTACAGAAGAAAAAAAGGATGTGAAAGAAACAATAGGACTAATTTTTAAAGATTATTTAGAAAATATAAAGATAAAAACTAAGTAATTATTACATATTATTGCAAAATAATTTTGAGCACGTTACAATTTAAGTGTAGATGATTACGGATAGGAGGACAGATGCTAGATATAAAGAGCCAAAACTTAAAAGTCGGAATGTATATCAGATTATCTAGAGAAGATGGCGACAAGCAAGAAAGCGAAAGTATCAGTAATCAAAGAAATATTTTGCAAAGATATGTAAAGGAGAATGATTTATGTTTTGTAAAAGAATATGTTGATGATGGAGTAAGTGGTACAACATTTGATAGACCTGGATTTAATGAAATGCTACAAGATATTGAAAATAAAAATATCAATATGGTTATAACAAAAGATTTATCAAGATTAGGTAGGGATTATATTAAAACAGGCTATTATATAGAGGATTACTTTCCCAAAAACAATGTTAGATATGTTGCCATAACAGATGGTATAGATACCTATTTAGATAGCACAAATAATGATATAACACCTTTTAAAGCAATTATGAATGATATGTATGCTAAGGATATTTCAAAGAAAATTAGAAGTGTTTATAAAGAGAAACAAAAGCAGGGCGAATATCTTTGTAGTACGACTGCTTATGGTTATAAAAAGCATCCTAGTATAAAAAATAAATTAGTTGTAGATAGAAAAGTAAAAAGTGTTGTAGAAAAAATTTTTGATATGTATTCAAATGGACATGGAAGCTCAGAGATTGTAAACTATTTGAATAATAACAAATATTTATCTCCGTCAGGATACAGAAAAACAGGTGCCGTTCAAGATGAAAACAAGACAGGATATAACTGGAATGAAGTAACATTATGTAATGTGCTAAGAAATGAAGTATATATCGGAAATACAGTACAAAATAAAAAATCTGTTATATCCTATAAAGTAAAGAAAATAAGAACTGTAGAAAAAGAAAATCAAATAAGAGTAAATAACACACATGAGCCTATTATTGACAAAGATACATTTGAGAAAGTTCAATGCATTCTAGAAAAAAGAGGAACAAACACAAAACTTAAATATGACTATTTATTACGAGGGGTACTTTATTGTTATCATTGCAAAAGAAAATTACAAATAGTTTTAAAGAAAAACTCTAAAAGAAATTCAAAAGCGCATCCATATATAACTTGTAGTGATGCAAAAGAAAGAGGATGCTACCCACTAAGCATGAATTATGAAAAATTAGAAAGACATATTATCGATATTGTAAAAAAGATATGTAGAATATATGCAGATAAGGAAGTTTTTGCGAGGGTTTATGAAAAAGACCAAAATAAAACTCTTGATATAAGAGAAGGTTATAGAAATAAACTATCACAGGTTAATAAAGCTATAAATGAAATAAATAGTAACTTAGACAAGATGTATATGGATAAATTAAGAGGTGTTTTGCAAGAAGAAGATTATATTAGAGTTTCACAAAAATTAAAATTTGAAAGGATAAAATTAAATGAACATAAGAAAGAATTAGAACAAAAGTTAAGTCAGACAGAAGAAAAAATGGATAATAAAAATAAAATAAAAGAAGAAAAAGAGTTAGAAGAATTAATAGAAGATTTTTTGAAATTAGAAAAGATTGATAAAATTTATTTATATCGATTAATCAACAAAATAGAGATAGATAAAGATAAAAATATTTACATATATTTTAATTTTTCAAAATTAAATTCTATTAATGAAAATCTAGATGAATTTATCAAAGTCGAAGAGGTCATAAAACAAGATGTATATAAAATTAGTTAATGTCATATATATTGAATTTCTATAGTTTTTATAGTATAATATGCATGACAAAGATTTTCTTTGTCGTAAGAAATCTTTCCTATATAAGGGAAGATGCGTAGGAGGTGCATGTATGCACCACAGCAAAAACTTGTGGAAAAGTGGTACTCCCACACTTGGGTAGCCTATACCGTGAAAGTAT
>CAMMFK010000093.1 GCA_946496115.1 uncultured Clostridium sp.
TTTTTCTACATATTTTCTCTATATTACTTTTAATATAAAATAAAAATCTGCAATAATTATTCTTTAAATTAATAATTATTGTCAGATTTTTATTAAAATTTATTAAGAATTTGAATATTCTTTCATTGCCTCAGTTAATTCTTCTAATTTTTGTTCTGCCTCGATCATAGATTTGCCTTTAACACCCATATAGAATTTAATTTTTGGCTCTGTTCCTGATGGTCTTACGCAACACCAGCTGTTATCATTCAAATCATAATATAATACATTTGATGTTGGTAAATCAGTTTCAAGTTTAGTTCCATCAGCTTTAACTATTGTATGTTCTTTGTAATCTCTTACTTCTAATACATCATAGCTTCCTAATTTCTTAGGAGGATTTTTTCTCATTTTTTCCATCATAGCTTTAATTTGCTCAGCACCATCAGCACCTTTTAATGTAATTGATACTTGTCCTTCTTTATAAAAACCATATTTTTTATAAATGTTAATCATTTGCTCCCATAAAGTTATTCCTTTGCTTTTATAATAAGCTGTTGCTTCACATAGTGCCATAACTGCAGATATTCCGTCTTTATCTCTTGCGTGAGGACTTATTAAGCATCCATAACTTTCTTCAAATCCAAATTGATATGAATAGCTATTATTATTTTCTTCAAATTGTCTTATTTTTTCGCCTATCCATTTGAAACCTGTTAATGTTTCAAACATTGTTAAATTATATTCTTTTGCTAAATCTTTTGTCATATTTGAAGAAACTATTGTTGTTATAATAGCACCGTTATCTGGAAGTAATCCCTTTTCCTTCTTTTGTGATAGTTCATACTCTGCAATAAGAATAGCTGACATATTACCTGTATATGGTACATATTCGCCGTTTTCATCTTTTGAATATACACCTAGTCTATCTGAATCAGGGTCTGTTGCTAAAACCACATCTGCATCTACTTTTTCCGCAAGTTCTAGTGCTAACTTAAATGCTTTTTTATCTTCTGGATTTGGATAACTTACTGTTGGAAAATCTCCATCTGGATTTTCTTGCTCAGGTACTACATATACGTGAGTAAATCCTAATTCTTTAAGAACTCTTTGTACTGGTACATTTCCGGCTCCATGAAGAGGAGTATATACTATTGTAACATTATCTTGTTCTTTTTTAATAACATCTGGATTTAATACTAAGCTTTTTAAAGTATTAACAAAGTCATCATCAACTTCTTTTCCTATTTGTACATATAACCCTTTTTCTACCGCTTCTTTTATATCCATTGTTTTAATAGTAGAAAAATCTGTAATAGCATTTACTTCATCAATTATTTGTTTATCTTTTGGTGGAACTATTTGTGCTCCATCATCCCAATAAACTTTATATCCATTATATTCAGGTGGGTTGTGGCTTGCTGTTATCATAACACCTGCTGTACAACCTAATTTTCTAACTGTAAAAGATAATTCTGGCACTGGTCTTAAAGATTCAAATACATATGTTTTTATTCCATTTGCATTTAAACATAAAGCTGTTTCTTCGCTAAATTCCTTTGACATATGTCTTGAATCATATGCTATTGCAACACCTTTATCTTGTGTGCCTTCTTTTAATATAAAGTTAGCCAAGCCTTGTGTTGCTTTTCCTACTGTGTATTTATTCATTCTATTTGTTCCAGCTCCGATTACACCTCTTAAGCCTGCGGTTCCAAATTCTAAGTCTTTATAAAATCTATCCTCTATTTCTTTTTCATTTTCTTTTATTTCTTTTAGTTCTTTTTTAGTATTTTCATCAAAGCATGGATCATTTAACCATTTTTCATATTTAACTAAATATTCTTCCATTTTAAGTTCCTTTCATTTCCTATATTTTAAAATAGGTTGGAAAAGAATTGTGATTTTGGCTAGGCTAACAAGCAAGAAGGCCGGAAGTGTGCTTTTTTGCACATTGAGGACCTTCGCAGTGCAGTTAAACGACGCCAAAACGCAATTATTTTTCAACCATTACTAATTATTTTTTGCTATGAAAATCTGTATATAATTTTCTAGCTGTTTCTGGGCTATCTACACCTTCTGCATTCTTAACAGGTGCAAATTCGTCTTCTCTTTTTACTCTTAATATAGCCATATCATCTAGACTTTCAAAAGCATCAAATAAGAAAGATTCAAATTTGTATGCATTAGGGCTATCAGGTGAAACAATATTTCCATCTTTATCTAAATATTTAGCTTTTTTGAAAGCTACGTGGTATGGTAAATCCATTTTACTAATTTTTTCAATAGCTTTTATATTAAATAAATTACATAAAATATGTGATTCGCCATATTTTAATTCTCCATCTGGTGTCGTTTCAGCTGCCATTTCCTCAGAAATTTCGCTATATTCTATAACACTTGGTTTACCATTCTTTTTACAGAATACACCAACTTTTTCCTTTGGTCCTGCTTTAACAATACTTTTTCCTGCAGCTAGCACATGTTTTTCTTCTGCTAAACCAATTAAAACAGCGTCAACCATGTTTACTAAAACATTGTCAACTCCACCTATAAATACCCATTCAATTCCTCTAGATTTCATGTCATAAATAACACCATCTTTTAGCATTGATTGGAATATTCCACCATGTCCATCTGCTGCTTCTTTTATTTTTCCTTCTTCATTTAAAAGCACTTTTCCGTCTGTGCTAAGCATAGGTAATTTGCCTTGTTTGAAGAATGTTACTACACTTTCTGGATATCCAAAGAAATTGTGTTCTTTGAAAAAATTAACTGTTGCTTCGTTATTTTCTTCACTTGTCATTATATACCAAGGAATATCTACTCCATATTTTTTTCTTGCTTCGTTTAGTGTGTCAGTAAGAATTTCAAATATAGATTTGTGTGAGTCTAATCCTAAGTCATATGTTCCTTTTGGCCCTGTATGTCCTAGTCTAGTTCCTTGTCCACCAGCCATTGTAACTACAGCTAGTTTACCTTCTTTAATTTTTTCTGAACCGATTTTTTCATATTTTGCATACTCTTCTTTAGATAATTTAGATTTGTCTACAAAATCAATTGGTTCAATTTTTGACTCTGAAAAGTCTTTTGCTTTTTTGCTTGCTTCGTATAATTTTTCAATTTGTGCGAAGTCAATTGTAAGAAGATCATTTAAGAATTCTTCCTTTTCTTTTTCGCCTGGTTGCCTATTATATCCTTGTAATAGTTGCTCCTGGCCATACTTTTTAAGTATTTGTTCAACTTGCTCTAATTTTTCGTCCATTTTAATTCTCCTTTGCCATATTTTATTTAGGCTTCGGCCACGGTAGACACTTCATGCCATTACAACTAAAAATGTAAATTTGTAGATACAATATGATATATACCATTAAAGTAAATTAGTCAATTA
>CAMMFK010000094.1 GCA_946496115.1 uncultured Clostridium sp.
TTGCTCTTGAGTCATGTTGTTTGCATATGGGTTTTGTTCTTGAGTCATGTTGTTTACATATGAGTTTTGTATAATATTGCTTTGATCATATTGTGGTTGAACTGTATTATCTTCTGCAATGCCAAACAGATTTATATCATCACCATTTATAGAATTTTGATTAGTTTCATCTTTTATATTTGTATTTTCATGAACATCATTATCCAACTCAAACAAATTTAGTGAATTTTGTTCAGCTAAAGCTGTTGTAGTCGTATTTTTTTGATTTACACTATTTACTCCATTATTTTGTTCTAAATCTTCTGCAACTACATTTATCTTCTTTGGTCTACCTCTTCCCCTTTTAACAGATTGAACTTCTGGTACACTTGTTAAAAGATTGTTATCTTGAGCATTACTTTTCTCAGCTTCAATATTTACTTTTCTAGGTCTACCTCTTCTTTTTACATGTGCTACTTCCAAGTCAATATTTTTAGTTTCTTTTTCTATACTTGCACTATCACTATTTGAGGATTCCATATTCGGATTCTGAACATTTGAAAAGTCATAAGGATTAGCAACTGCTTTAACCTTGTTTGTATCTATATTGGCAATTTTATTGTTTTCTTGTCTTACTGGCATACTTTGATTTATATTCATTGTAGAAGGTATAACAACTGGTTGCGTTAATTTTGGTTTTTCAATATCTGTTGCTATAAAATCCATATCTTTTGGCTTTACTTGTTTTGTAAGTGGGCTATAAGGTGTATACCCGCCACCAGTTAAGACAGTTCCGCCATTAACAAGTTTTTGATACCTTTGTGATTTTTTTTCAAGAATTGATTTCACATTATTAGGTAAAAATTTTATAATTATTCTTAATTGAGTATCATTATATTGGCTAGAAATGCTATCAAAACTTTCAACACATTTTTTTTCATTGTTTCCTATCTTTTTGTAATGGTTTAAAATATTTTTAATTTCTGTTTCACTTACTTCGGACTCGTTTTCTGGTTTATAATTAACATCTTCCGAATCAACTCTATAGTAATTTTTAGCTTCTTTTTTGCTTCTAGGTTTGTTAATCAAAGTACAAACCATATCAACATTTCTATCATTGTCTAAAAGAGCATTATAAATTCCTATTCCGAACAATTTTATCAAAAGCCCATCAGATTTAGTTCTTCTGTCTGAGCAAATCAATATAATTGGAATATCTTCTCCTGTAACCTTATATGCTTCATCACTAATATTATCCAACTTTTCAAACAAGAATTTATCCATTGCATCATAATTGTTGTTTGAAATTGGCTCTAAATCTTCACCTATAACTATTGCATCATATGTTTTATCTTTTTGTAATTCTTTTATTATTGCATTAAAAAAGTATACATTTTTGCTTGTTATTATTTCTTTATATTTTTCTTGGTACTTCTTTATTATAGAAGCTGATACATTATCATTGCTTACCGCAAATAAAACTTTCATTTGTTAACCCCTCCAACCTTTTACTACTATAGTAAAAACAAGTGGCAATACTTGGCATATAATTAGCATAGTTACAATACCAATCATAGCGCCAAAGCCTTTATCTCTTACATCTAGTTTTCTAATACCTATAACATATTGATATATAGCTGCAATTGCTATTCCCAGAAAAGCAATTGGTATACTATAAACTCTTACTTTATCTAGTATATAAGCAACAAGACCGTATGTAGTACTTCCATAAGCTTCATTATAGTCTTCTATCGACTGTAGTTCTTTATCTTTTATTTCTACAAGTTGACTCTTTGTTTCTTCTGAAATTATTTCATTTTCTACAGTAGTATTTGCAGCATACACATAATTTATACTAATTATGCCAATTATGATTGCAAAAACTATAAGTACTTTTCTCATTAAATTTACTCCTTTCTTTTACACTTTATTTTGTTCTTTAATATTTAACTATTATTTTTCATTTTCCATATAATAATAATACACTAATATGCTTAAAATAGCAAGCAATTTTTAAACTTTATTTATCAAATAAGTCATCCACTTAAATACTGCATTTGCCCAATTTTTATCACTCGCATATCTCTGATTTACTGCTGTCAAAGTAGCTCCTTCAAAATAGGTCCCTGTTGCAGTTTCACCACCATATATAGGTGTACCTGCAGGATTTAAATAGTACTTCACAAATACACGTGCAACTAAGTCAATACCTTCAGAATATGATTGAAAAGTATAAGCACTACCTGATGGGTCACTATCATATGCTCCATATCCAAAAAGATTCTTTTTAGTTTTTGATATATTTGATGTCCCCCAAGCACTTTCGTGTATGCCAACTGCTGCAACAAAGATGCCATTTATGTTATATTGTTGTTCAATATAATAGAAATATTCTGCATTGTCTTTAAATACGTTATTCACATCTTTACTATCGTTTTCAAATATCTTCTTAAACTGTTCCAAAGTTAAACCACTTGGCTTGTTTAAAAGCATACTAAATCCCAAATTCTGTGATAGTTGTTCTTTTGTATATTGAATATTGTTTTCATCTCCATCACCAGTACCATTAGGATCTACATATGCTAAACTATCAGACTTTGTCCACCCCAAATAATTATCATATGATACATAATACCAATCATTTTGCTTAGCTTTTAAAATTACCTTATCACCTTTATTAATTGTAATAACTTTATCTGAATTTTCATTTGGATCCACCCTAATAGCTAATGTTGTAGAAGTCGCTTGTAATTCATCACCTACTACTGGTACATAGTTATTTGAATAGGAAGCTGTGCCTACTTGTACTATTTTATCTACAGAAGCTTTTGTAACTCTTGAAGATACTTGTGTTGACGAAATTAGCTTATCACCCTCATAAATATTTTTCAATACTGCATTTTGTTTACCATCGACACCTTCTTGTAGTACTTGAATTTTTCCTTTAGCCAATGAACTATTTTCGATATATTGAGTAGTAAATTCTACATCTATTTCTTGTTCTTCTAATACTTCTTTTTTTTGTTCTTTAGTATTATTTGCAACAATTTCATCTATATTTATTATTTTGCTTTTATCTTGTGGTGTAATTGGTACCTCTACTACCACTGTTCTTGTCTGTTCTTCTGAAGCGTAGGATACATTCTTGGTTAAATATATTCCAAAAATAATAGCTATAACTATTGCTATTGCTATTATTGATACTAATATATAAACCCATAATTTAGACTTTCTTACCATAATATTCACCTAGCAATATTTTAATATTAAAGTCTATTTTTGTCAATTATTGTATTAAAATTGTAATAATCGGATTGTGAATTTTTAGTAAAAATGTCCCAATTTTTTATTACATTTTTATGTAAAAAT
>CAMMFK010000095.1 GCA_946496115.1 uncultured Clostridium sp.
ATTATATTTATTATCCTTAAACTTTTCTTCAATAGGGGTATTGAAGTTTTGTTGGGGAGGGTATTTAACTTTTGTTAAATAGGGTATCTCTTTCTTTGGTATTAATTTTCTACTTTCTATCTCTTTACTATTTTCCTTATATTTTATTATTATATCTATACATTCCTTTTTCTTTAATGAATTTATTAGTTTTGAAACTTGTGTTGTTGATATGTTTAGTAATTCACTTAAACTACTATTATTGCAATAACAATAATTATTTTCTTTACTTAAAAATAAAATAATTGAATATATTAATTTTTCCTTATCTGATAAATTATCATCTATTAATATTTCTATTGGAATCCAAATTCCTTTTAAATTCAAATTTGACAATCGACCTCTCCCTCCTCTCTTATTTCGCTCTATTTTGGTTTTATTGCCTTTTTTATTATCAAGTTATATAGTTTTATATCTATAAAATGTAGATAAAAAATTCCCATAAAAAAATCGCTTTGAATTTATTTCTAAACTCAAAGCAACTTTTAGTATTTATCTTTATTCTTTGTTTTTAATTCTTCTTAATTCTTGTATATATTCTGACATTACATCTCTAAATTCTATTTCTATTGTGTCATTAGATTTGTTATAACATAGCTGTAACAAATCTAATGATTTCTGACTATTATAAAAGCCAAATTTAATTTTATTTTCTTTTACAAGTTTATTTACTAATCTATATAATTTTTTCATTTCAATATTTTCTTCATTATTTTTCTTAACCCTCATACATATCTCCTAATAATTTTACTCATAATACTTAATATTATTTGTTTATAAATGCGTGTATTTATATTTTAGCAAAATTTTATTATAAAATCAATATTAATTGAAAATTTTAAGGAGTTCGTATGAATAATTCAAGAAAAATTAATGGTAATTTAAATGTTGTCGGTAACAAAATAAGATATTATCGCGAAAAGAATAGTATGTCATATCAAAAGTTATCTGACCAATTAATGTTATTAGGCGTAGATATTCATAAACAAGCTATTTATAATATTGAGGTTGGCAAAAGAACTATTGTTGACTTTGAATTATGTGCTTTTGCTAAATGTTTTGGAATATCTGTAAATGACTTAACTGATGAATATTTTGAAAAGTTAAAATAGGAACTGCATTTTAATTCAGCTCCTATTTTTTTATATTAGTCTATTTCATCTTGTGTTTCTAGTTTTTCAATATTTTCTATTGCCTTAATATGCAATTCAATATCTTCTGCTTTTGGTAATTGTGATTGCAAATATTCTGGCATATCTTCTAGTAATTTATACTCACTAACTCCAATCGGACTACTTATATTCCTTAATGCATATTCTGCTGTAAAATTATCTTTATTTTTGCATAGTAATAATCCTATAGTTGCATTATCTGTTTCATCTTTTACCAAATCATCTATCGCCGATAAATAAAAATTAAGTTGTCCTGCATCTGTAGGCTCAAATTCTCTTGCTTTTAATTCAACAACAACATAACATTTTAATTTTAAATGATAAAATAATAAGTCAATAAAATAGTCTTTCTCACTTACAGTTATTTTATATTGTTCTCCTACAAATGCAAATCCTTTTCCCAATTCAATAAGAACATCTTTTATTCTGTCTATCATTGCCTTTTCAATCTCTATTTCTTTTACTTTTCCTTTTAGTGAAATAAAATCAAAAAGATATGGATCTTTCATTGTTTGTATTGCTAAATCACTTTGAATGTCTGGCAAAGTTGTAGGAAAGTTTGTTACTTTTTCGGCAATTACTTGTCTTTCATATAATTTGCTTTCTATTTGCATTGTTAATAAACTTCTAGACCAACCATTTATAATACTTTGCTTTATATACCATTTCCTTTCCTCTATATTTTTTACTTTATCTATCAAAATTATATTATGTCCCCACGGAATTTGTGCAACAACCTGTTGCACAAATTCAAAGTCTGGATATTCTTCTGCTATTTTTTTCATATATTTTAGATTTCTTACAGAAAAACCTGTAACTTCTGGGAACTCTAATTTTAAATCTATGGATAAATTATCAATAAATTTATTTCCCCATTTGCTGTTATCTACTATAATTTTTCCAATATGCCAATACATAAATATTAATTCTTTATTTACTACTTGCATTGCTTTATATTGTGATTTTAAAATTTCATTTTTTACACTTTCTAAAATTTGTTTATATTCACTTATATCTATATTGTTTTCCATTCTTTACCTTCCTTCAAATTGTGCAATAGGCTCTTGCACAATTAATAACTTGTTTCTATTATAACATCAAATTACATTTTTTTCATTATATTTTAAAAATATTTACATTTTTAAAGGTCACGAATTCGATACCTTTAATTTTTATATATAAATTATTTCATTATATGCAATTTCTTCTGCTCTATTTTTAATATTGTTCATTTTTTGTACCCATTCTAATTGATTATTGGCTTTTAGTTCTTCTGTAATATTTTCTTTTTTTAGCATTTGCTCTACTAAACTCTCAACTCTTGTTCTACATTCATCTTCAATATCTAATAAATGACTTGTTAATTCGTTATTTATTCTCATTAACATACATTCTGCTTTGTGGTGTTCTTCTAAATATTGTAGTCTTAATCTGCCATATTTTCCTATATTACCTGTTCTTCTTGGTTTTGGTAATGCAATATTTGGTAAATAAAAATCTCCTACCTTTGTATATTCAATTCCATATTTATTTTTACTTAATTCTTTATTTTCCATTTTCAAATCCTCCAATTTCTACTTTATAATTTTAAATATTATTATAAAATCAAAAAAAGATGAACTTGTATTATTATTTTTTACAATTCATCTTTTAAATATGTGAAAATTTTATAATTTACTAAATTGTTTGTAGGAGGAAACCTTTGCTATTACTGAATTTTAACTTTTCGTCATAAGAGAATAAAATTGTAAT
>CAMMFK010000096.1 GCA_946496115.1 uncultured Clostridium sp.
TTCATACTACATAAATAAAATAAGCAAAAAAAATATAAAATATGGAATAAACATATTTGCAATTTGTTTGATTGTTTGTCTGCAATGGTATGGCATAATTACAAAAGAGCCTGCTTATTTGTATAAAGAGTACCAAGAATATATTGAGCTTGCAGAAAAGTACAAAGACTATCAATTTGTTTATATAGGCATTAATGGGTATAATCATATAAAAAATATGCCTGAATTTATGATTTATAAAGAATCACTTATATTAAGTGAAGAACAAATAGAAATTTTAAAAGAAAGAGAGTTTGAAGATACATTTATTTTAAGTATTAAAGCTTATTATGATGTTGATAAAGTGTTAAATCAGGTATTAGAGTATACAAATTCTGATAATTATGAATTATTGCTTGAAGGAAGAACTTTGGGATATGAGGCAAATTATTATTTAATAGATTAATTTTACATTTTTTTACTAATAATTCCATAAGAAATATCAATTAAAACTATTTTATGCAAAATTATCAATTTATTATTGTTATTTTAAATAACTGAATAAAATCAAAATAAAAAAAGATAATAAATAGAAGAAAGTTTTTGGAGAAAGGAATTTAGTAAAAATGAATTCATTATGGATAGATGAAACTGAAAAAATAAATTCAAATGGAGAGTTAAGCAATGATACAAGTGCAGAGGTATGTATTATAGGAGCAGGAATTAGTGGAATAACTTTAGGCTATTATTTAACGAAAAAAGGTTATAAAACTATCATGATTGAAAGAAATGAAATTGGGCATGGAGTCACAGGACATACAACTGCGAAAATAACATCTCAGCATAACCTTATATATCATTATTTAGCAAACCAATATGGCATAAAATTTGCAAAAAAATATTTTGAAGCAAATGAGGAAGCAATAAAAAATATTGAGGAAATAGTAAGAGAAAATAATATTGATTGTGATTTTGAAAGAAAAGATAATTATATTTACACAATAAATGAAGAAAATGTAAAGAAAATTGATGAAGAAGCGGAAAGTTTAAAATATATAAATATTAATGCAGAAAAAGTGGAAAAATTTGATTTACCATTTAAAATTCAAAAAGGAGTAGTTTTTAAAAATCAAGCACAATTTAATCCGCTAAAATATTTAGATGGATTGGTAAAAAGTATTTTGAAAAATAAAGGAAGAATATATACCAACTCATTGTGTACTGACATCAAAAGAAAAGATGAAGAGTATGAGGTTTATGTAAATGGGCATAAAGTGTATGCAAAATATGTAATACTTGCCAGTCAATATCCATTTTTGAAAATCCCAGGATTTTATTTTGCAAAAATGTATCAATCATCTTCATATGTAATAGGAATAAAAACAAAAGAAAAATTGCCAAAAGATATGTATTTGAGTATAGATGAACCAAACTTTTCTTTTAGATCTTCTGGAGATATCTTGATGATTGGTGGAGCAGGACATAAAACCGGTTCAAAAGTAGATTATAATGAAACTTATGGAGTATTAGAGAAAAAAGCAAAAGAATTATATCCAAATTGTGAAATAAAATATAAATGGTCAACAAGAGATGCAATAACACTGGACAAAATCCCATATATAGGAGAATACTCAAGTTTAATGCCTAATCTGTATGTTATGACAGGATTTAATAAATGGGGAATGACATCATCTAATGTAGCAGCAAATATAATTACAGACAAAATTGTAGGTGGAGCAAGCATATATGAAGAAATATTTAAATCAACAAGATTTAAACCAATTACAAATAAAGACGAAATGAAAAACATGTTAGTAGATAGTACAAAATCACTTGTATTAGACAGAATAAAAGCAGAAAATATAGAAATAGAAGATATAAAACCTGGCTCAGGAGCAGTTGTAGACTTAGATGGAAGCAAAGTAGGAGTATATAAAGATGAAGATGGAAAGCCACATTTTATTAAGCCTGTCTGCACACACTTAGGCTGTATATTAGAATGGAATGATGCAGATAAAACTTGGGATTGTCCATGCCATGGCTCAAGATATGATAAATATGGAAAAAATATTTATGGTCCGGCTACTAAGAATTTGTAGCCGGTAACATATAATCAACAATTGCATAAACTAAAGCACCAAGTAATGCAGCAATCCAAGATATACCATAACCTGTCACTACATATTGAACAACATATAAAGTAATTGCACATAGTACAAAACCTATAATTCCTTTAACAATTGGATGAGTAAATAATGCAGTAAATGTGCTAATTGCAAAATCAAATACAGTTAAAAGAAGAACTGCAAGAGCAACCATCCATATACTTGAAGAGGTAAAACCTGGTGTAAAAAATGCGGTTATTCCCAAAACAATAATGGCTGTAATGAGTCTTCCAATAAATTGAGGAACTTTATTTCTATTCATAAAAATCTCCTTTCTTGCAAAAAAATTATTCACTCTAATTATTTCCTAAATGCACATAAATATACATGTGATGCATTTGTAATGAAAAAAATATTATGATAAAATAAAGAAAAACGGGAGCAAAAGCAGATGATAAAAAACGCTGAAAGCCTTGGGGCTGTATATATATATATATATATATCGTAAGATTTAATA
Organism: uncultured Clostridium sp.; assembly: GCA_946496115.1. GTDB lineage: Bacteria > Bacillota > Clostridia > TANB77 > CAG-508 > CAG-793. Next base: position 2,602 of record CAMMFK010000096.1, read on the forward strand.
AAATACAATTATGTGAACGTAGTAGAAAAGCTATGCTTTTTATGCGTATATAAAATACGCAAAAGAGGCATAGTTTTTATTATGCAAAAACTTAAAAATTTTATATAAAGCTTCAAGATAAATTATATAAAAAACAAGGAGGAAAACTAATATGAGTTTAACAAAAAGAAATCAGGAAAAAAGAAAAGATAGAAAAAAATTAAGAAAGATAAAAAAACAGGTTCAAGGTATAACTTTAATAGCGTTAGTAGTCACTATCATTGTTTTGCTTATTTTAGCTGGAGTGGCTATTAACTTAAC
>CAMMFK010000097.1 GCA_946496115.1 uncultured Clostridium sp.
AGTTAGGTGTTTTTGAAAGTTCTTCAAGTATAGCATAGCAAATACTTGATAAATCGTTACTTTTATGTGTATCACTCATTGAAAGTAGCACATTCTCTGAGTGTAATGACTCTAGTATATCATATTCACTATTATTTAAAAATTCATCATATTTTCTTGAATAACTATCTCTCATAATTAAGTCATTTTTATAATAAGAATATAATTTGCCCTTTCTTTTTATTAAATAAACAGCAAATCGTTCAGAATATGTATATTTTTCTAAATTACTGTCATTATTCAAATTATATATGTATGTAACAGCATTTATTAGTTCTTCTTGTAAGTTTATTAGATTTTCTTGTAAATCTTCAAATATCTTATTTGTTGCCTTTAAATAGTTTTCATTACTACCATAATTATTAAGTAATTCAAATTTATAATTTTCATCTAAATCTCTTAATATTTCAAATCCATAAGCATAGAAGAAAGTTTTGTAAGCTACTTCGTAATTTGATAAATCAGCATTTAAAAATCTTAATAATAAGAGTCCAAATTTCTCATAAAAAGGAAAGTAAATACTAGCAGGGTGTTTTAAGCCATTATCTGTTTTTTCCTTTTCTTTATAATAAACATCTCTTAATTTATTTTCAGTATCTAAATGATAATCAGCTTTATAAAAATATAATGGTGTAGCATAATATTCTTTTTTTGTTTCAGTATCAAACCAGAAGTAGAAATCTTGAAAGAAAGTTACTTTTGGTAATTCTATACTCATCTATTTTCACCTCTTTAAAATAAATTTTATCAAAAAACAATCGACAATCTTAAAAAAATAATAAATTGTTATTGACATTCTATATTTATTATACTATAATATTAATATAATTACAATACTTTTTCTCAAAACTAATTGCTAAAAATTGTAGATAAAAAATTCACTAAATAATAGAAAAAGATTGTAATAGCAATGAGTTTAAGAATTTAAGCAAACTATTAACAACACAGTAAAGTAATTTTTATTTTTTTATTTTTGAGTTTTTATATAGTAGGTGTGAAATTGTAGTTTGTTGAAATAGAGAATTTTTAAAGGAATGGAGGTGTTAAAGATAAAAACAAAATTGAATAGTAAAGAAATCAAAGACAAAATAATTGAGTTATTTTTTATAAAACATTTAAGACCAGTAGATATATCAAAGAAATTAAATGTTGGAATGTCATATATAACTAAAATTATTCAAAAAGATTCTAGATATATTGGAGAGAAAGAATCTAGAAAATCAGAAACTAAAGAAAAAATTAAAGTTAAAAAAAGAGTATATGCACAAAATAAAAGACAAAAAGAAAAACAAGAGAAACAAGAGTATCAAAAAATGTTAATACAGATAAATAGAGATAATGAATATTTATCTACCAAAAAGAAAGAAAACGATTTACAATATGCAAAATGGAATAGAAGTATTTATGAATATGATAAATATAGTAGTGATTTAGTATTAAAAGATAATATAAATACTGGATTTAATGTCGCTAAAAGAGTTAGTAATGTTGTAAATCCAAATATGATAAAGAGTAATAAAATATATGTTTAATGTATGCTTTGAAGAAATCAAGGTGTATTTTTTTGCTCTAATTTTTAGAAAGAGGTATTAAGAAATGATTTTATTTAAGAAAAAATTTAAGAAATATGTAGAATAGCAATAGGTTAATAAAGTATATAATAACTGAATTTATAACCATAAATAGCTATTCACAGGAAAGGAATAGGTATTTATATGAAACAAGAATATAAAATAAAAGAAGTATTTGATGAAAATGCAAAAACAATACAAGAAAAATTGCAAGAAACATTTATAAATTATTTAATAGAGAAAGTTAATAAATAGGGAAAAGGCTAGTTTGTATGTATTTTTTATATATTAACTAGCCTAAATTTATAAATATTAGTTGAAATATTTTTGTATTAATTGTATAATTCAGTTATAAATTGGATAGGAGGAAACTTATTGTTATTAGAAAGAGAGGTTTAAATGATAACAATAGCAGATCCTGAAAAATATGTAGCAGGATTATATGAAAGATTATCCAATGAAAAGATTGAAGTCGGTAATGGAGAGGTACTAGAAACAAGCGAAGACGAAAGAGAAAGTGGAAGTATAAGCACACAAAAACTATTTTTAAGAAACTTTTGCAAAGACAATAATATACGAGTATATGATGATTATACAGATGACGGAGTTTCTGGAGCTACTTTTAACAGACCAGACTTTAATAGAATGATAAAGGACATTGAAAATAAGAAAATCAATTTAGTAATAGTAAAAGACTTATCTAGATTTGGAAGATTATCAAGTAAAATATCGTATTATTTAGATGAGTTTTTCATTGAAAAAGGTGTAAGGTTTATAGCAGTAACAGATGATATAGACACAGGTGCAATTGAAACATCAGAAGATATGGTGCAATTTAAGGCATTTTTTAATGAATGGTTTTTAAGAGATACATCAAGAAAAGTAAGGAATGGAAAGAAAACGAGAGCAAGAGAAGGCAAAGTAATGACAACATATCCTACTTATCGGATATAAGAAAGACCCATTAGACAATAACCATTATGTAATAGACCCAGATATTGCTCCGATAGTTAGAAGAATATTTATGCTAGCAAGAAATGGAAAGACACCAACTGAAATAGGAAAATTGCTAACAGATGAAAGAACTCTAGTACCATCAGAAATAGTTGGAAATGGACATACAAGAAAAGATGGTATAAAAAGAGGTTGGAACAGAAACACAGTAAAAAGAATATTGCAAAATGTAACTT
>CAMMFK010000098.1 GCA_946496115.1 uncultured Clostridium sp.
AATAAATTTTTTTACTTCTTCGTTTTCCATAAGAGATATATTTTCAACAGAGTGAGAAGTTATAAATCCATCATAACAAACCATAACAGGTAATTTTGCTTTTTCTGCAATTTTAACACCCATTATTGCATTATCATATGCTTCTTGATTATTTTCACAATATAATTGGATAAAGCCAGAATCTCTTGCACCCATTGAATCAGAATGATCATTATGTATATTTATTGGTGCAGATAATGCTCTATTTGCTACTATTAAAGTAAGGGGCATTCTCATACCAGAAGCTATGTATAGCATTTCAAACATATATGCAAGGCCTTGCGAAGATGTTGCACTCATAACTCTTGCTCCAGCAGCTGCAGCACCTATACAAGCAGACATTGCACTATGCTCGCTTTCAACAGCAATAAACTCTGTTGTAACACTACCATTTGATACAAAGTTAGAAAAGTATTGAGGTATTTCTGTAGATGGTGTTATAGGGTAGGCTGCAACAACATCAGGATTAATTTGTTTCATAGCAGTTGCAACTGCTTCGTTTCCACTTAATCTTTCTCTAATTGCCATAATTATTCCTCCTTACTATCTTTCATTTCTATTGCTTTGAAAGGACATACTTTTGAACATACTCCACAACCTTTGCAATAATCTAAATCTATACCAACTAAAATATTATCTTTTTGTATAATACATCCTTCAGGACAATATGGTACGCATAACATACAATTTTTACATTTTTCTTTACTATGAGATGGAAATCTATTTTTCCAAGATCCAGTTTTTACATCTAGTGAAGTACCATCTTTTAATATACTAGCACCTCTACCATATATATTTTTTTCCATATTAAATTTCATTCCTTTCTCGCTTCGCTCAAAGGCACACATAGGAATGAAAACCTTGAGTTCGAAGCATATTTTTTATATAATATTTCAAGGGAATATATACTACAAAGCACGGTAGGAGGAGTTGCAGGCTTTTGTGTAATTCCACAAATTAAATCAGTATATTAAACAGTGCAAGTGCAGTTGTTTCAAGCACACATAAGTAGTCCCTTGAGGCTGTAAACTAATCATTGACTGATAGTTAATTTTATAGTGTTAATTGCACAGTCCCTTTATTCCCAAATATTTTTAAAAAAGGAGTTTTTGAAATGGAAATTATTTATCAAAAAGCTTGTGGTGTTGATGTGCACAAATCTTTTATTGTAGCAGTTATTTGTGACTCTACATCCATCAAACCACAATACTCTCGTAAACGTTTTTCTACCTTTCCTAATTCACTTATTGATTTTAGAAATTGGTTATCAGCTAACGACTGTCAGAATGTATGCATGGAATCTACTGGAAAGTATTATATTCCTGTATACAATGCATTAGAAGGTTATATTTCTAATGTCGTCGTTTCTAATCCTAAATGGGTTAGGTGTATTAAAGGCGAAAAAGATGATAACAAGGATGCCAAATGGATTGCTGACCTCTTTAAGCTTGGAATAGTACGTCACAGTTTTATTCCGCCTAAAAACATCAGGGTTCTTAGAGAGCTTACTCGTTATCTCTACAAATTAACTAATATGCGTACCTCTGAGAAAAACAGATTTACGAATGCTCTTACAGTAGGCAATTGCAAATTAGATATGGTCTTTTCTGATATATTTGGCAAATCTTCCTCTGCTATCATCAACACTATTATATCACAAAATCAATATTCCGATAAGGATATTTTAAAAAATGTTGATAAACGTTGTAAGGCTTCTGAAGAAGATATTTTAAATTCTATCAATGGTATTTCTTGGGTAGATGCACAAAAAGAACGTATGTTACTCATCCAAAATCATATTGATTATCTTAATTCAACCATTAAATCTTTAAAAGAGATAATCGATATTGTAGTAAAACCTTATGAGGACTATATTAAGTTTTTATGCACTATACCTGGTGTTGATAGAAATTCCGCCATATCTATTATTTCAGAAATTGGTACTGATATGAGTCAATTTTCTTCTCACTACCGTTTAGTCTCTTGGGCTGGTCTTGCACCTGGTTGTAATGAATCTGCTGGTAAGAAAAAGTCTGTTAAAATTTCAAGAGCTGGTGTTTATATTAAGCCTGCACTTGTTGAAGTTGCTCACGCAGCTGTTACAGATAAAGATTGCGATTACTATGCTGTCAAATACAAACAAATTTCTAAACGTAGAGGTAAGAAAAGAGCAATTATTGCTATTGCAAGAAAAATTTTAGTTACCATCTACCATATGTTATCTACTGGCGAAGTATTTAATCCTTCAGATTTATCAAAAGTTGAAACTAGTGATAAAGATAGAATTAAATATACTAAAAACAATTTTATGCAATCAGCAAAACAATTATTGTCTCTTGGACTTACATCAGAAGAAATAATATTATTAGTTAATTCTCAAAATTCTAATTTAACTCCCATAACTTAATTTTATTTTTTGGGGGTAAGGGGGAACTATGCCCTTTTTTCTTATTTCGGTTTTATTTTTTTATATTTTATTTTCAAACTAAATCTATGTCTGTTGTATCTATATTTGCAAACTGTTGTAGTTCTATATTTTGTGCCATTAAATCTATTATTTTTCTACTTTTAGCTTTCAATTTATAATATCTATCTTTCCATTTCTTTCTACTTTGCATTAAACTTTTTTGTCCTTTTCTTAGTTCTTTATTTTCTTTTTGTAGTTTTTCTATTAGATTTAAAATTATTTTTGCTTCCTCTTTGGATACGTCAATTAAATCGCCTTTATAT
>CAMMFK010000099.1 GCA_946496115.1 uncultured Clostridium sp.
TTTAACTAATTTAAGATATTCATGCAAAAAAACGGCATTTGGTATAGAATATTCGTATGAAAAAACGGCATTTGATAGAGAATATTCGTGTAAAAAAGTTAACTATGTATAATATATTTGATAAAATATATTATAATAATAAGGAGGACTTTTATATGCTTAAAAGAAAAATTGAAAAAAAGTTATACGAATGGAAATCAAATAAAAATAAAAAATGTTTAGTAATAAAAAACTAAACATAAGAAAAGCTTAATAAATAAACTTTAAAAATGCTTAGAATTAAACTAAATTACTAAACAAGAATGAAAAATAAAAAACATTAGAATACTAATTAAATAAGGAATTACTGGATTTAGTAATTCCTTTTTACAGTGGTCGGAGTGGACGCTTGGGTATAGCCTCTATCCTTAGAAACAAGCCATATTCAAAAATACTTGTCAAGCAGTTTGTAAGCAGTTGCACATAAGTAGTTGAGGAAGGCTAACAAAGGCTAATATATATTTAAAGAAAGCTGAAAAAGTTTGAGAAAGTATAAAATGTGAATAAAAATTTTATAACAAAAAACAATAGATTTTTTATAATAACCTCCATATTATCAGTTATAAAAATTTATTGTGAAATATAATACAAAAGAATTTGACAACAGATTTTATAATTTGTTGTCTTTTTTTGTGCCTATTTTTCTGAAGGGAGAAAAGTTGATATGCAAAAAGAAATAATAAAGAAAATATCATTTTATTTATATAATTACAATAATATAGATGATTTAATTAGCGAAAGACGAACAAATATTATTGATGCAATAGATGTAACGAATAGAGCTTGGCTAAAAAGTAAAACTTCAAAAGGAAATACTTTAGAGGATCAAATTATAAAACTAAATAATGATAGTTTGATATTAGAATATAGAAGATGGCAGGTACTTATAAAAAGGTACTTGCTTTTTTATATAAGCACTCCCCTATTACCCATAAATTTTTGGTTTTAAAATATTTTAAAAAATTTAAAGACGAAGATATTTTAAAAAGCTTAAAAATTGATTCTAAAGCCTTAATTTCTATTAAAAGTAATTTATTAGCATTAATATACGAAAATGCTCAAAAAAGGGATTTGATTTGAAAAGGAGGTACTAAATATGTTTTGGACAGGATTAATTATAGGAATTTTTATAGGAGCTAATGTTAGCTTATTATTATATGCTTGTATTATAGCAGGAAAGGAAAGTGATAAGAGAAGTGGATACAGAGAATGAAGTAAATAGAATTGGTTATTTTGCTGTTATTCCTGCTACTGTGTTATTCAATAACAGTTTAAAACCTAACGAAAAATTACTGTATGCTTTAATTACTGCTCTTTCTAATAAAGAAGGATATTGCTATGCAAGTAATAAATATTTAGGAGAGAAATTGGGAGTTGATCCTAAGACAATTACAAGTTGGTTAGCAGATTTAAGAAAATTTAATTATATAATGGTCGATCTTATTAGAAATGAAAATAAAGAAATAATACAAAGAAAAATTTATCCTCACGATGTACCCTACCCATTAAATAATGTGTACCCCTCTCCATCAAAAAATGTAGAGGCTACCCATCAAATATCGGAAGATAATAATATAAATAATAAAAATATAAATACACACACAGTTACAAAGAAAAAATATTCAGAAAATGTATATTTATATGATTTTGAATATAAAGAGTTAATTAATATATATGGAGAAAATAAAACTTATAAATGTATAGAAGAATTATCATTATATAAAAAATCTAAAGGAGTTGAATATAAAAGCGATTTTGCAACTATAAAAAGATGGGTAATTGCAAGAGTTGAAGAACTTGAACAAAGGCAGGAAAAACAGAAAAATAAGAAAAGAAAAAGTAAATGTAATTTTGAACAGAGAGAATATCCACCTGAATTTTTTGAAGGTTTATATGAAAATATCCCTTCTCCTACTTCAAATGAATCAGAAGAAAGTGAGATGGATTTAGATATGTAACACAACAATTAGTTGTGATTTTTTTATTTGGAGGTAATGTAAATGGAAATAATAAAAAATAAATTTAGAGATAAAATTTTTGGAGATGAAGTTGAATATATCGTTATAAAAAATAAAGAAGAAAGAATACTTATATTTCAATATAATAATAAAATAAATATTATAAATATCAACACAGTTAAAGATCTTTTAGAAAATTTAATTGAATGTAAATTACTATCAGAATTCTTAAAAGAAACTATTGAGGAACAAGATACTTATATTGAAGAACTTGAAACAGAAATAGATTTAGATCTATATAATGGAGATTTGGAGGAATAAAAATGAGGGTAAAAAAGATATTGAGCTATGTAAAACTAAAAGTTAAAGAATATCCTAAAATTGATTCTATTATTGAAGGATTAGAATTAAGTAAAGAAACTCAAAGTAATAGAGATATAAACTCTTTTATCAAAAGTAAAAATAAAATAAATAGAACTACTGAAATACAAGCTGTAAAAAATATAAGTATAGACAAAAAATTGAAGAATATAGAAAGTGGCAAAAACTAATTCAAGATGAGCTTAAAGAATTAAAAATTAAAGATAATGATGTTTATAAAATTGTGTTTTTCAAATTCACAGGATATAGTTTTGATAAAATAAAAGATGAATTATATTTAGGAGAACGTACAGTTATAAAGCTATATAATGATTTTATAATAGAAATTACACTATTAGCTATAAAAAATGGATTAATACATATATAAAA
>CAMMFK010000100.1 GCA_946496115.1 uncultured Clostridium sp.
GTATTCAATTGCGTTTATTTATTATGGAGTTCTTTTTATTTTATTTTTCAAACTTTATTCCTCCTAAAATTTAGTTATAAATTAAATCTTTTAAAACAATTTCTTCAGCAGTATTTTTAAAATTATTCATTAATCTTACCCATTCAAAAGGGCTACTCTCTTTTAACATTTCATCAACATTATTAGCTTTAGATAAGTTTTTAATTATATTTTTTACTTGTGCATTTGCTTCTTTATCAATAGCTACAATATGCTCTGGCAATGTTGCTTCTAGCATTAACTCAGTATAATAACCTTTTTTATGCTTTTTTAGATAATCAAGCCTTAAATATCCATATTTTCCTATTTGATAATTACTTAAATTATTTTTTATTGCTATATTAGGTATTAAATAATCTTTTTCTTGATGATATTCTAATCTTTCCATACAAAACCTCCTCTAAAATCAATTATTTTCAAAATTATAATTTGCATATAATTTATTCCAATCCATATCAGAATAATCTCTTCCTTGATAATTTAAATATTTATTCTTTTTATTTAATATATTATTCTTATTTGCATCTGATTTTAAGACCTCCGGAGAGATTAAAAATGGATTTCCTGAAGTCTGATTTTCAGCTTTCCAATTTACAAAATCCTCTTTTATTTCTGATATAGTTTTTCCTACATAAATTTTATTAGGTTTATTATTACCTTGCCTTAATTCTCTAATTAAATTAGCTTTAACGAGTTCTTTAAATGCAGAACATAAAGATTGTTTACCAATATGCAATTTCTTCTCTAAATCAATTCTCGTATAAATTACATATACATCTTCATTTTCATCATAATAATGTAATTTATTTTTGAAATTATTGTCTTTGTTTTCATTAGCATATGAAATAGATAATCTATCACATAAAAGTGAATATAATAAAATTGATGTAGGCTTTAAATCTTTGTATAATTCGTTATCACAAAGATCTTTATTAACACGATAAAATTCTACTTTTTTGTAATCTTCACTTATTTTATGAGGTACAAAAGTTAGCATAAGTAGTCCTCCTAACCAAGACAGGATAAGGGATTGCTATTCTTGAAATTTTTTGGAAATTTTTTTAGATAAAAAAATAATTTTTGAAATTTGTTCTTGAAATTTTTTCAGAATTTTCAAGAATTTTAGAGGATTTGACAAAATTAAAAGCAGGTGCTGTAATGCTACAGACATCTGCTTTTTCTCATTTTAGACTTTTTTGAAATTTTCTAGAATTTCTTAAAAAATCCTTAAAAATGGTCGAGGTGGTAGCTTTCTCAAATCACCACAACCTTTTATTTATCAATGTTTTATGATACTATTTATATTTTAAAACATTTTTTTAAAACTCTGATTTTAGTATTAATCTAAAATTTATATTTTTCAATTTTAAATGCACTTTATGCTCTTTCTCTTTTTAAATAATCAATTACTTTTTGTGTTTCTTTTTGTTTGTAATAATTGTAAATATCTCCATAAGTATTTATTGTTGTTTCTATATTGGCATGCCCCATTAATTTTTGTAATACTGGTAAATCTACACCTGCCTCAATACATCTAGTTGCAAAAGTATGTCTTAACATATGTGTATTTACTGGTTTTGTAATTCCTGCATTTTTACATATTCTCTTAAATGCTGAATTAATTGTATTATCTACATACAATTGTCCATTTTCTTGGCAATAAAGAATTTTATTTTTATTCTCTATTTTATTATTAATTGAATCTTTTATAATATCTTCTGTTAATTCATTTATTTCAATATTTCTTTTGCCACTTTTGGTTTTAGTTGGACCAATAACTGTTTTCTTATTCCTATCTTTTGTTAATGTCTTTGTTATTTTTATCATTTTATTTTCTAAATCTATATCATCTGTATAATTTAATGCTAATACTTCGCCTATTCTCATTCCAGTATATAAACACAGTAGTATAATGTTTTTATACCTTGATGAGTGAGTTTCTAAGTAATCTTCTAATTTGTTTTGTTCTGTAATTGTTAATGCAACTACATCTTTATCTTCTTTCAGACTTCTCGGTCTTTCTATTGCATTTATTCCTTCAAAAAAGTTATTTATAATATGCATTCTATGACTTGCATACTCATATACATATTTTAACATTCTGTAATCTTTCTTTATTGTAGAATTTGACTTTACTCTTTCTTCTTGTAAAAAATTTTCAATTTGTTTTCTTGTTACTCTATCTATTGGAATATTTGCAAACTTGTATTTTTTTATTCTTGCAAGTGTTGACATATTCGTATTGTAAGCATTTGCTTTTGTTTTACCCATTCTATATTTTGAGTCTTCTATTTCTTGTGCTAAAATTGCTATTGTTTTTTCTGTTTTCTTAAACTCAATAGCATTTCCTGATTTTTTCATTTCCAGTTTGTATTTATACATTTTATCTAATGCTTCTTCTTCCGTACTTCCTGTGAATGTTTTCCTTATTGATGCACCTGTGGTTGCATCTTTGGCTATTGTTAAAGTTGCTTTGTGTTGTTCGTTAATATAAAACTTATCACATTTTTCGCTATCTTTACAATTTTTACATTTTTTACATTTATTCATTTCTTTTTTACTTTTTCTATTACTACAAATAGATCTATCTTTACACTTCTTACATATAGGACACATTGGCAAATCAGAGTTCTTTTTCTCCGATTTTATAATATATGTGCCTACAGTATAACCTTTTGAACTCATACGATTTCCTCCATTTCA
>CAMMFK010000101.1 GCA_946496115.1 uncultured Clostridium sp.
AAAAATTTTTTGAGAAATTTTAAATTTTCTATTGACTTTTTATAGCTGGTCTATTATTCCTTCAAAGCATAATTAAAGTTTGTTTATCCGCATGTTTTGTTTGTTGTTTAGTTTTTTAATAAAAACTCTCCTTTTATATTATACTACATAAAGTTTTGTTTTACAATAATTTTAAAAGAGATTTTACAATGGGGACGGTCCTTTTTGTAAAATATTTTGCTTTGGGGACGGTCCTAAACGTAAAATTTTTTATTTTACAAAAAGGACCGACCCAAAAGTAAAAACCTGCTTTAAGGATGCGCTCCCAAAAGCAGGTTATTTTTTTTATTCTTCGTGATGTTCTAAATCTCTCATATTTAATGATATTTTGCCTTGGTTATCTATTTCAGTAACTTTGGCTTTTATTTCATCTCCTACACTAAGAACATCTTCTACTTTATTAATATGTTTGCTAGAAATTTTAGATATGTGAAGTAATCCTTCTTTTCCTCCACCCAAGTCTACAAATGCTCCAAATGGTGCTATTCTTGTTACTACACCATCGTAAACTTTTCCAACTTCTAAAACTCTTATAATATCTTCTATCATTTTTAACGCTTTGTTTGCATTATCTGCATCGTTTGAGTAAATTGCTACATGGCCATCTTCTTCAATGTCTATTTTTACACCTGTTGCATCTATTATTTTGTTAATTGTCTTTCCGCCAGCACCTATTACATCTTTTATTTTATCGACTGGAATAACTGTTGCAACAATTTTTGGTGCATATTTTGAAAGTTCTTTTCTAGGTTCTAGAATTGCTTTTAATATAACTTCGTCTATAATATAATCTCTAGCAATTTTTGTTCTTTCGAATGCTTTTTCAATTATATCATATGTTAGACCATCTATTTTTATATCAACTTGAATAGCTGTAATTCCATCTTTTGTACCGCCAACTTTGAAGTCCATATCTCCAAAGAAGTCTTCAATATCTTGAATATCTGTAAGTACAATATAATTATCTGGATTTTCTGGGTCAGTTATTAATCCTGAAGAAATTCCTGCTACTGGCTTTTTAATTGGAACACCTGCGTCCATAAGTGCCAAGGTGCTTCCACAAATACTTGCTTGTGAAGTTGAACCGTTTGATTCAAGAACTTCTGATACAACTCTTATTGTATATGGGAATTCATCAATACTTGGAATTACTGGAACTAATGCTTTTTCTGCTAAAGCTCCATGTCCTATTTCTCTCCTACCAGGTCCTTTTGATGGTTTTGCTTCTCCAACGCTATATCCTGGGAAATTATATTGGTGCATATATCTTTTACTTGTCTCTGTATCTAGTCCATCAAGTAATTGTTCATCTTCTTTTGTTCCAAGTGTAACTACTGATAAGACTTGAGTTTGTCCTCTTGAGAAAAGTGCACTACCATGTGTTCTTGGAAGAAGTCCTACTTCTGCACTAAGTGGTCTTATTTCATCGATTCTTCTGCCATCTGGTCTTTTATTTTCTTTTAATATCATTTTTCTAACACAAGCTTTTTCTAAGTCATGAACTGATGTTGCTATATCAAATGCGTATTCCTCTTCTGCGTCTTCTCCATACATTTCAATTGCTAAATTTTTGATTTCTTCAGCAATTTTGTCAACATTGTCATTTCTTATTTCTTTATTTTGCTCTTGTACACCCTCATACATAGCTTGTTCAAATTTATCGCAAACTGCTTTGTAGAATTCAGGTGTAACAGAAAATGATTGATATTCGAATTTTGGCTTGCCGATTTCATCTTTTATGTTTTTAATAAACCCACAAAGTTTTTTGATTTCTACATGAGCTTTTTTAATTGCTTCAAGCATAATATCATTTGGTATTTCATCAGCTCCTGCTTCAATCATTGTGATTTTTTCTTCAGTTCCAGCAACTGTTAATCTTAATCTATTATTTCTTCTTTGTTCTTCTGTTGGATTTATGATTATTTCATCATTTACATATCCAACTTGAACTGCTGCTGTTGGTCCAGCCCATGGAATATCTGATATTGAAAGAGCTGCTGATGTACCAATATTTGCGCATACTTCTGGGCTACAATCTTGGTCCATTGAAAGTACTGTGTTAACTACACATACATCATTTCTAAAATCATGTGGAAATAATGGTCTTATTGGTCTATCAATTGCTCTTGATATTAATATTGCTTTATCTGCTGGCTTTCCTTCTCTTCTATTGAAGCTTCCTGGAATTCTTCCTACTGCATAAAGCTTTTCTTCATAGTCTACTGATAATGGGAAAAAGTCTACCCCATCTCTAGGTTCTTTTGATGCTGTAACATTTGTCATTACAACTGTATCTCCATATCTAACTGTGACACTTCCATTTGCTTGATTAGCAAATTTGCCTGTTTCAATTGTTAGCTTTCTTCCTGCTAACTCTGTCTCATATAATTTAAACATAAAACCTCCTAAGCGTTAATAAGCAGGCGTAGCACAATTAATAGCAAAACGCCTGCTCTTAAATATTATTTTCTTAGTCCAAGTTTTGATACGATATCTCTATATCTTTGAACATCTTTTTTTGCTAAGTAGTTTAGTAAATTTCTTCTACTTCCTACCATTTTTAAAAGTCCTCTTCTTGAATGGTTATCTTTTTGATGAACTTTTAAATGTTCTGTTAA
>CAMMFK010000102.1 GCA_946496115.1 uncultured Clostridium sp.
TGTAAAATTGATTTTTCAATTTTTCCTCTACCAATTTTTTCATTTCTTCGTTCATTCGAATATTGTCCTTTAATAACTTTTCCTGTGTATCTTGTACTTTCTTTTTCATAATTGTTATATCTTCTACTATTGCTTGTTCCATTTGATATAAATCCTTGATTATCTCTGGCTCTATTAGATAATAATACATCTTTACTATTGATGGAACTACTTGATTTTCTTGTACAATTTGATTGTTCTTTTTCAATTCTTCTAAATTCATTTTCCATTGCTCCTTTTGAATATTTTTCATCATATAATTTATTATCTCTACATTTATATCCTTCAGGTGTTGTATATGTAATGTATTTTCTTGCATCTGTCCAATTAACTTGATATCCTAATTTATTCATATTTTTAATGAAATCATCTTTACAATTACTTTCTGCTAATGATAAATCAATTGCATTCATTAATTTAAATTTCCAACTTTTACCTTGTTCAGCTACTCTATATTCATTTCTTTTTATATAATTTGTTTTTTCTTTTTTAGGAATAACTGAAGCTCCAATTTCTAAACATAATTTATCCGAGTAATCTTTTATATACTGTAAATCTTTTTTACTCATTTGAATTTTATATCCATTTTCAAATGACACAGAATTTATAACTAAATGATTATGCAAATGATTTTTATCAATATGCGTTGCAACTAATACTTGAAATCCATTAAAAGTATTTGCTAATTTAATTCCAACATTATGAACTTGTTCTGCAGATAAATTATCTTTAGGATCAAATGCTTGAATAATATGTATATATTGTCTACCACTATTTTTGTGATATAGATTTTTTGTGTATAGCATTTCTTCTAAACAACTTTCAGCCATACAATCTTTTCCAGAAATTAAATTTACATTTGTTTTTTTATCTTGTGTAACATAGCATATAATTCTTTTTATGTTTGCTTTTGAACTAATTGCTTCAATAATTGCCATATATTATTCACTTCCATTCGCAGTTCTTTCAAATTAATTACTGTGATTATTTTTTCGTTTGCAAGTCTTGTTAATTGATTGATATTATTTCCTATTCTTCTAAGTTCAGTATCTACTCTATCTAGTCCTTTTACAATAACAATTTTATCTTTTAAACAAGAACTTATGATAAATTTTGTAATAGTCATATTCAACTTTTTGGCTTTTAGTTCAATTATATTTTTCTCTTTTTCAGTTAATCGTATATTTATTTTTTTATCTTTAGGCATTCTATTCCTCCTTGTTTTCCCAAAAACAATTTAAAGGGGTTTGGGTTCTCCCAATTTTTGCAAGCTCTATTTGTAGTACTTGTACTTACAAATAGGAAGCTTGCAATACTATATATTTGGTATTTAATTGCTGTTATTTACAAAATTTAATTGGTTATTATTTAAATAAGTATTTACTTTCTCAAGTTCATCTTCTTTAAACTTATTAAATACAGATGTATATGTATTTAAAGTTACAGTTACATCTTTATGTCCCATTAATCTTTGCAGAACAACTGCTGTCATTCCTGCTTCAATACATCTTGTTCCATAGGTATGTCTTAAACAATGGGTACTAATATTCTTTGAATCTACATTTAATTCTTCTTTGAAAATTCTTTTTAGTTCTTTATTGATTGCAGATGTTCTTATATAACTATCATTATTTGTAAATATTAAATTGTGTAAATTTGCATTTGTATATTTTAATTGTTCTTCAAAAATTGGCACTAAAAAATCTGGAATAGGTAAAGTTCTATTACCTGAATATGTTTTTGTCTTATTTCCTAAAATAATGGCAAATTCTTTATCATTTGTTAGTGTCCTCTTAACATATAAAACTTTATTTTCTAAATCAACATTTTCTTTGCTTAATGCAAGTACTTCACCTATTCTTAATCCCATATACATTTGTATTAAAAATATATTTTTATATGGTTCATTTTCTATTGAAACTTTATTCAAATATTGTGTAAATTCTTTTTGCACATTGATATTTAATGCTTCAACTACTTTTGTTTGCTTATTGCTTTTAGGTTTTATAACTTCATACATTGGGTTATATGAAATGTATTTTTTGATTTCTGCTCTACGATATGCTTGTACAAATTGTTCATAAATTTTCTTGATATACGAATCACTTAAATCTTTAATAGAATTTAGAAATTCTTGAATATCATCTTTGGTTATATCCTGTATTTTCATATTTCCAATTTTGCTATTTTTAATTTTATTGATAGTCCATTTTAATCTAGCATATTGACCACCTGAAATTGTATTAGATGCCAGTTTTTCTTCTCTAATATCTTCCATGATTTTCACTAATTCAATCCCATTTTTTTCTATATACATATCATTATTCATTTTATATTTAATCTCATTTAATTTATTTAAGACTTCTTTTTGAGTTTTCCCATATACTGATTTTCTAATGGTTTTTCCATCTGCAGATGTTCCTGATATATATTGACCAATCCATCTTTTATTCTTCTTATCTTCAAATACTGTACCTTCGCCATTTCCTCTTCTTCTTTTTCTCTTCATAATTTTGACCTCCTATTTTGCAAGTTCATTAACTAAACTTGAAATATAATATTCTATTA
>CAMMFK010000103.1 GCA_946496115.1 uncultured Clostridium sp.
GAGATAAGATTATTTATTTTAAAAATCTTATCTCTTTCTTTTATACTTATGATGAATTGCCACAATTACTAGAAGAAGTACAAAAAGAAAGACAACTAAAGCAACAAAGGTATGGAATTAACAATTATAAATCATATATGGAAAAGGAAAAAGTAAATAATCCACTTTTTCAAAGATTTAAACAAATTAAAAATTGAAAGGAATGAAAAATATGGAAGGATTAAAGAGATTAGAACAAGAAGTTATGGAAATGAATAATTTTAATGTTTATACTATTTTTAATCAGATAAAGGATTTGCCAGAATTACAGGACAAATTTGATAATAAAGAAAAGACTATAAAAGGTATGTATGAGTATGTTTATGAAAAAGCAAGAACTGTAAAACAGGGCAATGTAGCAATGGTAAATGATAGAATTGTTTGCTTATGGGCTGCTAATTATTTTAAACATAGTAATGAAGAATTAGGTATAAAAGAAAAAAAGGTATCACCACCACCTGTAAAAAAAGCTGAAAATGAAACTCAGCAAGACGAAAAAGAGCAGAAAAAAGAAGACGAAAAAAATGCTCAAATTTCTATCTTTTCGGAGGTGGCATAATGGGATATATTAAAAAAGCTCATAGAGAAATTTTAAAAATATTAGATGATACACCATCATTTCCTAATGGTTGGGATAATTTTGTGGATAAACAAGCTGTATATCATAACTTAATTATAAAGTCAGCTAAAAACAAATGCTTTTGTACTAATTGTAAGAGTTACTTTATTAGCAAAAAGAAAATAAATCAAGAAGTAAGATGTCCTAATTGTCATAATACTTATTTGATTAGAAGATCTAATTTAAAATATAAAGCATTTAAAGATTACATTTCGATTTTAGACAAAGTAAATAATATTTTTGTAATAAGATATTTTGAACTAAAAACTGTAATAGATGCAATGCATGAACATCATACTTCTGTTGCCGAATTTGCAAGAGAAATACCTACAGATAATTACTATAGAGATGTATATGTAAATGAAAGAGTTTCAAAATGTCAACAATACATTTACATATATCATGATAATGGATATTACATAAATGATAAAAAATGGAGGCAATATACTAGAGGTTATTCACTTATTGATTATTCGATAGTATTTCCAAATAATATAAAAAAGCTCTTAAAAGATACAGAATATAAATACTCTTGTATATGGGATATTGCAAAACATTCTACCTATATTGATTTATTAAGATTATTAAAAGAAAAGGAACAAATGCCAATAGTAGAAATGCTTTGTAAAATGAAATTATATAATTTAGCTCAAAAAACTCACGAGTTCAAAAATTTCGGTAGTTTTCAAAAAATTTTTGGAATTTCAAAAGATTATTATGACTTTATGAAAAAGCATAATATAACATATACTCAATTAAAAATTTTGAGGCTATTGAAAGAAAAGAACATTAGAAAAATACATTATTTAGAAAATTATGTATCTTATGTTAGCAATACAACAAATTTAGAGGAAATCGCAGAATACATTAGTTTAAATCGTTTTATAAAGTATTCTAAAATGTGTCGAGAAAAAGTAGATACATATTTATACTCCGATTATTTAAGATTCGCAAAACTTTTAGGTCTTGATTTAAAAAATAATAAATATGCTTTTCCAAAAGATTTAGAAATAGAACATGATAAATTATCTAAGCAATATAAGGTTCAATGCAACAAGCTTATGAAAAAAGCAATAATTAAAAGAGGAAAAGAATTATCTATAAATAAATATCAAAATAATAAATTTATCATATTTCCAGCACTTACAGTAGAATCGCTTAAAGATGAAAGTAAACAACAAAATAATTGTGTAAGAACTTATGCTGAAAAATATGCCGCTGGAACATGTGATATTTATTTTATGAGAGATATAAGAAAGCCTAAAAAGTCATTAGTTACTATTGAAGTAAAAAACAACAAAGTAGTACAAAGTAGAACAAAAAATAACAAAAGTCCAGATAAAAAGCAATTAGCTTTTATAAATAAATGGGAACAAAAAGTATTGAAAGGAGTGGCTTAGATATGTCAAAAACAGATAATAAGGAAAATAAAACAAAGGAACTTTTTAATAAAATTGTCGAAGGTGTGCAAAACCTCGTAAATAGTGGTGAATATGAAAAATTTTTAAAATTTAGTAAGAACTTTCACAACTATAGTTTTAATAATGTTTTTCTTATTTTTTCACAAATGCCGGAAGCGACACAAGTAGCAGGTTTTGCGAAGTGGAAAGCTATGGGTAGGAACTTAAAGAAAGGTGCAAAAGGAATACAAATTATTTATCCTATAAAAAGAAGCTATACTAAAAAGAAATTAGAAGGACAAGATAGTTTATTAGATTCCGAAGATAAAGATACAAAACAAGAAGAAAAAATAGAATATCTTACATATAGATATACTTATGTATATGACATTTCACAAACTTATGGAAAACCATTACCTCTTTCAAATGATAGCTTAAATAGTAATGATAAAAA